>DISP01000215.1:5356-7480 GCA_002421995.1 Bacteroidales bacterium UBA6207 | reverse complement strand
TTTTCAACCTCTTTCGGAAACTCCAGCGGGAAGTTGTATTCGGCCAGGATGGATTGCATTTCCACGTTGTTATCGCCCGGCATGCCAAGCACTTTGATCACTTCACCAAAGGGGTTTTTCGATTCTTCTGGCCATTCAGTGATGCGGACGATCACTTTTTCGCCGTTTTTGGCTTTGTTCAGGGATTCTTTGGGCACGAATATATCCACGGGCATATTTCCGCTGTCGGGAACGAGGAAACCAAACTGCTTAGAAATGCTGATAACACCCACATAATCGGTCTTTTTCCGCTCGATGATTTCCACAATCTGGCCTTCAGTTTTGTGGTTCTTTCTTTTTGGAAAGAGGTAAACCTTCACAGTGTCCTCGTGCAATGCTTGACCGGTATTGTTGGCAGCTATGAACACATCTTCACCCCCTTTGTCTGGTATCACGTAAGCTTTTCCGGTGCTCTTCATATCCACCCTGCCGGTGACATACTCTTTTTTCTCTCCATACTCCTGCAGCAATGCCTTGCTCAGGGTGTAGCGGTAAGGTTTGTCTTCAACAATTTTGCCTTCTTTGGCCAATTCGAGCAAGATGTTATGAACAAGGTCTTTTCCTGCTTTATCCTTAATACTCAACGCCTTGCTAATTTGCTTATAATTTAAGGGCTTGAAAGGACTTGAACCGAAAATGCTCAGTATGGTGGCAGCGAGGGTGTTTTTTACACCTGACGGAAGTGGTTTTTTCTTCGGCATGATGCTTTGGCTTGGTAGAATAATCTGCCAAAGTTAATGCATTCGGGGGTGTACGGATATGAAAATTGCGGATGATTTGATAAGATTTACATCACAAATCTTCAAAACAAATCAAACCTGGTTTTCAAGTGCAGAACAATGACAGATCGTTCCATGTCACATGGAGCGGCAGGCCGTCTTATTTGATCAGGCTTTTAACAGCAGCTTCCAGTTGTTCATCGCGACCCGATGCCATCACACCCGGATCGTTGGCCACTTTGATGTCGGGTTCAAACTGGGTGTTTTCGCAGAAATTTCCATCCATCATGCGCCATCCGCCCATCGGAATGCCAAACACCAACGTTGGATCAATCTGGCTTTCCCACCACACAAAGGTGCCTGTACCCGGAACCGGCATTCCTACCGTTTGTCCGATTTCCTTGGCGCGATAGGCCACCGGAAACAGATGCGCATCGCTGTAGCAGCTCTCGCTAATTAACACAACAGAAGGCTTCACCCACTTATCAAGTGGCTCTGAACCAATATATTGCCCGTGAGGAACAATATCAACATATTTTTTTCCACTCAGAAAATCCGACAACTGTTCGTGGATATTTCCTCCTCCGTTGAAACGTGTATCAACAACAAGTGCTTCTTTTTCGAAATTTCTACCGAGGGCTTCTTCCATCACCACACGCATGCTGGCATCGTCCATCGAGCGCACATGCACATAGCCGATCTTGCCGTTTGAAAGCCTGTCCACTTCGGCTCGACGGTTTTTCACCCAGCGTTTATAGAGCAGTTCGTTTGTTTCCCACATGCTAACAGGTTTGAGGCTTTCTTCCCAGCGTTGTCCGGTCTGCGGGTCGAACAGGGAGAGCAAACAAAGCTTAGCTGTTTTGCGGTTTAGCAGCGCAAAAAAGTCTTTGTCGGCCGGGATGGATTCTCCGTCAATTTTTTCGATGATACAGCCTGCCTTGGCTTTTGATGTGGATTTATGGAGCGGTCCGCCTTCGATCACTTCGGCAATTTTCAATCCCTGGCCATCGAAATTTTGATCAAAGATAACCCCAAGATCGGCTGTTTGGTCTCCGTTGGGTTTTCCCGAACGGTAGCCACAGCCGGTATGCGAGGCATTGAGTTCGCCCAACATCTCGCTGAGCATCTCGGCAAAGTCGTAGTTGTTGGTTATGAAAGGCAAAAATTTCTGATATTCGGCACGGTAAAACTCCCAGTCAACACCATGAAGGTCTTCGACGTAGAATTTTTCGCGCACTTGCCGCCACGCGTGATCAAAAATATAGTTTCGCTCGGCAGCCGGTTGAAGCAGCATCTCGCCTCCGGTTTTCAAACCTTCTGTTTTGCCGTCTTCCACATTGATTTTCATTGGTTTGCCATCAGCTAT
>DISP01000215.1:0-5219 GCA_002421995.1 Bacteroidales bacterium UBA6207 | reverse complement strand
TGATCATCCTTTTCCTTTTTATCCTTTTCAGCTTTTTCATCCTGTTCCTTAAGCAGGGCAAACTCTTCCTTGCTCAGCCTGAAGCGATCGAAAGCTTCAGTTGTGAAAAACATTGCATACACATCGGCTGTTGAGATATAACCACCTTGCGCATGGTCTCCATTTCGGTTGTTTCCCCAAACCATCATTTTTCCATCGGTACTCCACTTTGGAGCGTAATCATCATAACCACTAAGCGTTAGGTTGATAATTTCGCCTTTGCCGTCAGCAGAAACCAAACCGGCTTCAGGAGTGAATATTCTGTCAGGGAACGCAAAATTGATCAGGAACCACTTCCCATCAGGCGACCACTGGAAATACTGGTCGCCATCGGCGTAAGAGTAGTTTACATTGGCCGGAGTGATTGCTCGGGAAGCTTTTGTTTCGATGTTTATCACTTTCAACACCACACGGTTTTCAAGATAGGCTACTTCTTTGCCATCGGGAGAATATTCAGGCTGAAACTCCTCTGCATCAGTTGCAATCAGCGTTTCGGTTTTGAGTAGCGTTGAAGCATAAAAGTAAGGCTCTTCTTTGCGTACAATTGTTGAAGTATAGAGGTTCCAGCTGTTGTTAACTTCAGCAGCATATACAAGCGAACGTCCATCAGGGCTAAAGCTGACACTGCGTTCCTGATAAGGTGTGTTCGTGATACGTTTGGTGTAGCCGCCATCCATACTGCTCACGAAGATTTCGCCACGAAAAACATATACAAACTCTTTGCCGTTGGGTGAAAGACGTGCTTCGGTGAAACCCTCATTTACGTTTACAATTCTGTCTTCGGATGGTGCAGCATTTCTTTTTGCGTAGATTGAAACTTTTTTTGCCTGAGCACCCGGTTTTTGAAGATAGACCTCACCATCAAACGCAAAACAAAGGGTGTTGTCATTCGATACGCTCAAAAATCTCACAGGGTGTTTTGCAAAAAAAGTCAGCTGTTCTGAAACTGCCGGTTTGCTTATCGAGCTTTTGAACACATTGAAGGAACCACTTTTTTCGCTTAAAAAGTAAAAATCGGTGCCATTTGCTGCAAACACCGGATTTCGGTCTTCGCCTTCAAAGGTGCTAAGTTTGGTATAGTTCTGTTTTGCAACATCAACCATCCAGATGTCGCGTGTTACTGAAGAGGTATGGTGTTTTCGCCATTCATTTTCATATCCTTTGAGGTCTTCATACAGAATGATGCTTCCATCCGCATTGTAGCTGGCCTGAAGTGCTGCATTGGGAAGCAGTTGTTCCACATTGCCCCCGCCTGCCGGAACAGCATAAAGTTCGCCCATTCCACCTACAGGATATTGGGCATTGGTGGCTATATCCTGACGGTTTGCCGGAAAAAGCACCTTGCTGTCGTCATGACTGAAACTGCAAGGCACTTCGCGGGCTGAGCTGTAGGAGAGACGCCGGGCATCGCCACCTTGCGAAGGCATCACAAAAACATCAAAATTGCCATAACGATCCGATGCAAACGCTATCATCTTTCCATCGTGGCTCCAAACGGGTGCGTATTCATACGACTCTGCCATGGTGAGTGCAGTTGCTGTTCCACCGGTGGAAGGCACTGTCCAAATCTCGCCCTGATAACAAAAGGCAATGGTTTTGCCATCGGGAGAAAGCGCCGGATAGCGCATCCATAAACTGTTTTCCTGTGCGCCGGCAATCATTCCGGTCAACATCATTACCAAAAAAAGTATGTTGCGGTTATTCATAAAACAAAGTGTTGAGAAAATTAAAATCAAGAATTATGGAAAATAAAACGGCCTTCATTTTTCGGGCATAAAAGTATCAAATAATATGTGTCAAACTGTAATTGGATAGAATTTTGGACGAAATCATGCTTTTGGAGATATGAAGCTCTGAATAGCATGAATGACAGCTTTTTACTAATTTCCAAAGCAGAGCTTCAAACAAAAAAACCGGGATCAGCGCTGGCTGTCCCGGTCGTTTTTTTTGACTTATAATGAATCAGGCTTTCAATTCTTTCGCAGCCTCGATAAACTGAGGCAACACCTTCATCACATCGCCCACAATGCCATAGTCAGCAGCTTCAAAAATGGGTGCATCGGGATCTTTATTCACAGCAACAATCACTTTTGATCCGCTCACACCACCCAAGTGCTGGATGGCGCCCGAGATGCCAAGAGCAAAATAAAGATTGGGTGCGATGATCTTTCCAGTTTGGCCCACATGTTCGCCATGCGACCTCCAACCTTCGTCAGAAACCGGACGTGAGCAGGCTGTGCCGGCTCCCAGGATTTCGGCCAATTCCTCGATGCCTCCCCAGTTTTCAGGCCCTTTCATACCGCGTCCACCAGCCACAACAATTTCGGCTTCACTTAAGAGAATTTTTCCTGTAACCTTTTGTGTTTGTTCAACTTTCAATCCAAAATCGGCATCACCAAGTCCGGCATCAAAAGCTTCGATGTTTACCGAAACAGGCTTTTCGACCACCCCATAAGAGTTATAAGAAAGTGTAAGCACTTTCACGGCGGTGTGAACCACGGCGTGGCCAATGGCTTTGCCGGTGAACACGTTTTTATTAACAGTGAAAGGACTCAGGTTCAATGGCAAACCGGTGGCATTTGAAACCAGACCGGCCTGAAGCTTCACAGCCAAACGTGGTGCAATAGCTTTGCCAAGGTTGTTATGCGCCAGAACCACTATTTCGGCACCAACTTTTGCGGCGGCAAATGCAAGCGCTTTTGCAGCAGCCTGATTGTCCATGGAGGCAAAACGCTCATCTGTTGAGCTCAAAACTTTTGAAACGCCGTAGTTTCCGAGCTTCAGAAGTTCTGCTTCGGCCACATTACCGAGTGATACTGCCACAGCCTCGCTGCCTGCCTGTGCTGCCAGCGCCACGCCATAACTAACGGCTTCGAAACCGGCTTTTTTAAACTTTCCGTCTGTATTATCAATATATATGAGTACTGACATGATAATCTGATATTTTATTTTTTTATACTTCTTAATTACAACACTTTAGCTTCGTCGCGCAATGCGTGGATCAGCTCTTTGGCCTGTTCTTCACTGAATTTTTTGCAGGCTGCTTTGGCCGGAGGAAGATCAAAAGAGGCAAAGCTTACCCTTGTTTCGGTATCAACAGGGCTCAGCACTTCGAGTGGTTTGCTGCGGGCCATCATAATGCCGCGCATGGCCGGAATACGTGGTTCTTTGGCAATGCCTTTTTGAACAATAGCCATAAGTGGTGTTGCAGCGGTGAGGGTTTGGCTGCCACCTTCAATCTCGCGGGTGATGCGAACAAAACCTTCTTCGGCCTGCAAACCGGAAACAGCCGAAACACTTTGCATTCCAAGCAACTCGGCCAGCATTCCGCCTACGGCAGCTCCGTTATAGTCAGAAGCTTCAACACCGGCAAAAATGAGATCAAATCCCTGACAAACCTTTGCCAGTTGTGATGCAACATAAAAGGCATCGCGTGCATCGGCATCCACCCGAATGGCTTTGTCAGCACCGATGGCCAATGCTTTACGCAGTGTGGCTTCGGTTTCCTGACGTCCTACATTGGCCACTGTAACTGATTCAACCTTGCTGCCCGGCGCCTCTTTGAGTTCCATGGCACGTGTGAGGGCGAGTTCGTCCCAGGGATTGATAATCCACTGAACTCCTGCGGCATCAAAGGCCGTTTTGTCGGCATTGAATTTGATTTTGGTGGTTGTGTCGGGCACATTCCCGATCAAAACAAGTATTTTCATAGAATTTAATATTTAGTAGCTAAACAATTTATTACGTGTATGTTACCTGATTCATTTCAACTGTTCGCGCGAGATGATGATTTTCTGCACTTCGCTTGTGCCTTCGTAAATCTGTGTCAGCTTGGCTTCGCGCATGAGGCGTTCAACATGGTATTCTTTCACATAGCCATATCCCCCATGAATCTGAACGGCTTCGGTTGTTACTTCCATCGCAATATCGGCTGCATATTGTTTGGCCATCGCGCTGGCAATACCATAAGGTTTTCCCTGATCTTTGAGCCAGGCGGCCTTGAGACATAAATTTCGTGCATTTTCAACTTTCACGGCCATATCGGCCAGCTTGAATGCGATGGCCTGATGATTGGCTATCACGGTGCCGAAAGCCTTGCGTTCCTTGGCATAAGCAGTGGCACGTTCGAGCGCACCCGAGGCAAGTCCCAAGGCCTGCGAAGCTATACCGATGCGCCCGCCCTCTAAAACCTTCATGGCAAAAGTGAAACCAAATCCTTCTTCGCCAATGCGGTTTTCTTTTGGCACTTTTACATCGTTAAACATTACCGAATGCGTGTCGCTGCTTCGCATTCCCATCTTGTCTTCATGTGGTCCAAGGGTGATGCCCGGGCTGTCTTTTTCGACAATGAGTGCTGTTATTCCCTTGTGCTTTTTTGCCGCATTGGTCTGTGTAATAACAATATAGGTTGATGCGCTGTTGGCGTTGGTGATCCAATTCTTGGTGCCGTTAACAAGGTAATAATCGCCTTTGTCTTCGGCTGTTGTCCGCTGGCTGGTGGCATCTGATCCTGCTTCGGGTTCGGAGAGCAAAAAAGCACCGATTTTCTCACCACGCGCAAGAGGTTTTAAGTATTTGTTTTTCTGGGTTTCATTTCCAAATTTCTCGAGCCCGTAACAAACCAAAGAATTATTGACCGATACAATCACACTGACAGAGGCGTCTATCTTGCTGAGTTCTTCCATTGCAAGCACATAAGACACGGCATCGAGGCCGGTTCCATCATAATCAGGGCTTACCATCATTCCCATAAAACCCAATTCGGCTAATGCTTTCACGTGATGGGTAGGGAACGTGGCGGTTGCATCGCGTTCCAGCACATCTTTTATCAACTCACGCTGGGCATAGTCCCGGGCAGCCTGCTGTATCATCAACTGCTCTTCAGTAAATTCAAAGTTCATGTTTTAAGTGGTTTAACTATGTGTTCGGTTTTAATTTCCAATGCAACAAAAATAGCCATTTTCGGCATTATTACGCGTTCAAATTCATGCGAAGAACCCGCTTTTTAGATGCTTCAAACTCCTTTAGCAAACGGTCAAAAATATCGGCCACGGTTTCAATCCTGCGAATGAATGCTGCTGATTGTCCAATCTCGAGCTCGCCCTCTGACAACTCGCCCTCGAACATCCCCGCTTTGGCACGACCACGACCGAGCAATTCCTTCAATTCCTCTATTCCTG
>DISP01000021.1 GCA_002421995.1 Bacteroidales bacterium UBA6207 | reverse complement strand
AACAAACAAGCCCGGTAAATAATACAAGGCTTTTGCTTGTTGCTGCTTATATGTTTAAAAACTAAACCTCTGAACCTTTAATCCAGATTTTCAGTGAAGGTTTCAACAGGAACTTTTGCAGAGAGTTTGTTTCTGCCATAGGCCGTTAACAAAGATTCTTCGGAAAGAATACCAAATTTCTTTATCAAAGTGAAAACACTTAGCATTGCTGCATTTCGCGAGCCAACTTTGCTGCGTAAATCTTTCTGAATAATCTTTGCGCTGGTATCAGGAATTGGAAGCGAACCATCTAAAATGATGGTTGCGCCATTGCCGTTTTTAATTTTCGGCATGGCATAATCCACTCCATCTGTTGATGTTATCAACATAAAATCAGGTTTTGTTGATCCTGTGTAGAAAATGGGCTGGTCGGAGATGATCACTTCGGCAGCCGAGAAACCAACACCAACCGTAACGGGATAATGCCCTTTTTTGGTGGCGTAGAGCCCGGAAAGCATCGCTGTTCTGGCCAAGAATTCGGCAGCAGATTGCGTTCCTTCACCGGCTGATCCGCTGAGAAGTATGCGAACAGTTCCTTTTAGAACTGGTTCAAACTCTTTTTTTATGGTCAGCTTCTCTGAAAGCAGGCTGTTTTTGAAACCGTCATAGGCAGGACGATGGTTTTCAGATTGTGGGTTTTTGCTTTTGTGAATTGCTAATCCGGCAGTTTCGACAACTTGTTTGAGTTTCATTCCGGGATTGGACTTCACTCCATAGCTTGGGCAAATTTCCATTACCTCTACCAATGAAAATCCGGGCTGTGCAAATGCTTCGGCTAGCTCATCAGAAAAGTCGCCCACACCACTCACGCGGCTAACATACGCTGCTCCAACACCTTCCATCAGTTTCACCATGTCAATGGCACCCATTGCTGACCTGTTTGGAGCTGTTGGTGTGTTGAAACCGCATGGTGTAAACTCGCTCGGCTGCCCGCCTGTCATGCCATAAAGCATATTGTTATGAATCACAACGGTCATCGGAAAGTTGTGATGAGCGGCCACCAACAAATGCTGCATGCCGATGGTAGCACCACCGTCGCCAATAAAAACGATGACTTTTTTCCCAGATTCGGGGGTCAGACCGGCTGCAATGCCGCCTGCCAATGCCACCGATCTGCCATGAAGACCGTGAACGGTGTGCGAGCGCAGTGATTTGTCAATGATCCCATGGCAGCCAATATCAGTAACAAAAATGACGTCCAAAGTGTCATAGCCAAGTTTTTGCAATGCTTTTTCGGTGTTTTGCGCCACACCGGCATGTCCGCAACCTTTGCAGAACGGAAGGTCTTTGCTGTCAATTAAAATTCTGTTATCCATTGTGTTGTACCTCCTTCATGATTTCTTCCGGCTGAATCATTCTACCCATAACATTGACACCTTTGATGTGAGCGTGTGGTTGATTTCCAAAAAGAAAACGCCTGTATTGGCCATCATTGTTTTCTTCGGCAATAACCACTTTTTTATACCCGTTTAAAATTTCGTAGTAACGCTCAGGAATCGGGAACAATGTTTTTGCAACAAGCAACGAAACCTTCGTTCCTTCATTTCTCAGGCGTAAAACTGCTTCGCGTGCAGCTTGTGCAGTGATGTCGAAACTCAAAACGATGGTCTCGGCTTCCTGCTGCTGATCATATTCATAGTAAAGAAATTCCTGCGCATGCAGATCAAGTTTTGTTTTGAGACGGCGCGAGTTGTCAAGCGCTTCGGGCGTGGTATTTTGAAGAATACCTGCTTTATTGTGTGTGCTGGCTGTAAATCTAACCTGGTGCCGGTTTTGAGAAACAGGAAGAAATTCCGGCACAAGCGATTCGTCCACATCATACGATTTGTAATCGCCTGACTTGTCAGAATATTTCCATGCTTTTGGTTTGATTTCGGTGAGTGTGGACATGTCGAAACTCATCTGTGTCATCACCATTTCTTTGGAAGTGAGCAACACAACAGGGGTTCGGAGGCTGATGGCTGTTTCAACGGCTTTAGCCGACAGTTCCCAGCAATCGTTAAGATTTGAAATGCAGAACGTTGGAAGTTGAAAACCACCCGAAACGGTTCCGTGTACCACAGCGATGTCGCCTTGTGCACCGGCAGTGGCTGTTCCGGTGGCTGGCCCGAGCCGTTGAACGAGGATGATCACCATGGGCAGCTCCATCATCATGGCCATGTTTATTGATTCGATCATCAGGGCATAACCCGGGAAGGCTGTGGCTGTAACCGGAAGTTTGCCAAGGCTTGCATAGCCGGTCATCCATTGCAGGGTTGTTATCTCATCGGGAGCTGCCATCATAACGGGGTAGCGTTGGTTGGCATACGAATACAGCAGATTGGCAGGGGTGATGGGGTAGCCCACAAAAGCCTGAGCACCTGCCTGAACGCAGGCTTCGGTGATCAGTCGTGAGCCATCAATGAAGGCCATCTGGTTATTTGAAATTTCTGTCATAAATCACGTTTTTTTCTATCAGTGATAAAACTTCATGGTTTTTTAAACCCAGAACATCTTTCAGGATTGCAGCGCTATGCTGCCCATAGTGGGGAGGTGTTCCGGAAACGTTTGCAAAGGTATGACCTTTCATCCAAAAGGCAATGGAGCTGACTCCTTTTAATTGCTGTCCTTCCTGGGTTGTTTGCGACAAAAGCATTGGCTGGGCTTCGGTTTGCTCAAAAACTTCCTGCA
>DISP01000130.1 GCA_002421995.1 Bacteroidales bacterium UBA6207 | reverse complement strand
CAGCAACCTCCAACTATTTCCTAAACCGTGTCTGGACCTTTCAAAGCAGCAATCCCAATGTGGCTGTTGAGTACACCGAGTTCATCTTGATTTCGCTTGTAGGACTGGCTATCAACACCTTAATCCTTTGGTTTTTGGTGACAAGGTTTAAAATGAATTTTTACCTGAGCAAAGCCATCGGCATCATCGTGGTGATGTTGTGGAATTTTTTCGCGAATTTGATGATTACTTTCAGCGGAGTACGTTAGTCGAGTTTTAATACGGCAAGAAATGCCGATTGTGGCACCTCGACATTGCCTACCTGACGCATACGCTTCTTTCCTTTTTTCTGCTTTTCGAGCAGTTTGCGTTTACGTGAAATATCACCTCCATAGCACTTTGCTGTCACATCTTTCCGGAGTGCTTTCACTGTTTCTCTGGCAATGATTTTGGCACCGATCGAAGCCTGGATTGCGATGTCGAACTGCTGGCGCGGAATGAGTTCCTTCAGCTTTTCGCACATGCGCCGGCCAAAGCTATAGGCATTGTCGCGGTGAATGAGGGTTGAAAGCGCATCAACAGGTTCGCTGTTGAGCAGGATATCGAGTTTCACGAGGTTGGCACGCTGATAACCCTGAATGTGGTAGTCGAAAGAAGCGTAACCACGTGAGATGGATTTAAGTTTGTCATAGAAGTCAAACACGATCTCGCTCAGCGGCATTTCAAAAGTAACTTCAACACGATCAGAGGTAAGATACACCTGATTTTTCATCACACCACGCTTTTCAATGCATAAGGTCATGATGTTGCCGAGGTATTCAGATTTAGAAATGATCTGAGCGATGATATAGGGTTCTTCGATATAATCGAGTTTTGTTACTTCGGGCAAACCACTTGGATTATGAACCTCAAGGATATCACCGGAAGTTGTATAGGCTTTGAATGAAACATTGGGCACGGTAGTAATCACATCCATGTCGAATTCGCGGTCGAGGCGTTCCTGAATGATTTCCATATGGAGCAATCCAAGGAATCCGCAACGGAAGCCAAAACCGAGTGCCACCGATGACTCGGGTTCAAAAACAAGGGAGGCGTCGTTGAGCTGAAGCTTCTCGATAGAAGCTCTAAGTTCTTCATAATCATCAGCATCCACGGGATAGATACCGGCAAAAACCATGGGTTTTACATTTTCAAAACCTTCGATAGCCGTTTTGCTTGGGTTGACAACATGGGTAATCGTATCACCCACTTTCACTTCGCGGCTCGATTTGATACCAGAGATGATGTATCCCACATCGCCAGCACTCATTGATTGTCGTGGAAACTGTTTAAGTTTCAGAACGCCAATTTCGTCGGCATGGTAATCTTTTTGTGTGGCAAAAAATTTCACATGGTCACCAGATGCAAGTGTTCCGTTCATGATACGGAAATATGCGATGATTCCCCTGAAGGAATTAAAAACCGAGTCGAAGATAAGTGCCTGAAGTGGGGCGTTGGGATCGCCTTTGGGCGCAGGCACCCGGTGAATAATTGCTGCCAGCACCTCATCAATGCCGAAGCCGGTTTTAGCGCTCACCCGAAGCACATCGCCGCGATCGCAGCCAATGAGGTCCACAATCTGGTCTTCCACCTCATCGGGCATGGCACTGTCCATATCAATTTTATTGAGCACCGGGATGATCTCGAGGTCGTGATTTAGGGCAAGATACAGATTAGAAATTGTTTGGGCCTGAATGCCTTGAGTGGCATCAACAACGAGCAGTGCGCCCTCGCAGGCAGCTATTGAACGTGATACTTCGTACGAAAAGTCAACGTGGCCGGGAGTGTCAATGAGGTTGAGGATATAGTTTTGCCCTTCAAAAGGATATTCCATTTGGATGGCATGGCTTTTTATGGTGATGCCCCTTTCGCGTTCGAGGTCCATGCTGTCGAGCACCTGGTCTTTTTGTTCGCGCTCGCTCAGTGTATGTGTTTGTTGCAAGAGTCGGTCGGCCAGGGTACTTTTACCATGGTCTATATGGGCAATGATGCAGAAGTTACGGATATTATTCATGGAGTGCAAAGCTACAACATAAAGTCTAATTCTGTGAAATGAGACAGTAAAAATTCAACCAATCAGCATAATAGCTCTCGAAGTGAGCGAAAAGGGATTGTCAGTAATAATATCCTTCGTCGCGGGAGGCCATTTCGAGCGGATAATGTCCGAGGTAAATATTGCCCAAAGTTCCGTCAATAGAGATCAGGTCGCCTGATTTAAGCAAATGACCATCAAGGTTGCATGATTTTTGTAATTCATTGACAATCATCTTACTACAATTAACAACACATGTTTTACCAAGTTTTACAGCGGTTACGGCGGCATGGCTGGTGGCGCCTCCCCTGGCGGTAAGTAATCCATCGCAGGCAAAAATCATCCCAATATCATCGGGTACGGTGTCGGGCCGGATAAGGATGATTTGTGTACCGTTGTTGACACTTCGTAACTCTTCGATATCTTTTTCGTCGAAAGCCGCGAGGCCGTTCATAGCACCACCGCCGATGCCGATGCCGCGTCCAAGCAAAGTCATCTGATCGGGCGACTGCAAAAACACCATTGACTCCTGGCTGATATGCAGTTCCTGATCGCGGGTTTGCAGGATGTGCAGGTCGCCGGGCTTGTCCGATTCAAAAGTAAACTCTATTTCCTGAGGCGAATAGCCATGGTTTTCGGTGAGGTCGGAGGCAAGGTCGAAAAGGCGCTGGTAAATGGCAGGATACATTGTTTGCAGCGACAATCCGCCAAGGCCGGCCTGTTTGCGCTGGGTTTCGCTCACAGGCATCGGCTTCACGAGGCCGGCCACGATGTCTTCGCCCTGGCTGCGGGTAGTAAAATCGCCATAAAGATGAACGCCCGGACGACCACGCTTGGGGTTTTGGGTAAAGATCACACCGGTGCCGCTGGTTTCGTGCAGGTTGCCAAAAATCATTTGTTGAACAATCACTGCAGTACCCCAATTGTCAGAGATTTGGAGGTGTTTGCGATAAACGAATGCCCGCTCCGACGACCAGGATTCAAAAACGATGTTGATGGTGCGTACCAATTGGTTAAATAGGTCTTGCTCCAGATCAACATGATTATCAATCAACACTTTACGATATGCACTGGCAATATCACGCATGGCAGCGGTATCAAAGTCGGCTTTGTTGCTAATGTTAAACACCTGCTTAAATTCAGTCATTACACCATCAAACACATCGCGTTCGATGCCATGCGCCATTCCCCAACTTTGCAGAAGCCTGCGGTATGAATCCCAAACCGACCAGCTGTGAGGGCTTTTGGCCGCAAACTGCTCCACAATCATATCGTTGAGCCCAACATTGAGTATTGTGTCCATAGCCCCCGGCATTGAAATGGCCGTACCGGAGCGGACCGATAAAAGCAGCGGGTTTGACGGGTCGCCAAACTTGCGCCCACTCAGTCGCTCTATGCGGGCAATCTGTCTTTTCAGGAGTTCATGAAGCTCCTTACGCAACTCGCGCAGTGCCATGATGGTGCTGTTGCGCCGGAAAACTTCCGAGGTGATCACAAAACCAGGAGGAACAGGATACCCTTTCAGGTACAGATTTTTAAGATGATAGGCTTTGCTTCCCAGAAAGACCTGGTTGTCCATCTTAGGCGTTCGCTCATCCAACGGACTGATAACGAGTTCGTTGTTATATGTCATAATGTCGTTGATCAAATCCGGATCAAGTTTGTCAGACATATTTCCGAGCGAAAACAAAATACGGGAGATGAAATTGTCCAAAGGCTGAACGAGAAAAGCTTCGGCAATCACATCGCGGTGAAACTCTTCGGACTTTTTAACAAGCAGTTGGCTCAATTCCTTGTCGCTAAGCTGTTTTGCAGGATCAAAAAGCTGGGGGACAACCACTTTGAGCGGATACTCATACGACTTGAGAAAATGCTTGATGATGATTCTGCGGATATCCTGTGCAATGAACTGGAAGATATTGATGTATTGATCAAAAGAGAAGCTTCGGGAGGTGAGGCTGTATTTCAACATCTGCAGGTTGGAGTTGAAGCTTTGGTTGGTTATACCATCCAGTTCGAGACCTTCCCTGAAATAATCGAGAATCACATAAATCTCTTCGAGCGTGGTAGCAGAAATATAGTCGAGGTTAATTTTTTCTACCACTTTTTCCATCAGGCGTGTGGCCACTTTCTCGAGGCGGAAGGTGAGGCCGAGGGCTTCAAACTTGTTTTCCCTGTAAACACCATACATCGAGGGTATGCCGATGGCAATATGTCGCTTGTGGTAGATATTCTCCCAGCTTTCGCTTTCTTCGGGATTAAAAATAATTTTACGGAGCTTGTCCATAAAGGTATAGATCAAGCGAAGTGATCTTTTAAAGTCATTGGCTTTCAAAGCTTTGTCCAGTTTTTCAATTTCATGTTCAGCAATGAAAGGATAGCGTTGAAGCAGTTGGATGATATTGACAGACTCGAAAGAATACTTTTCGCGCAGGTGGGCATAGAGGCTGTGGATATCGTGCAGCCTTTCCATATCGCGCTGATTTTTAACACTTAGCTGATTTACCAAGTTATCAAAAGCTGTTGACGACAACATGAGCAGACCTTCCTGGTCGGATTGGTTGAGCAGGCAAAGCTCCCTGACCATGGCATGTACCGGAGCAAACCATTCGCTTTGCATATCAATGGCAGCATACACATTTTCGGGCAGCGAAGGTTTCAGCTTTTCGAGATTTCCGTCGTGCCAAAACTTGAAAATCTTCAATGTCAACCCAATCAGCGTATTATTGCTTTCGGTGTGCACCTGTTTGCGCAAAAAATGCACCAGACGGTCCTGCCTGCCGGAAATTTCGTCCATGGTGGTTGTCACCTTCCGTATCTCGCCTTCGGCACCAATTTCGTTAAAATATACAGGGAAGATACGTGTGAGTTGTTTAACTTTCTTGTAATATGGTCCAATGTTGGAATTGAGCACCTTTGTGATTTCGCGCTGAAAAAGGTCGGTATCGCTGATAAAAATTCCTCCAAGGCGTAGGTTTACGATGAGAGCGCTGAGCAGTTTTTCCATACCCGACTGCGACGATTCAATCAATTGCAGCCAGACACGTATGTTCTTGATATGGTTGGTGTTGACACTCAGCTGCCAATCTTCATCCACAAACACAGTTCCGGGACTGATGAATCCGAAAGAGATAATCTTCTTTTCGAAATGGTTGACAAGTTCCTTTTGAGGTGTTTTATCAATGTCAATAACCTTCAGGCCAAGTGTTTGCAAAAAATCGAGCACTGCCGAGGTGTGGCTGGCGCGCATTTCTTCGGCCAGGTTAAAAATCAGGTTGATGAAGTCCGTCAGGTCGGCTTCGTTCAGTTCATCAACAGTTTGCCGGATCAGCTTCTCGAGGCTCCAGATCAGCCTTTCGGTGATGATCTCCATTCCTTTGAGGTGGAGCAGGTAAAAAACAAACTGAAACTTAGTGATAAACTGCGACAGCATATCAGCGGTGGCTGCAAAGCGTTCGGCAATATCTTCATAAACAACCATCTGCGACGGGAAACCACTCTCTACCTTTTGAGAAGCAAGGTTTGCAAAAAGACCTTCAAAATAAGGTTGGCCAAGCTGATTGTTCAGCAATTGAATTTCATCAGCGGGGATTTGTTGATTTTTATTAGTCCAGTCGGCAATCTTACTCGATTGCTCCCAAAAATGGTAGCATGATTCGAAAACTCTGGCCGACAACTCCCTTGATTGCGCACCGAACCTCGGATCGTCAGCTGCCCGATCGAGGTAACGAGCGAAATATTTTGTCGAGAGCAGGAACGAAAAACTGTTGTTTTCTATCTGGTTATCAAGTATCTCCAATGCAAACGGAACAAGACAATGGTGGCCGGGATTGTTTTTCACGATGAGCGAAACAAACTCAAGCAATGTACGGATAATCGTAGTGGTGAGATTGATATTAAGTTTTTCGGAGAGCAGTTTTCCCAACATTGCAAGCGGTATCTTCAAGGCTTCGGCAGGCTGTCCTTCACGGGTATAAAACCACATATCGGTGATAAGCATCTCGCGCAACTCTTCAACAACAAATTTGCGGTTGGAAAGCGGATGGTGATACTCGGTAATGCAATCGTTTGCACGTTTTTTCAATCCGAAATATCCATTTGAAAGCTGTATGAAGCGTTGATGCTCATCAGGTATGTAAATATCTCTGTATCTGGTTTCTGCAAGATTTGCCTCGAGTGCTTTTGATGTAAATTGCTCGCCCATGAACAAGGAATTTTTGTGTTACAAACGAAATTTTTGTATTAATTTTGAAAGGTAAATTTAGTGATTAAAAGAGACAAAAGTCCGTTTCAATAAAATTTCAAAAAAGAATCTGTATGTCAAAAATTAAAATTGCCATCAACGGTTTCGGCCGTATTGGAAGAAATGTTTTCAAGATTGCTTCAGAGCGCAGCAATTTTGAGATTGTAGGTATCAACGACCTTACCAGCACCAAGGTGTTGGCTCACTTGCTGAAATACGACTCAACACAAGGTCGTTTCAACGGCACTGTCAGCTTTGACGAAGGCTCAATCACTGTCAATGGAAAGCGTGTTCCGGTAACAGCAGAACGCAGCCCTATCAACATCAAGTGGGCTGTTGCTCCGGACGTTGTTGTTGAGTCAACAGGTATTTTCCGCAGCAAGGAAAGCAGCAAAGGCGGTTATGGCGACCACCTGAAGAATGGTGCCAAGAAGGTGATTCTTTGCGTTCCGTCCAAAGACCAGATTGATGCCACCATCGTATTGGGCGTCAATGACAACGACCTGAAGGACAGCGATCAATGTGTATCGAATGCCAGCTGCACCACCAACTGTCTTGCTCCTGTTGCAAAAGTTTTGAACGACCGTTTCGGTATTGAAAACGGTATGATGACCACCATCCACTCCTACACCAACGACCAGGTGATCCTCGATGCACCACACGAAGACCTTCGCCGTGCACGTTCGGCCGCTTTATCACAGATTCCAACCTCGACAGGTGCTGCCAAAGCCATCGGACTCGTTATCCCTGAGTTGAGCGGCAAACTCGATGGCTTGGCCGTTCGCGTTCCCACACCAACCGGCTCACTTGTTGACCTGGTTATAAACCTTAAAACAGAAGCCACCAAGGCCGAAATCAACGCTGCCATGAAGGAAGCAGCCGAAGGCCCAATGAAAGGCATCCTTGAGTACACCGAAGACGAAATTGTATCTGTTGACATTATTCACAACCCACACTCATCTATCTTTGATGCAAAATCAACGATGGTGATGGGAAAAACAGTGAAGATTCTTTCATGGTATGACAATGAGTGGGGTTACTCCTGCAGGGTTGTTGACCTTTCCGAAAGATTCAAACTCTAACAGAAATGCTATCAAACAAAAAGCTCCTCAATGAGGGGCTTTTTTTTTGGGCAGATATCATCGTCTTTGTCACACCGAATCACCTTTTCTCAAAATACCAAGTTTGTTTTTCCAAACCTATTGATACAAACATTCGCGCCTGTGGTTTACAATTGGATGAGTTTTCCAACCCTTTGTTTGACAACGGTATTGTAAAAAATAATATGAGTATCAGTTAT
>DISP01000246.1 GCA_002421995.1 Bacteroidales bacterium UBA6207 | reverse complement strand
TCGAATTTCGTAGCTCAGTTTTCCCTTCTTAAGCCGGGGCTGATAACGGCTCATCAAACTGTCGAAACGTTTAACAACTTCGGCAATAATATGATCCTGATCAATGGTGTAAATTTCTTTTCCGCTCACAGGCCGGTTCACCCAGATCATACACAGGTCGGCTTCGGCTTTTTCAGCAATGGTCAGTGCATGTTCCAGCGCGTTGATGGAGCAATCGGAAAAATCAATTCCGGTTAAAATTAGTTTTTTCATGGCTCGGGATTGTTGTTTGATGGTGGATAGAGGGCCGGTGGCTCAATGGTTTCTTTGATGACAAAGGCTTTTGGATAGCTGATGATGATAAACCGCAGCTGGCTTTCGGCCTCAAGCCGGGTACGAAAGTTACCAACCCTTACCCGGTAATAGGGCTGGCCAAAACTTAAGTATGCCGGCAAACCAGGATAACTTGCTTCAAAGTTGGCAATGGTTTCCTGTGCGTGACTCACTGCCTGGTTTCCCGACTCCATAAAGACCTGGATGCGATAACCCTCTGTCTTGTTCAATGCCGGTTGACGACTGAGGCTGACAAGGCTGTCAATCACTGCGGATTGTATCACCTCCACCTTTCCTTTTTGTTGTGCCTGCGGCAGCAGGGGCAGTAAAAGAAAAAGCAAGGTAAAAATCATCGTTTTAACCATTGAAAATACCAAAGCTTGTGGTCTGCAATATATTATCTGATTTGTCATAAAAGCATATGTTCGCCAGAGCCTGACTGCAGGCTTAACACCGGTATTAACGAATTATTGATCAATTGTTGTGCATAAGGCCCTAAAAATAGTTCGCCCGAGGTGCCTCCCTGTTCGGTCATTATCGAAATCATATCGACATCGTTGGCAGCGGCATAGTGCAACAGGCTGCTAACAAGATTTTCGGCCTCGAGTTCCTGAACCACACACGGCACCTGCTGCTGATTGAGATAGCGAAGGGCCTCGTTGGCATAGGATTTCATGCGCTGTCTGATCACACCTATCGGGCTGTCGCAGGCTACAGCCAGATGGATGGTGGCTCCGAGCAGTGATGCAATCTGTGCTGTCAGGGGCAGTTTCTGACGCGTTTCGGAAGTGCTGTCAATTGGAAGAAGTATGTTTTTTACATCGTCCTTCACGGCGTAATCTCCCCTGACTGTAATCACCGGGCAGGGTGCGTGGGTCACTATTCGGTAGGCGTTGCTTCCAATCCAGAATTGTTCAAAGCCGCTCACACCGTGTGTTCCGGCAAGCACAAGATCGGCTTTGCACAGCCTGGCTGCTGCGGCTACTTCGTTGTAAACCTTCCCTTTGCGGAGGATGACATTGATTTTTCCGTTATGGATTTTCGGTTCATAGCGGGGAATTATTTCTTCAAAAAGTTTTTTGGTTTCGATGCGCAGGCTTTGTTCTATATTGAGCATATTGTCGGGTGTACTGCTGCAATCCACCCAAACGAGGCTGAGCGATGCAGCGGTTTTGTTTGCCAGCACCAGCGCATATTCGAGCGTGTTTACGGCGTTTTTCGAAAAGTCGAAAGCCACAAGTAACTGTTTCATAGCATTCCTTTTTAAGAGACAGGCTATCGGGCAGGACGTTTTGTCTTTGGCCGCCTGCCCGGCTTATCCGATGCTAATTTACATCATTTTAAAAGAAAAGCAAAGAATTCTTGAGCCGAAAGGTGCAATGCTTTACTTTTGCCTGCTGAAGCAAGGAATGTATGAACGAAAATCTTGATGCCCAGGGCACTAAATTGAGCAAGGCCGAGAAGGAGCTTGAAAATGTGCTCCGGCCTGATGCTTTTTCCAGTTTTGCCGGACAGGAGCAGGTGGTTGACAACCTCCGCATCTTTGTCAAGGCAGCTGTTCAGCGTGGCGAGGCACTCGACCATGTGCTGCTGCACGGCCCCCCGGGATTGGGCAAAACCACCTTGTCGCATATCATCGCCAACGAGTTGGGTGTAAACCTTAAACTCACCTCGGGTCCGGTGCTTGACAAACCCGGCGATCTGGCCGGCCTGCTCACCAACCTCGAAAGCAATGATGTGCTTTTTATTGATGAGATTCATCGCTTAAGTCCCATCGTGGAGGAATACCTATACTCAGCCATGGAAGACTTCAAGATAGACATCATGATCGAGACAGGCCCCAATGCCCGCTCGGTGCAGATTGCCCTCAATCCTTTCACGCTTATCGGTGCCACCACTCGCTCAGGATTGCTCACTTCGCCGCTTCGATCACGTTTTGGCATCACCTCGCGGCTTTCATATTACGATGCCAAAACACTGGCCGGCATCGTGAAACGTTCTGCCGCCATCCTTCGTGTGCCCATCGTGGATGAAGCTGCCTTCGAGATTGCTCGCCGAAGCCGTGGCACGCCGCGTATTGCCAACCTGCTGCTGCGCCGCGTACGCGATTTTGCCCAGATCAAAGGAAACGGAACAATTGACCTTGCCATCGCGCAGTTTGCACTCACGGCACTGCATGTGGATCAACATGGCCTCGATGAAATGGACAACAGGATTCTGAGCGCCATCATTGATAAGTTTAAGGGAGGCCCGGTGGGCATAAACACCATTGCAACGGCTGTGGGTGAAGAGGGCGGAACCATAGAGGAAGTTTATGAGCCGTTTCTTATCCAGGAGGGCTACCTCATGCGCACACCCCGTGGCCGCGAAGCCACTGATTTGGCTTACAGGCATCTGGGCAAAACCAAAACCCCAACGCAAGGTTCTCTTTTTGGCGACTGATTCTTTCTTCCTGAAAAAAAAAGGGAACCATCGCCTGATTCCCTTTCCCGTTATCGTTTTTAAAAATTTCTCAGACCCTATTTCAACAGTTCGGCCACTTTGTTGCGGAGCTCTTCGCCACGCAGGTTTTTAGCAATGATCACGCCCTTGGCATCGAGGAGCAGGCTGTGAGGTATTGATTGAACACCGTAGAGTTTTCCTGCCGCGTTGCCCCAACGTTTGAGATCAGACACATGGGTCCAGCTGAGCTTGTCATCGGCAATGGCTTGCAGCCATTTTTCACGGTTGTTGTCGAGTGAAACACCAAAAACATCAAAACCTTTGCTGTGAAAGTCTTTATAGATTGCCACAATGTTAGGGTTTTCGGCCCGGCAGGGCGAGCACCAAGATGCCCAAAAGTCAACAAGCAAGAGTTTTGAACCTATTTTATCAGAAAGTTTTACCAGACTGTCGTTGACATCCTTCATTTCAAAATCAACATAAGGCATCCCGACAACCACACGCTTCAACACCTGAACACGTTTATGGAGTTCGGTAAGATAGCTGGAGCTTATAGCAGGATCGAAATTGATGACGAGCGACTCAAGCTCTTCCAGTTCAAACTGATAGGAGTTGCTGAAGAGAATGTAATGTGACACCAGGTCCTTGTTGTTGGTACGCAGGTAATCAACCAAAAATTGCTTTTTGTCTTTTTCGGTTTGCTCATAAGCGGCCTCGGCAGCAAGTTTGGCCTCTTCGTTTGCTGCTTCTTCTGCTGCGCTGTATGATTTGTAGTGCTGATACATCTGCTCATCAAAAGTCTGAAATTTGTCCATGAAGGC
>DISP01000066.1 GCA_002421995.1 Bacteroidales bacterium UBA6207 | reverse complement strand
GCAAAAGTAGCCAATTTCTTTTGGAAGCGCCTGTGTTCCCGATAGCTGTTTAAGAAATTTAAACAATATAAGTAAGTGCCGAAATAAAAAAATTCAATTTTTCTCATTTTTGGAATATTATTCTTTGTATCTTTGCAGCGATGAATAGAAACATAATTTTGTAATGCATTGAATTACAATGACCTGTTTCGGAAAAATTTGCAACGTTCTTCGTAATTCCAAAAAATGGAAAAAATGTCCCAAATTAAGATAATTTGTGCGTTGGGTCATTTTATTAAAGTGTTGAAAATGAATAAATTATTTTTTTGGCACGCCATTTGATTTTAGTAATGTATAAATCGACTTGTTTTGTTTGTTTTTCATAATTGGGCCACCCTCCCGGGTGGCTTTTTCTTTTTATGCTCTTTTCAAAACCGGCGCGAAATAACAATGACTAACAGCTGAGCCTGAGGTGGAATTTACGGAAAAAACAGCTACAACGCATGATTCCTTAATGCATAGAGATTGGTTGATCGCGTCGCTGTTTGCTACTTTCCGCCTGCTGATTTGATCAGGTAGATCGCAAGGGGGACAAAAGGAAGAACCGTTGCTGCCACAATTATCCCGGCTCCATATTTATTTGCTGATGTTTTTGCCGCCTGATTGATGCTAAGCAGAATCAGAAAGAAAAGCAGATTGATTACCACAATCAGCCATCTTATCAATCGGATGGCAAGCGTGTATTGCCTGAGCGCGTTTTCTTCAGTGATTTTTACAGGATAATTGAAAAGATGTGGATAGCGGATAAGCCAGTTCATGCCGATGGTTGCCAAAATTGGAAAAACCGGCAGGAGTAGTAAGCTTATCTTGCTTCCGGGAGCGTCTGCTTCTCCCTTTAGGTTGAAGTGTGTGGCAACAACTTCCGGCAAACTCAGATAGAAGTAGAGAGCAGTGATAAGAAGCACTCCCAACAGCAGCCAGCCGGTAAGTTGCAACACTACATCGAGACTCTCTTTTTCGGGCCGAACACGTATTTGATTTGCCATGGCAATATTTTTGTCTTCAAAACTAAAACATTTTGAACAATTTAAGGCCCGTAAAATTGGTTCGTAAAGTGAAACTTTGAGTGCTATTTCGCAGCTGGATCAAAAGTTTCTGAAACGGGAAGTCCATTCTCGTAAAGAATTGATTTTTCCAGCTTCCCGTTTGGATAATAAAATTCATCAGGCCCGTGTTTCATGTTGTTTTGGTAATTGATCACACGTTGAGGATTGCCATTGGGATAGTACATTTTCTGCACACCTTTGCCCAACTCATAGTCAGCTTTGCCGATAACCAAGCCTGCCTGATCATAAAACAGCCATATTCCATCCATCATACCTTTGGTGTAGCTGCCCTCAATGGCCAGACTTCCGCCTTCGTACCAGCGATGGTAGGTTCCGTGCAGTGTGTCTTTTACATAATATGACTCGGTAAGCTTCTCTGAATTAAGACTGTATTGTGTTGAAATACTGTCTTTTAAGTTTTCGTGATAAAAAGTTATCTCCTCTACAGTGCCTGTTTCAAAATACCGGCGCTGTGGCCCGTGCATTTTCCCGTCCTTGTACCAGGCTTCGAGTTGAAGTGTGCCATCGGGATAGTACCAGCTTGATTTTCCGTCTAACTGACCTGCATCATTGTATGAGAGTTCCGAAAGGAGCTTTCCCTGTTCATTATAGCTCTTTTTTGTAGTGTTGCCGCATGAAAACAGGCTTAATACTGTGGCAAGCAATATGAACCATGAGAAAACACTGACCTTAAATTGTCTGGTAATAAGGGACATTTGACAGGAATTATGGATAGAAATATGAATTTCTGAGGGGGATGATTGAATAGTTTTCGTATTTGATGATGTCCCAATACGTGTTTTCGTAGCCTGAGTCTTCGCTGTTTTGCCTGAAATGAAAATGTGTGTGTAAAAGTTTCATAGGTTTCTTTTCGATGCAATTCATTGCTGCTGAGCCATATTGTCTTTTGTATTCCATGAAATACCATCCAATGTCAAAACCCTCAAACGCATAATGGTCAGGCTCTGTTTGGTAGCTTTGTCTATATTGCATGATAAAGTTTTTCACTTCAGGAAAATCCCAGTTGATGTTGCCTTCTGTCATAAAATGTGCATCGAGACGAAGTAAAATCTCATTGAAGAGATTGTCAAACTCGGTCCAGTTGGGCAGACCAATGAATTTTACAGCCAGGTTATCGGCATTTTGGTTGAGCTTGTTGAGAAACTCCATGGCGAAAACCCTGTCGTCGCCAAGAGCAATAACGATGTTATCGCGTGCAATAGTAGCATTTTTCTTGAAAAAACGCAGACTGTCCCTATCATAAGACAGCAGACTTATGGTGTTTGGGAAACGTGTATTGCCGTCTTCATTGAACTGCAACTCGCTCATATCAATCCACTTACCTTCGGTGTTTGTTTGAAAGTTGAGGTCGCTGCTCCTGCGCAGCTTACGTGCAAGGTCTCCGTTTCGAATGCTAACTTCCGACGGAAGTTTTTTCTCCAGGGCGGCCTTTAGTGTGTTGGCCTCGTTGGCAAAACGGTTCGAGCGTGCGTGATAGATGAAGATTTTTGCATCAGGGTACCTCTGCGCGATGAATGCTGCAAGCTGATCAAACTGCACTGAAGGATCGGGTTTTATCTTAACAACGTAGGAATTTTGGTCAAGGATTTCCTTTCGGGGCGACACCGGATTAACGATCATGATGCCGCGCTCACGGGCAAAGTTTGCAATCTTGTCAAAAGACTGGCTGTGGAAAGGCCCGATAATAAGGTCAACATGTTCAAGCCATTGATCCTGCAAGGCTTTCTCAGCTTTGGCTATTGACTGATCCACATCATACACCTTGATTTGTACCTTGATATCAGTGGTTTTGGCAAGTGAATCGGCAGCCATCATAAATCCTTTATAGAACGATAAAAACCGCAAAGGCAACAACCGGCTTTCGTCATTATTGCCTGAATTATTTTTGAGTGCTTCAACCTTCTCGAGGTAAAGCGGCAACATGAGCGCAATGTGAATGGTTTTCCCGTCAGGATTGGGATCGCAATCTTCAGCTGCCTCAACGGTTTCAGGTTTTAAGGCAGTTTCCTGCATTGTTTTTTCTTGCTGGTTTTTCGAAATCTCAGGCTGCAGAGGCAGTGTGCCTTGCTTGCGATCGAGTGGGATACGCACTTTCTGATTGGGGAAAACCTCATTTCCGATGGAAGGGTTGGCTTTGTTGAGTTCCTTCTCGGAAATTCCATACTCTTTGGCCAGGTTTTTCGACTTTTGTCTCTCGTCCACCCGATGGATCAGAAAAGCTTCATTTGTTTTTTTTTTAGGGATTTTGATCTTCTGTCCGACAGAAAGACTTTGCGTCAGACCCTGATTATACTTCGTCAGCTCATCAGGACTGATACCGTATTGACGCGAAATCTTGTAAAGTGTTTCGCCTTTGGCAACTGTGTGGATTGTTGCCGAGTCAGGATCGCTGCCGGGTTCGATTGCCGCAACGGGTTCTTCGAGCGGGAGTTTGAGCACCTGTCCTGCGCGCAGGTTTTGGCTGATTCCCGGATTGGTAGCCAGCAGTTTTTCCTGGCTGATGCCATATTGTGCTGCAATGCTGAAGAGGGTTTCTTTGGGTTTAACAATGTGAATATTGGAAGTACTGACCGAAAGATTTTCTTTAGGTTCAACAGGCTTTTCAGTTTGCTTGTTGTTTTGACGCTGCGGAGTGCCTGGATTGAGCGGTGCATCAAAAGGCGAAATGGTTTCAACTTTGGTGTTTGTGGTCAGCAACCTGGGATCGGGCGAGGCCGGGCTTTTTGGCGGTGGCTGCAAATAGGGGTCATAGGTGCTTCTTTTATAGCGCGATTCGGGCGATGTGGTGTTTTTTTCTTTTTTGGTTATTGGAACCAATACATAATCGCCTTCGGTAAAAGGCTCTTTGATGCCGGGGTTAGCGGTTCGAATCAGGTTTTCGCGGATCAAATAAACTTCCGACAGGTATTTGTAGGTTTCGTTTTTGCCTGCAACATGGTAAAGGTAGTCATAATCATCGTTTTGTTGCTGGGCGGGCTGGGGCTTTTTTTCAGGTAGCTCTTGTCCTGCCGCTGCTTTTGATGCCGGTATTCTTAACACCTGATTTGTTCTCAAGCCACTGCGTGCGTCGGGATTTTCGATCAGTAATCCTTCAACCGTGATGCCATAAGCTTTGGCAATGCTGTAGAGTGTTTGCTGGGCCGCAACGCGGTGGAGGAAGTATGATTTTCCATTGTACTCTTCTATCGTTTGAGAGCGTACCACATCATTTTGCGCCATCGTCTGCATGAACGAAACCATTACCAGTATGGTTAGCAAGAGACATTTTACAAAAATTGAAACAATGGTTTTCATAGCATTATCGAAACTAAAAATTCTTATTCCCACTCAATGGTTGCCGGTGGTTTGGAGGAGATGTCGTAAACAACCCTGTTCACACCTTTTACCCTGTTTATGATTTCGTTCGAAACTTTTGCAAGGAATTCGTATGGGAGGTGCGACCAGTCAGCTGTCATGCCATCAGTCGAATTCACGGCGCGCAATGCCACTACGTTTTCATAGGTTCTTTCATCACCCATCACACCCACCGAGCGCACCGGCAACAGGATGGCTGCAGCTTGCCAAACTTTTTCGTAAAGTCCTGACTGATATAGGTTTTCAACGTAAATATCATCAACATCCTGCAAGATTCTCACTTTTTCGGCAGTGATTTCTCCCAAAATCCTGATGCCAAGACCGGGGCCCGGAAAGGGATGCCTGTCAATGATAAATGCCGGTAACCCCAATTGCCGGCCGATTATTCTGACCTCATCTTTGAATAAGGTGTTGAGTGGCTCAACAATGCTGAGCTTCATAAAATCTGGCAGTCCACCCACATTGTGGTGCGATTTGATGGTTGCCGAAGGTCCTTTCACCGAGACTGACTCGATCACATCGGGATAAATGGTGCCCTGCGCGAGCCATTTCACATCTTCAATAAGATGGGCTTCAGCATCAAAAACTTCAATAAAGGTGCCTCCAATGATTTTTCGTTTTGTTTCGGGTTCTTCCACACCTGCAAGGGCCTCGAGAAAGCGTTGCCGGGCATCAACACCTTTAACATTCAGCCCCAGATCCAAATAGGAATGGATCACCTTTTCGAACTCGTTTTTGCGCAACAATCCGTTGTCAACAAAGATGCAATAAAGGTTTTTACCAATGGCACGATGGAGCAGCATAGCGGCCACCGAAGAGTCAACACCACCGCTGAGCCCCAGCACAACCTTGTCGTTGCCAAGCCTGTTGCGGAGCTCATTCACCGAGGTTTCGATGAATGAAGCCGGTGTCCATGTCTGGTCGCATCCGCAAATGTCAACCACAAAGTTTTTTAGAAGCAGTTGACCCTCAGTTGAATGATATACCTCGGGGTGAAACTGTATGCCGAAGGTTTTTTCGCCTTGAATTTGAAATCCTCCCACTTTTACATCTGAAGTGCTGGCGATGATCTCAAAATTTGACGGAAGAGAGAGGATGGTGTCGCCATGCGACATCCAAACCTGCGAACCCTGCGTCATGGCATGAACAAGCGGGCAGGCATTGTCAATGTATTGCAGATTGGCCCTGCCATATTCCCTGATAGCCGAAGGTTCAACATTGCCGCCGTTTTCCCAGGCCAGCATCTGCGCACCATAACATACACCAAGCAACGGAATATTTCCCCTGATTGCTGTCAGATCCGGAGCCGGAAGCATGCCATCGCGCACTGAATAGGGACTTCCGGATAGAATCACCCCTTTTATTGATGAGGTGATTGAAGGAAAGTGATTGAAAGGATGTATTTCGCAATAAACATTGAGCTCACGTATTCTTCTGGCTATCAGTTGAGTGTATTGAGATCCGAAATCGAGAATCAGAATGGTTTCCTGGGTCATATTGCACGTTTGGATTGAGCTGGCAAAACTACGAAAAAAGCGTCTAAATGCCTTAATAACTGCGAACAGCTTTTGGCTTCTTTTATTATCTGCCAGACGGAATTTTATCTAAACTGAGTTGTATTGTATGGATTTCGTTTTTGGATTATTATTTTTTCTGATGTCAATAAGTAGCAATTATTTTATATAAAGTACTGAATATAAATTGTTTTTACCATCTGGCGCGATCCAGGCGCTGACATTTCGATAATATCTGCATGAGTGCTTTGGTTTGTACCGGCTTGTATAAAAGTTCATCAACTCCCTGCTCAAGGTATTCGGAGCGGCCTTGCTGCAATGCATCGGCAGTGAGGGCCACAATATAGGGTTGTCTTCGCCGGTTGAATCTTTCCCTGATAAGTTTGGTTGCAGCTATACCGTCCATCACCGGCATTTGTATGTCCATAAGCACCACGTCATAGATGCGGCGTTCAAGAGATTCAACAGCTTCACGCCCGTTTTCAACGAGTTTAACCTGGTAGCCATAACGGTTGAGCACACTCATTATAATACGTTGGTTGATAGCATTGTCTTCTGCAACCAAAATATCGAGCGGATGATACTCGCCCATGCGTTCGTCGAGTTGTATCTGCCTGTCAATGGCATTCAGGTCATCGGCTTTGTGGCTGAGTGCTGCTTCGAGTGCGTCAATTAAGTCGCTGTAATCGAGTGGTTTGAGTATGATCACTGTGTCTTTACGGATCACGATTGCCTTGTCGTTTATTTTTTCCCGGTCTTTGATCAGAATATGCGGTATTGGGTGGCGATCTCTCACTGCGTCAATCAGGCGGAGGTCAATCTTCACATTGGTTCGCAATTGGGTGATAAGGATATCATACTGAGGCAGCCAATCAGAAAAGGTAGGGTATTCCTGGTCAATATGCTTTATCTCGAGTTGGATGTCGTTGAAAGTTGCATAGGCCCTCAACAGCTGGTCAAGGTTGTCGTCGGCAGTGAGATAAAGCACTTTTTTTCCGCTGAGTGAAGCGCTGGGCGTTATGCCCTGGCTGCCTTCAACAGGCCGGTAGGGTATCCTGATCGTAAAAGCTGAGCCGGCACCGACCTCGGAATGTACTTCGATGAAACCTTTCATACGTTTCACGAGGTGGTCGCAGATGGTCAGTCCGAGACCCACACCACGGCGTGAGCTGTGGTCGGAGTCGGCCTGCACATAGGGTTTGAACAGTGATTGAAT
>DISP01000032.1 GCA_002421995.1 Bacteroidales bacterium UBA6207 | reverse complement strand
TTAAGTTTTGTACCATTCAACTCACCAATCGGAATTGGCAGAATTTCATGTTTTCCGGCCACAAAACCTTTGAATGCCAGCGCGGTTGCTGCCTTTCCTGTACGAATAAGGTCAAACCAGCGATGTCCTTCAGTGGCTAACTCAAGACGACGTTCCATATAGATGTTGTCGAGTGTGGCTGGTACAGAGGCTAAACCTACCCTATTTCGAACCATATCGAGATAAGTTTGCGCTTTACCATCATCACCGGCTCTTTTAAAGGATTCAGCTGCAAGAAGATAAACATCAGCCAAACGAATTTCAATATAATTTGTAGGCCATTCCAACACGGGCTCACCAACACCAAGGCCAAAGAACTCTTTCAAAGGAGCGTATTTCTGTATGAAATAGCCTGTGTTTTGGTAACCTTTCTCGTATGTTGCAACACCTGCCTGTTCAAGGCTGTCAATGTTTGCAACAGTGGATGCATAGCGTGGATCGCCTTTAAGTAAATTTACAGTTTCAGGAATAATGGGATTAAATCCCCAGCCTGCCTGATAAGTGGGTCCGGTGTAAGCACGTGGGCCACAGAACTGTGTGAAGATATGACCTTCGCCTGCAGGTGGCCATGGTCCCCAATAACCAACAGCTGCCGAGGTGTGGGTGATTTCGAAAATGGATTCAGCATTGAATTTGTTGTCGGGACGGAAGATATCTCCATACTTGGGTAACAACTGGTAAACACCGCTTGTGTGAATGGCTTCAAACAAATTGGCAGCTTCAAGCATGCGGCCTTCGTTGTTCTGTGTAAGGATCACTTTTCCGAGCAAAGCCTGTGCAGCACCTTTGGTGATACGTCCATTTTCCTCCACCGGAACTGTGAGGGGCAGATTGGGGATGGCAGCATTGAGGTCGGCTTCAATCTGAGCCCAAACGGCCTCAGGAGCAGCTTGTTCCACATCGAAGACATCAGCAGGTGAAATGGGTTCGGTGAACAAGGGAACATTCTTAAACAGACGCACGAGGTCGAAATAATAGTAAGCACGCAAAAAATGAGCCTCTGCACGGAAACGGGCCCGGAGTGCTTCGTCCATCTCCGGACCATCCATTTTACTGATTAAAACATTCACCCTGTAAATACCTGCAAAGCTCCTGTTCCAGAAGTCGGTCTGAGGGCCAACAGCGGCATCCAGGGTATAACTGTTCCAGGCTTCCCAAGTGGCACGGTCGGCAAAGCCGCCGCCACCAGCCCAGCACTCGTCAGAGGCTGTATTGAGATAGCCCACTTTGCTGGAATAGTCACTCACAACTTCCCATCCAAGGGGGTCGTAGGCTGCCACGAGTCCGGCAAACAACTCATCGGCATTCTTATAATAGTTTCCTTCGAGGGTTGTTCCTCTGGGCTCTGTTTCTAACCATTCTTTGTTGCAGGCATTCAATGCAATGGCCGCAACCATGATCATAAGGATAAATTTTATCGTTTTCATGATGATTTCGTTTTTAGTTTTAGATACCTACGTTAATGCCAGCCATAAAGGTTCTGGCCTGTGGATAATAACCACGATCGATGCCATAACTGCTGCCGCCGATTTCGGGGTCGAATCCGTCGTACTTGGTAAAGGTGAGCAAATTGTTGGCTCCTACATATATTCTCAGGTTATTGATACCGACTCTTTGAATCATATTTTTTGGAAATGAATATCCTATCTGCATGGTCTTGATTCGCAGATATGATCCATTGCTCAGGTGGAAAGTGGAGGGGTTTGTAAAATTAACTGATCCCTGAACCACACGAGGGAATGTGTTTGAGGTGCCAACTCCTGTCCAGCGGTCGAGCACTGCTGTTGTCCAGTTTGCAGCGGCAATATCTAAGCGGCGCAATCCGTTGTAAATATCGTTGCCGGCAACACCCTGTGCAAAGATCATCAGGTCGAGACCTTTCCAGGCAGCCGAAACAGTAAATCCATAGCTGAAGTTCGGCGTAGGATCGCCAATCGGTTTGCGGTCATCGCTTGTGATGGCACCGTCACCATTGAGGTCGGCATATTTAAAATCGCCCGGCTTTGCATTGGGCTGAATCATGTTGCCATTGGCGTCAACGTGATTTTGGATGTCACCATTTGACTGGAAAACCCCCAACACATCGAAACCATAAAACACCCCAATGGGTTCGCCCACCATTAGGCGGCTGATTTCATAACCACTGTTGTGGAAGGAAGCACCTGACAAATAATCTACCCCATCACTAATGAAGGTCACTTCATTTTGCAGGTATGATCCATTGGCTTTAATGTCAAATTCAATGTCAGAAACCCTGAAACGGTATGAGAGTTCAAGTTCGACGCCTTTATTGGTCATAGAGGCTACGTTACCTGTGGGGTCGTCTGCACCTGTGTAAGCAGGCAATTGAATGGGTTGAAGCATTCCGGTAGTGCTTTTGTCATACAGGTCGAAGGTTATTCTGAAATCATTGAACAATGTTGCCTCAAATCCAATATTTGACTGGCTCGTTTGTTCCCATTCAAGGTCGGGATTGGCTGGAGCATTCGGACTATAACCGATTTCTAAACCATCGTAATTAAAGGTATAGTTTCTGCCGCCTCCAATAGTTGGTAAATAACGAAAATCACCAATATTATCATTCCCTGTAACCCCATAGGAACCTCTGATTTTTAAGAAATTGAACCAATCAACTTCCGGAAAGAAAGCTTCTTTAGAAACTACCCAACCCACTGAAACTGAAGGAAAATAACCAAACTTTTTATTGGTGCCAAAACGAGAGGAGCCGTCGCGGCGTAAGATGCCTGTGAGTAGGTATTTTTGGTCGTAATTATAATTCAAACGGCCAAAAATTGAAGCGATTTTATGGTCTGGACTTTCCCATCCGCTTCCAATTTTATTGGCATCAGGAATGTTGTAATTCATCGATGCTTCCTCAAAGGTACTGGCGGGAAGCTCTTTGTAAGTAGTACTAATGCCACGGCTGTTTTGAACATATGCAGTTGCTCCGAGCAATGCACTGAAATCATGCATACCAACTTTTTTGCTGTAGGACACTGTATTTTCCCAATTCCACATCAAGCTCTGTGAATTGCTTCGAGAATAGGATGTTTTGGAATTCGAGGTAGCTGCATTCAAGTAGAACAGAGGGGTGAAATTTTCATCCCCCCAAAATGCGAGCTTTGTTCCAAGGTCTGATTTAATTTTCAAGCCCTTGATGGGTTCAATTTCAGCAAACAGGTTGCCGACAAAATTGTCGCTCCAGCCATAATTTCCCAGGTGTGTGGCAATGTAGGCAAGTGGATTGGTCATTTCTTGTCCTACAACGTCTGATATCCCGTAAAGGACGCCATTTGCATCCCTTACAGCCGGGGTGGTGTCATTGTTATATAAAGGAAGACCTGCAATGGCCGGATCAGTGATGTACAAAGGTGTGATGGGATCGAGGTTGATGGCTGATGAGAGTGGTCCGCCGAATTCACTGTTTGTGTTGAGGGCTCCCTGGCTTTTAATATGNNCTCAGATTCAGTCGCTTATATTTAGAAATATCCGTTGCCACGATACCTTCCTGGTTGAAGTAGCCAAGTGACAGGTAATAAGTCGAACGATCGTTACCACCATTAACGCTAAATTCATGGTTTTGCACCATGGCATTTTTGTTGAAAATAACATCCTGCCAGTCGGTGCCTTCACCAAATTGTCCCGGATTGGCGTATAATGGCTGACCTCCACTGTTCACGAGCATTTCGTTGCGTATGGTGGCATATTCTGTTGCATTCAGCAGATCGAGTTTCTTAGCAGGACTCTGAGTGCCAAAATAAGTGTGATAGTTTACACGCATGCTTCCTGATGCTCCTTTTTTAGTTGTGACGATGATAACGCCATTGGCAGCACGCGTACCATAGATAGCTGCGGAGGCAGCATCTTTCAATATTTCTATGGATTCAATGTCAGAGGGATTCAGGTAGTCAATGCCACCAACATCAACGGGTGTGCCGTCAACAACATAAAGCGGATCGCTGTAATTGAAGTTTGTCGTACCTCTCACACGTACCGTAGCGCCTGCTCCGGGTGCTCCTGAACTTGCTGCTATCGTAACACCGGAGGTGCGGCCCTGCAATGCTTGTTCAAGACGCATGATAGGTTTACTTTCAAGATCCTTTGATTTGACACCCGAAATAGCTCCGGTTACCACACTCTTTTG
>DISP01000038.1 GCA_002421995.1 Bacteroidales bacterium UBA6207 | reverse complement strand
CAAATCTAAAATCAGTTGAAGCAAAATCTATTGAGGATTTTATTCAAAAAAACGGCAAAGCACTGGAGGTTTTTCTTCAGGAACAGGAACAATGGTCGCGAAATAATCTTCCGAAATACCTGCAAAGACCTGATAATCTTGCTTTTAAAGCAATAGGTAGTCGTAGCGAGATGCGCAGAAATTTCTTGTATGCAATCCGGATCAATCCAAATGTGAAACTTCCGCTTTATATCCATCTTTTGCCAAACGAAATGATGGAAGACAGCTTATGTGCCGATCCTGCGATGTTAACCACGCTCAGTAATATTGATGTGATGAAGTTTACAAAATATAAATGGTTGCAGCATGGGTCATTGGTTAGTCCGATGTCTGTGATGATCAGTGCAACCGATGAACCTGATTATGGCTTTGATCTCGGTTTGTTTCAGGATAATCCCAACGCGTTTGGTCCAACATATGGTTTTGACAAGCAGCCATTTGGTAATCCGAATCTTGAATATAGCAGTCAGGCACCATTTCATATGGGTTTTTACCACGAGTCAGGCATCATTTTCGCGTTTGCTCCCTTTTTGAAACATACATTTGTTGATTACAGGATAAACCTTTTCCGCGGACTTTCCGAATTTGCCTTTGCCAATAATGAACCTTACTGGGGTTGGCGTTTCATGGGCTGGGCCATGCATTATCTGGGCGATCTCACTGTGCCCTACCATTGCAAGCCTTTGCCCGGTGTTAGTACATGGAAGATGTTGTGGATCAATCTGAAAGCTATACTTGGGTGGGAAAAGGACAAGATAGATGCAATACAACTGGTGTCGAATAAACACACTGTTTTCGAGAAATTTACATGGTTTGAACTGCGTAAGGCACTGTACGACAACAACCTTTCACATCCTTTGATTCAGGCTTTGAAGGATCCCCTCCCTGCTGTTCAGTGGGATATTCAATTTCCGTACCAGGTTGTTTCCAAACAAGCCTGTGAAAAAGCGGTCGTGTGTAATGATGCGTTACTTGCTTTTATGCCTGACCGGCTTGTCAATGATCCGGCAATTGAAGCATTTAATACAGTTGAACTGGATGATCTGGTACATGTGGTACGCTCAGAAAAAGGTCAGGAAGCTGTTGATGGACTTGATGCTGTGATTGCTGAACGGTTTAGGGCTTTTAGCATGGCTATGAACAGTTTTCTTGACTATATGCTTCCTTATGCGCTCGGAAATCAAAGTGAAATAATTACCAAAAAACCAAATACTTAGAACCTGCTTTTATGAAAACACTCAAAAAAATTTCAATTATTGTTTTGATTCTGGTTGTTGCAACTGTAATTGTTGGAATGCTTGCATTACGGTATATTTCAGTGCGTGGGTTGCCAGATTATGACGGGGATATACAATTGACAGGTCTAAGGGAAAAAGTGCGTATTGTACGGGACAACAACGCAACTCCGCATATTTACGCCCAAAATGAACATGATTTGTACATGGCAACAGGATATGTAATGGCACAGGATCGTCTTTGGCAAATGGATTTGTTGCGACGGGTTACGATGGGTAGGTTGTCCGAGATTTTTGGCGCTGATATGGTCAAGACTGATCATTTGCTTCGTGCCTTGAGAATGACCGAAAAATCGAAAATGGTGCTATCGCAAACCGAGGATTCAATTGTTCGGAATTTAGGTGCTTTTGCTACTGGCGTGAATGCTTATATTAAACAATCAGGCAGCAATCTTCCTCCCGAATTCACCATTTTGGGTTATGAACCCGAAGAGTGGAAGGATTTTCATACTGTAAACCTTATCGGCTATATGGCATGGGATTTATCCGGGTCATGGCAAAACGAAGTTATGCTTCATCAGCTTAAATCAAAACTGACAGAAGAAATGTGGCTTGAGCTTTTTCCTGAAATGGAAAACCAGAAAACCTTTGTTCATCCTGCAACATCTGTTAGTCCAACTGCGTTTTCCTTACTTGGAGGCAATTCAAAACTTGATGAACTAGGAATCGAAATTACGAATGGAAGCAATAACTGGGCTGTTACGGGTAAGAAAAGTGCAACTGGCAAAGCATTGATGGCCAATGATATGCATTTGGGTTTTGGTGCTCCCGGCATTTGGTATCAAATTCATCAGGTGGTCGAGGGGAAAGTAAATGTTACCGGAGTGGCTTTACCCGGCGCGCCTTTCGTTATCAATGGTCACAATGACAGCATTGGCTGGGGAATGACCAATCTCTATGTTGATGAGATGGACTTCTATGTTGAAACCGTCAGCAACGAACAGCCCGACCACTATTTATACAATGGTGTGTGGAGACCAATGCGTGTTGAACTGGAGAAAATACCGGTAAAGGGTGGTGATACGGTACAAAAAACAATTCGTTTCACACACCACGGCCCTGTGATTTCTGAGTTTAAATCGCTTGAAAACGAAGTAGTTACAATGCGCTGGACCGGAAATGATTACAGCAATGAACTGCGCAGTACCTATCTGCTGAATCATGCCTCAAACTGGAATGATTTCAGGACGGCCTTGACAACAATGCTAGCCGTCAGCCAAAACGTTGTTTATGCTGACGTAAAAGGAAACATCGGCTTGCAAACAGCCGGAGGTGTTCCGCTTCGGAAGCAGGGTTTGGGAATACACCTTGTAAGTGGTGATACTGACGCGTACGAGTGGATGGGAATATTGCCATTCGACAGTCTCCCTTCAACATTTAATCCTGAAGAGGCTTACGTTTCTTCGGCCAATAATAGAACTACCGGACCTGGTTACCCACATTATATCGGTTTTTGGTTTGATAACTCCAGTCGAATTGATCGCATTAGGCAAATGATCAACGAACGGAAGATACTTGATGTGAACGATTTCATGGAAATGCAAAATGATCAGGTCTCTGTTTTTGCCCTCAAATACCTTCCAAAACTAATTGATATTGTTTCAGGAGAGCAAGGCTTAAGTGCTGCTGAGACATTTGCTTTTAACAGCCTGAAGGCCTGGAATGGAAATATGGCCGCAAGTGCTGTTCAACCGGCACTATTTGATCTGTTTTACCTCAATTTCATGCACAATGTGATGGTTGACGAGCTTGGTGAAGAAACCTTCACCACTTTTGCCGGAGGTCTTATGCGCCATGTTTTCGATCATTTTTGGCAAAAACCCGAATCAGCCTGGATTGATAATAAGCAAACTGAGGTGAAGGAAAGTTTTGAAATGATTGTAATACAGTCGTTTAAAGCGGCTGTTGAAACCCTGGAAAAACGTTTTGGCGAAGACACCACAAAATGGAGATGGGGCAATTTGCATCAGCTTACATTAAAACACCCACTCGGAAAGGTTGAGATTCTTGACAGATTGTTTGGGTTCAACCAAGGCCCGCATGAAGTGGGAGGAAGTTTTCATACCGTTAATCCAATGGCTTATAATTTCCACAAGCCTTTTGATGTTGTGCATGGTGCATCGCAACGCCACATTTTTAACCTTGGTAACCTAAAAGATTCTTACAAGGTAATACCAACAGGTATTTCGGGAATTCCTGCAAGTGATTATTACTGCAATCAACTTGAGAATTTTATCAGTGGAACCTATCATCCTGATCTGTTTTCCAAAGATGATATTGAGCAATCAAAAAAGTATGAAATGACACTGAACCCTTAGTTTTTTCTTATCAGCTTTTATAAAGGGAGCATCATCAGGAAAGCTAGAAAATGAAGTATGCTGCCGCCCAAAACGAAAAGATGGAATATGAAATGAAAAAGTTTCTGCCCTTTTTTCAGGTAGAACAAGGCGCCGGCAGAATAGCTGATGCCTCCGGCAAGCAGGAGCCACAGTGAGCGCTCCGGCAAGTTGTTGACCACAGGTCCTATGACGATAACGATCAGCCAGCCCATGGCAACGTACAACCATGTGGATAGCTTGCGGTACCGAGGGCTATAGAACCAGATTTTATAAACAATCCCTCCGATGGCTAAGGCCCAGACAATGCCAAAGAGCGTCCAGCCGATTGCTCCGCGTAAGGTAGTCAATGCCAGCGGGGTATAGGAACCGGCGATGAGCACATAGATAGCAGAATGATCGAGTTTGTTAAGAAAATATTTTAACCTGGGGTTAGAAACCGCATGAAAGACAGTTGAGGCAATATAGAGTATAAGCATCGAAGTGCCGAATATGCTGAAGCTGACGATATGCCATACGGTGCCATAGAGTGCGCTGAATACTGCCAGAAGTGCAATCACAGCAACAGAAACAGGTATTCCGGCTGCGTGTGATAGGGTGTTTGCAACTTCTTCTCTCTTTTTTTGCGATACAGTGAAGTTCTTTTTCTTTGATCTCGGTTTTTTTGAAGTCATGTACTCAGGTTTGGAAACTAAACGACTCAATTGAGGTCCTATTGCCCACCATTGAAAATAGACCTGCGTTTTTATAATTTATTATTTTTTAGGTTTAGAATCATGCCATCATGTGTTCCAAAACACCATCAATAACAAATTCACCTAAAACACGCCTGATGCCTGTATCGGGAAGGTTTGGAAAAATAGAGCTAAGTGATTAATTATCAAGCAATCCTCTGCCTGTTTTCTGAATCTTGCCTTCTTTTTTCATGTCGGCAATGAGTTTGTCGAGAATACCATTTACAAAGACCTTGCTGCGTGCTGTGCTGAAATATTTCGAAATGTCAATATACTCATTCATTGTAACCTTAACAGGTATTGATCTGAATACCGTTAGTTCGGTGAGAGCCATTTTTAAGATGAGGACATCCATCACTGCAATGCGTTCGAGCTCCCAGTTCGAGGTGGATGCAGCAATGATCTTGCCCCATTCCTCACTTCGCAATATGGTTTCTTGGAAAAGTATTTTTACAAAATCAAGGTCTTCATTTTCATCGTCTTGCTCTGTTTTTAAAAGGTCCGGAAGCGCCGTTGTAGCATCGAATCGCTTGTCCATGAATTTGATGAACTTCATGATCAGATAGCTCACAAGATGGTAATCGTCAACAAAGAAGATGCTTTTTTCTTCATAAAAGCTTTGCAACAAGTCAAAACTGGCAAACATTTCCTCGACAAGGAAAATTATCATGCGTTTGTCGTCGTCAAAACTGGCGCTGCTTTTGGTCATATACTTTTCGTAAGTTTCTGATTCACGCATGAGTACATAGAACTTGCGAATCATTTCCCTGTCTTCTGACCAATTAATCTTATAGAGTGCTTCTTTCTTTTGAAAGTCTTTGTTGTTGGCAATTTCGGTGAGCACCTTGTTTTGCACAAAACGCATATTTGGATTAATATCTTCTTCTGTTGGAAGATGTTTGGTTTTGTTTTCTTCGATCCTGAATTCAGCAAAGCGTCCTACTTCAACCAAAAACGAAAGTTGGTAGATGAAGAGTTCGTAAAGTTTGTTGATGCTGAGAAGGAGTTGTTTTTCGCCTTGATCCATCCGGGAGTTACCTGATTGGAAATAAGCATACAAGGCTTGAAGAACTTTAACGCGTAGATGACGGCGGCTGAGCATAATCGCAATGAACCATTTATAAACAAGGCAGCAAAGTTAAGGCTTTTTGGTGGTTTACAAAGAATTAAATTCAAACTCAGCAAAAACGGCCTGTCCTTTTTATTGCCCTGACGAAGATGTTAATGTCTTTATAAACAGTGTAGTCTCTGGCATACAATAAGTTAATGCGATCAAGCAGTTCTTTGTCCGGAATGTTATTTTTAAAAACATCTTCAGGGCACAACACACCTTTGCGAATTGATGGCAAGCGGTAGCTTCCTGCATCATAGCTGCAATAGCCCACCCAGGTTAGCCTTCCAACAAGCACTCTGAATGCGTTTTTGAACACCGTGAATCTGGCTGGAAGGAGTAAGGTAAAGGGAAAGAAAACAACAAGGAAGAGCGATGCGAAAATATCGAATAGTCGTTTGTTTCTTCGGTTGCCGATGCTATCAATGCCTTGAATAGCAATAGTATATAGGTCACCTTTTGTGTTTATCGAGTTGCTTCCGATAATAGAAAGACTGTCTTCGGGAGCAATTTTATAGCTGATACCCGGCACATGCCATTCGGTCATTTTATCAATGATGGTTTGATGGCTGATATTTCTCGAGCAAAAGATCACTTCATTGATCTTATAAATGTTGATAATATCCGGAACCTGGCTCAAAGTACCGATACAGTTGTCGCATAGGGTTGTATTCTGTTCGGTGGAAATGATCCCGATGAAATCTGTTTTTAAGGCAGTGCTTTTGAGTATGGCATCAACGCGTGACGCTTCGTCAGGGCTGCCAATAATCAGGAAACGTTTCTTTTCTGAGTCGCCCAGAATAAAGCCTTCCATTTTTAACAAAGCACCTGTCAATCTATTAATAATCATTGCTAAAGCCATCCACGAAGTGCTAAGAAAGATCAAAGCTCTCGAATATCTGAATGATTCTGGAAGCATACCATAAACGATAAGAATGAGCACTGTGCCGGCAAGTATCCCACGCAGCGCTTTAACGATTTTGAATGGCTTATCATAGCCTCCGCTGAGTGTTACAGATAACAGCCATACTATTAAAAAAGATGGTATTACTACCGAAACGAACGCAACCGGATAATCACCGCCTTCTCTGTAGATAGTCCATTCGCCCCATATTTTTTTGATCAATAGAATTCCGGATGCACCGAGCGTTGCATCGAAAAAGGGGAGGGCGGCCTTGGTGAAAAAGCGTGAAAGAATTGCAAGAAAAGCCCTGAAATAAATGGCAATGTTGATGAGTAAGGTAAACGTTCGCGCCCGTTTTTGGCTAAAATGTTTTCGGGCAAAGATGATCATTGCATTGTAGAAAACGAAGACATAATTCACGCTGCTTTTTTTTGTGCTTTCGCCTTTGTAGTGAATAATGCGCGTTTCGGGAAAGTAGTAGTTTTTGTAACCTGCTTTTGTGATTCTGTAGGAGAGGTCAATATCTTCGCCATACATGAAAAAGGTTTCATCGAGATAGCCTGTTTTTTGCAGTGTTTTGCTGCGTAGTAACATAAAAGCACCGGCCAAAACATCGACCTCATGTATCTCGTTTTCAGATAAGTAGCCCAAGTGGTACTTTGCAAAACGGCGTGAGCGCGGAAACAGGCGCGAAAGTCCGAAAATCTTGTAAAAGGCTGTTAGTGGTGTAGGCAAACCGCGTTTTGACTCTGGCAGAAACTTTCCCTGACCGTCAACCATTTTCACGCCGAGACCTCCGGCATCGGGGTGTAAGTCCATGAAAGAGATTGCTTTTGTGAAAGTGTCGTCTTCAACCACTGTATCCGGATTCAGTAACAAAACGTATTCACTGTCCGACATTGCGATGGCCTGATTATTTGCTTTGCTGAAACCTGAATTCACCTTGTTGGCGATCAATTTCACTTCAGGAAATTTTGTGGTCAACATTTTCAGTGAGCCGTCAACCGAATTGTTGTCAACAACAAAGACCTCTGCATCTATCTCCCGAATTGCCTTTTTTACTGAATAAAGGCACTGCTCGAGAAAGTACTCAACGTTGTAGTTGACAATGATCACCGAAAGTTTGTGCATCGAATTATTTTTCTGCTTCGTATTTTAATGAAACGCAAAAATACAAATTGTAGTCATTTCATTAATACAGTTTGTTGAATGTCCGGTATGTTGTTTGTTATATTTTTTAATCTTTGGAATATGTATCTTTGAATCACAATCCTTAGCGCATGAAGTACCATTTTTTCGCCTTTTTATTTCTGCTTGTCAACTTCGGTTTGCTGGCAACAAACCCGCCTCAAATAATTGATGTTGTTGGTGTTGAGTCAACTATCGAGATGTATTCGGTGCTTGAATGGGACATATTTGCCAATACGGATATTGAGAACCGCTACAACTACAGCCTTGTTGCTGTTAAAGCAGTTTTTAGCTCGCCATCGGGACGTCAGCTTAATGCTGACGGATTTTACTACCAGCATTTTGTTAGTGACGGAGCAGGATTGCTGCTGGCCGAGGGAGCGCCCTTCTGGAAACTTCGTTTTTGTCCTGATGAGCCAGGAACATGGAGATGTATCATCACGATAGAAGATATCAACGGTTCGGAAAGCTGGCCCGAAATCACGTTTCAAACAATCAACGCAGATAGAACCGGCTTTTTGACAATTGACCCGGAAACAAAACATTTCCAGAATAGCCTTGGAGAACCGGTTTTTTTGATTGGCGAAAATATAGCATGGGCAAACCAGCCCGATGGTAGCGACATTATGAGTTATTATCTGTCAAAACTGTCACAAAATCAAATGAATTATGCGAAGCTGATGATGACTCCATGGGGTTATCAGATCGAATGGTGGCCAGGTGGCTTGATGAACTACGCAAACCGCCAGCAGCAAGCCTTTTTGATGGACAGTATTTTCAACTATTCGCTTGAACTGGGTATTTATCTTCAGCTCGCATTCTCAATCCATAATGAGCTAAACATCGGTTATCCTGCAGAAGACTGGACATCAAACCCTTACAACCTAAACAATGGTGGTGTATGCCAGAACCCCGAGGAGTTCTTTGTTCATCCGGAAGCAAAAATGGCGTTTAAAAACAGATTAAGATACATCAACGCACGATGGGGTAGTGCCACAAATTTGATGGGATGGGAATTGCTTTCAGAGGCAGATAACTTCCCTTGGTATAGCGATTATAAAACTGAAATTGCAAACTGGTCAAACGAAATGGCAAGCTACCTCACCGATATTGATGTTCACAAACACCTCGTTTCGGTTGGATTTGCACTCACCGGCAGCAACCCTTTGGTTTGGCAACACAGCGATATTGGATTTACACAGATGCATATCTATGAAAAGGAATCTGATATTGAAGGCAATGTTTTCAGACAGATAAACCTCAATACGCAAAAATTCAATAAGCCGATGGTTGTTGGTGAGTTTGGACTCGGTCATATCGGTGACTCGCTTGCAGTCTGGGACCCTCAAGGACTGGCAATCCACAATGCATTATGGACCTCGGCGGTTTCCGGTTCGCCGGTTTCAATTGTTCCCTGGTTCTGGGAAAATTATATTGACTTGCTTGGGCTTTATCATGTTTTTATGCCGGTGTCAGCATTCATGTATCAAGAGCCGTCGGCTGAATCAGGTTGGGAACCAATGCACCTAAAATCCTCATCAGCCATCAACAGCGATTGGCAAATCATACCAAAATACAACGATTTAACCCAAAAATCGCCTTCGAGGTACTTTCAATTGCACAGCACAGGCCAGCTTGTGCCTGCTGTTGACAGCATGAATCATACGCTTTTTGGACCCGCCTCGCTATTTGCAAGTCTCAGACAACCACCCGAACTGACAGGATTTTGGGAGAATCCTTCGATGGTTGTTGTCGAAACAGGTGCACAGGCAATCTCAGCGATTCTGCAGATCAGCATTGACGGAACAATTGTTTTGCAGGAAACGGCTTCATCAAACAGTAGCTATTTCGTCGAAATTCCTGCTGGAAACCATACTATTAAGATTGATAACGCAGGTACTGGCTTTTTATCATTACTCGAGATAGACGAAATTGTTTTACTGGATTTTCTGCCACAGATCCGAGGCTTTGGACTCATCTCTCCTAACAAAGCCCTTGTTTGGATTCATAACAGGCAGCACAACTGGAAGTATTATTACGACAACGGTATGGCACCTGATCCAGGTTCAGGTTCGGTGATCATTCCTGTGGAAACAGGAGAATACCATGTCGAATGGTACAATACCCGCACGCAGGGCATTGATTCCACGACACAGCATTATGCTTCAGCGCAGGGTTTGAACCTCATTATTGCAAATCTTGTTGATGATGTGGCACTTAAAGCAATACGCATAAACAATGTTTATTTATCAGAAAGTAATGATAATCAAATGGTTGTATATCCTAATCCTTCTTCAGGTGAGGTTCATTTTGCTTTTGAAAGAATTGCAAGGGCGCCAATGATTCTTTCTGTCAGCGATATTCATGGAAGGATGTTGTTCTCGGTTAACCTGACATTTGGTGAAAACCAATTTGCAAAGTACGTTTGGGATGGCAAAGATATACATGGTAATCAACTGGGATCAGGAATGTTTTTTTACCGGCTGCTTGATGGTGATGGTAGAGAGTGGAAGGGGAAACTGCTCAGGTTTTGAGGCCGTAAAGAAACTTTTTCAATTGATGAATGAAACCCGAAAAAAAACTAAATTTGCAGTAAAAGCTTGATTTTATTGTTATTGTATTAACACAAAGTAAAATAATAATCGAAAAGGATGAAGGTATTTGATTTAGACATGATTAAGGCCCACTATGCCGCTATGCCAGGCAAAGTGGATACAGCCAGAAAAATGATCGGTCGGCCGATGACATTCACCGAAAAGGTGTTGTATGCACATCTGTCTGATCCATTGCCTGCCGAAGCTTTCGGCAGAGGTGTTTCTTATGTTGATTTTAACCCCGACAGGGTTGCCATGCAGGATGCAACCGCACAGATGGCCTTGCTTCAGTTTATGCAAGCCGGAAAGAAAAAAGTTGCTGTGCCTTCTACTGTTCATTGCGACCACTTAATTTTAGCAAAAGACGGTGCAAATGAAGATCTGCGGACAGCCAATGATGCTAACAGGGAGGTTTTTGATTTTCTTGCAAGCATTTCAAACAAGTATGGCATTGGATTTTGGAAACCGGGTGCCGGTATCATCCATCAGGTTATTCTCGAAAATTATGCTTTCCCGGGAGGGATGATGATTGGCACCGACTCGCACACCGTGAATGCCGGTGGTTTAGGAATGGTTGCTATTGGCGTTGGTGGAGCTGATGCTGTTGATGTTATGGCCGGAATGCCTTGGGAGCTAAAGTTTCCGAAACTGATTGGTATTAAGCTTACAGGCAAGTTGAGTGGATGGAGCTCCGCTAAAGACGTGATCCTGAAAGTGGCCGGCATCTTAACCGTCAAAGGCGGGACCGGTGCAATTGTAGAATATTTTGGCCCTGGGGCAGATGCAATTTCCTGCACAGGCAAAGGAACAATCTGCAATATGGGCGCTGAAATAGGTGCGACAACATCCATTTTTGCATACGATGAAAAAATGGAACAATATCTGACAGGTACAAACAGGGCAGCGCTTGCAGAGGAGGCAAACAAAGTGAAAGAATATCTCACTGCCGATCCTGGTGTGTATGAAAATCCTGAGTTGTATTTCGACCAGGTGATTGAAATTGATCTGTCGAGCCTTGAACCCCACATCAACGGACCTTTCACGCCCGATCTTGCCACGCCTTTATCGAAATTTAAAGAAGCTGTTAAGTTCAATAACTGGCCCGAAAACATGGAGGTTGGCCTTATTGGTTCGTGCACCAACTCCTCATATGAAGATATTTCGAGAGCCGCTTCCGTTGCTAAGCAAGCTGTTGATAAAGAACTTGTTACTAAAGCCGAATATACTGTTACACCCGGCTCTGAAATGGTTCGTTACACCGTTGAACGGGATGGCTTTCTGGATGTGTTCTCACAAATAGGTGCTGTAGTCCTTGCCAACGCATGTGGGCCCTGCATTGGACAATGGGCCAGGCACAATGCCGACAAAGGTGAACGAAATTCGATAATGACTTCTTTCAACCGGAATTTTGCCAAACGCAATGATGGAAACCCGAACACACATGGATTTGTAGCTTCGCCCGAAATTGTGACAGCTTTTGCTATCGCAGGAACGCTTGACTTTAACCCAGTCACTGATTTTCTTGTTAACCGTAAAGGCGAGAAAGTTAAACTTGACGAACCAATGGGTATTGACCTTCCACCGCATGGATTTGACGTTGAAGACAACGGATACCAGGAACCCGCGTTGGATGGCAGCAATGTGGAAGTCGTTGTTGCAGCCGGATCAAACCGATTACAATTGCTCGAACCGTTTCCTGTATGGAACGGCAAAGACTTTGAAAATATGTATCTCCTGATCAAAGCCAAAGGAAAATGCACAACCGACCATATTTCGATGGCCGGACCTTGGTTGCGCTATCGCGGACACCTGGAAAATATTTCGCAAAACCTTTTGATCGGCGCAGTAAATTATTTTGGTGAAAAGACCAATGCCGTTGTCAATCAAATTACTAACATGGTTGATACAGTTCCGGGAGCTGCCAAATCGTATAAAGACACAGGCTTTGGATCGGTCATCGTTGGCGATGAAAACTACGGTGAAGGGTCTTCGCGCGAGCATGCAGCCATGGAACCACGTTTTCTTGGAGCTAAGGTGGTGCTGGTAAAATCATTCGCCCGTATTCACGAAACGAACCTTAAAAAACAAGGTATGTTAGCGCTTACTTTTGCAAACAAGGCTGATTATGATAAGATTCGTGAGGACGATCGTATCTCGGTAACTGGTCTGACAAGCTTCGAACCGGGCAAGAAACTCTTGATTGTGCTGCAACATGCGGATGGATCATCGGAGACTTTCCATGTGAATCACACCTATAACGCCAATCAAATAGAGTGGTTCAAAGCCGGAAGCGCATTGAACCTGATAAAAAAGAATCAATAAGCTAAGTGATCAAACGACCTTAAAGCCACGGTAATTCCCCTGTGGCTTTTTTTATCTTTTATTACATTTGTAGGTAAAAATGATTGACATGAAGCAACATCTGATAACGTTTATCTTGGGTTTTTTGATGATGATATCCACAACAGATATTATCATATCGCAAACAGTAAGTTATCCGGATGATCCACGAAGCTTTATTGTTGAAAAACTCGTTGATCTGACCCATATTCAGGCTGAGCTTCGAATTGACGCGCAAACCAAAAATGTTGAAGCTACATCAACTATTCGTTTTTCTGACCTTCGCAAAGGTGTTGATTCGGTGGTGTTTTTTTGTCCGAAATTCCGGATAGATGCATTGACTGTTGATGGTAAAACTTCTGAATTTAATCAAGCAGGCGATTATTTGATCATTAAGCGAAATGGACAAGTCAATACACTCAACGATCACGAAATAGTGATAAAATACAGTGTAACAGCACCCAACGAGATGTATTTTGTTGGGTGGGATGATCCGTCAGCAATTATGCGAAAACAGATTTGGGCACACCGTCCTGCAGGATGGCTGCCATACGCCCCCGACAGGCTGACAATGGATTTTCGAATCACCTTCGATGGCAGGTTTAAGGTGTTTTCAAATGGGGTAAGAGAATCGGTTATTGACAATCAGGATGGCTCAAAAACATGGCATTATTACCTTGATAAAGAGCATCCTTTCTTTTCAACAGCATTGGTGATAGGCGATTACAAATGGCTGAATCTCGAAACGAATTCGGGTGTCCCGGTTGAATTGTGGTATTATCCTGAACGCGAAGGCTGGCTCGACGCCACTTATCCCTATATGCTTCAGATGTTTGATTTCTGTGAGAAGGAGTTTGGTGTTGCCTATCCCTATTCGGCTTACAAGCAAGCACCCGTCGCCGATTATCTCTTTGGTGGAATGGAAACAACAACTTCAACCGTTTTCGGTGATTTTATGCACATTGATGGCAGGGCTTTTTGGGAAAGAAACTATATCAACGTCAATGTGCATGAACTGATACACAACTGGTTTGGTAATGATATTTCTCATTTACGTGATAAAGATGTATGGCTTACGGAGAGTTTTGCTACCTATTATGCGAAAAGATTCGAAAAAGAGATTTTTGGCGACGACTATTACCAATGGGAAAGGCAGAAAGAGCTCGAAAGGGTGTTGAAAGCCTCTGAAACTGATCATTATCCTGTGGGAAGCAGTCGTGGCGGAACCGAAAGATGGTATCCGAAAGGTTCGCTGGTTCTCGATATGCTTCGCGATGAGCTCGGCGACGACAACTTTCAAAAAGCAATCAACTGGTATCTGACAAAACACAGACAATCAGAAGTCTGGACTCCTGATTTGGAAAAAGCCATATTTGAATCTACCGGCAGATCAATGAGCTGGTTTTTTGATCAATGGATTTACCGCGGCGGCGAACCACATTACAGGATTCAATATGAGGACAATGGGCCAGGCTTGCTCGTAAAAATTGAGCAAATTCAGGAAATCAATGACCTAATGCCTGCTTTCAAGGCAAAACTGAATTTTGAACTTGGTTATGCCGATGGAAGCCGAAGATTGTTTAGCGTTTACAACCACCAAAAAGAACAGCTTTTCGTCATTCCAAAGGAAATGGAGTTGCTTTATATTTTGTTTGACCCGGGCGATCGCTTGTTGAAGAAGGTGACCTTCGAAAGACCAATCCACAACCGGTTTGATCAATTGCTCAACACCCCTTTGATGATTGACAGGTACAAAGCACTTGTCGAACTTCGGGAGGTTCCTTTAGACCAAAAGCGTGAAGTTCTTTATATTGCATACAAAATGGGGCAATTCCACCTGGTAAAATCTGAGATTCTATCCCAATTGGCAGCGGATACTGCTGTGCAAAGCATCGAAATCTTCAGGCAGGCACTCCTTGATACGGATGTGCTTGTGCGCAAGGGCGCATTGAATGTGGTTAATGCCACCCAGAAGCGATTGTTAAAAGAGATTGAAACCTGTTTGACCGATACTTCCTATACGAATATCATATTGGCAATGAACGCGTTGAACAATATTAATCCTGAGCAAACCGACAACTACCTGCGTAAGACGAAGAACGAAAGAGGTTTTCCGGGTCTTAACGTGCGCATTGTTTGGCTTGAGCAAGCTGTCAGAAATGGGGCAACAAAATATAAGAAGGAATTGGTTCACTATGCTACACGCAGTTATGATTTTAGAACAAGAATCAACGCGCTGGAAGCGATAATGCGTCTCAACCTTTACAACCCAGAGGTTGAAAGTGCAATTCAGGATGCCATAAATCACTGGAATTTCAAACTTCGTGCTGCTGGGCAAAAAGCTTATCAGCATTTTGAAGGCAACAGAAAGACTTAATTTTAGGCAAGGCCTGCAATGTATGAGGTACTTTCTTTTAGAGTATTTTGACTAAACAGAGTTTTGGCTTAAAAATTTGTTCTTCGTAAACGTTTGCATAAAGCCAGAATGCTCAAGTGAGGTAAATTTATATTCAAGAATGCTTAAATCACTATTTTTGTTTATCATTCACTAACGCATAAATCACTGATAATGAGTACTAATGAAAAATTGATTCATCTGTGGGAGCAATTATACCCACATCACGAAAAAGCAAAACTTTACGCTTTTCTCGATAGTCTTGAGGTTCAGACAATTCAGTCGGATGGGGAATCGGACTGGTACAAAGACGCCGTTGTGTATTCATTATATGTTGATCTGTATGCAAAGAATTTTGATGGTTTAACAGCCAAGCTGGATTATTTGCAGGGTTTGGGAGTTTCGTGCTTATGGCTTTTGCCTATACTTGACAGCCCGATGCGTGATGCCGGTTTCGACATCAGGAATTATGATCTTATCCGGCATGATTTATTGGGACTTGAACCAGGTTTTAGCAGGGAAGATCAGGAAGCAGTGTTCGGACGGTTTCTTGGCGAAGCGCACGCCCGGGGAATAAGAGTAATTTTTGACATTGCTATTAATCACTGTTCGGAAGAGCACCCATGGTTCATGGAAGCGAAAAAATCAATGGACAATCCTTTCAGAGATTATTTTATTTGGAGCCAGAACACTGATTTGTACAAAGATGCAAGAATTATTTTCAAGGGGATGGAAACAAGCAACTGGGAGCCACTTGGTGATTCAAACTTTTTTCACAGGTTCTTTAA
>DISP01000001.1 GCA_002421995.1 Bacteroidales bacterium UBA6207 | reverse complement strand
TCATCCTTTTTAATGGTTTTTTCTATCCCATAATACATGGAATAAATGCTTTGTGTTGACCTATCTGCTGCTCTTGAAATACCGGCGCCAAAGTCAAACTCAAGACTCATTTTGTTTTTTGGAATGCGGTAGCTGTAAAACACATTCAGATTGGTTCTGCTTAAATTTGCCTTCGTTGTGATCGTGGAATACATATCACTGTTTAAGAAGTTATCAAAAACGCTCTCGGCCTTTACGCTTGTAAAATCAATTTCGAAGCGCAGGGCAGCGCGGTTAGCCGACCTTGGCAGGATAAACTTATAATACAACCCAAATGAAGGTGTTATTTTCGGGTCAAAATCATAACGCATCAACTCCCAATTGCTGCCTTTCAATTTAAACTGCGCAAAGCTTATGCCACCCATAAAACCATAGGTGTCGTTGAGTCTGAATGGTGTGGTGTTGAAGGTTTTATAAGGTTCTTTGCTGACTTCATAATAGCGTTCGAACAAAGCCGTGAGGCTTTTTTCGGTGTATTGCGTCTTGTTAATTTTTTTTGAAAGTTCAGGATAATCGCCAAAGACTATCATCAGCTGCGCGATGTATTTCTTGTTGTAGTTCAGGTATCTTTTTATGCCTGATTTAAAATAGTAGCGTTTGTAGCCAAGCAGTTCGATGCCGTTGGATGTGACGGAATAAAAGCAGTCGTTGCCGCCCGGCTGTTTGTGGTGGTAGAGCTTTCGTGAGCCGTCAACCAACACTTGAAGAAAAACTGTTTTCCGTTCGAGCTGCAGGGTGGGTTCTTCCGAAAGGTCATTGAGGTTGTCGGAGCTTGTTTCGATGTCAACATTTTCGCTGATGAACAATTTGTTGCTCACCTGAAAGGCCCTGATATCACGTGCCGACAAGGTTTTTAGGTTTCCTTCTTCCTGCACGAAAACAAGGTCAACAGGAGAGCTTTGATAGGCAATGAACTCTATTTTGCCGTGGATGGTATCATAGTTATTGTTGACGATAAAGCCAGGCTGGAGATTGGTCTGCGAAAAGGTCTGGCTCATAAAACCCAGCAGCGCCAGGGCAAAGAGGATGATTGGTTTGTTCATAATCCGGTTTTTTGGTGCGTTAAAAAAAGGTTTGTTTGGGTATAAAATGATAATTGTTCTACGATATTTTTTGCGAAAATAGCGATTAAGCAATTTCCACAACCCTTTGGAACGGATATTTATTCACGTCCTCAAGCTGGAAACAATCGGGCTGATGATGCAGCCTGCTTTAACTGCTGAAGGTGGAAACAGCCAACAAAATGAATTGTGCCCCAGACCGGGCTGTGAAAAGATGATTATATAAAAAGCTCCCGTGACTGAGTATATCAAACACGGGAGCTCTGTGAAAGCAACTGACAAAGCGTGAAGATTTTCCGCGAAATTGACGGATCATCAAGCCGGGCTGACCTTTCGCCGGACTGTTTTTATTTTTGGTTTTGAACAATCAACTGACGGCTCAGGGATGTCTCGCCCTTACTCAGTTTGATGTGGTAAAGGCCGTTGCTGAGGCCCGAAATATTCAAAGTCTGATCTTTTTCAATCTGTTTCTTTTCCATTACAATCTTGCCAGTGTTGTTGAAAATGACAAGGTCTGAATTGCCGGCATTTTCGATCCTGATTGTTGATGTGGCAGGGTTGGGATAGATCAGAACCGGTTGATTCAGGTTTTGTCCCAGCCCGATCATCACATTGTAGTCAACAGTCAGATAAGTATGGTTGGAGCCCTGTGGGATTGTCACAGCAAATGGCTCTGATACAAAAACGTCGTTCGAGTAGTTCGACATGCGCACTGCCACTTTGTAGTTTCCGTTTTCGGTAACTTTCATGCTCCGACGATGTGATTCCGCAAACGGAACATCGTTGCGAAACCACTGATAAAGCTTGTTTTGGACAGTGTCGGCCGAGGCTTCCGAAACCGTAACAACAGGTTTTGCCCGGAGGATATTTTCTTTTGCTTTCTGGGCAATCACATGCAATCCTTCGGCATTGGGATGAATGCCATCAGGAAAATTGGCCTGCATATTCCAGGTGGGGTTGTAAAAGTCTATCAGATGCACTCCTTGTTCAAAAGCTATCTCGTGCAGGATGGGGATGATCTGGCTGAAAATCACCTGGTCGCTGATGTTGTAGGCCGATGAGTAAGCTTTGGCTGGTGTGGCCATGTAGATGACAGGATGCGATGGCATGGCCCTGAATTCGCTAATCATCGAGATGTAGTCGGCTTTGAATTTCGCAGCGTTCCAATTGCCTCCTTTTGAGTCGTTGGTGCCAAGCTTTATTACCACCATATCCGGTTCAAGGCTGTAGGTATAGTTGTACTGTGGCTTGTTCCACCAGGGCGAATCGCCTGTTTTTAGCATCGTAGTGCCCGATACACCTAAGTTTTCGGTATAATAGCCTTCGCCCAGCAAATCCCTGAGTTGTATGGGCCAGCTGTTAACATGGTTGCCGGCTCCACCCTCGGTGATGCTGTTGCCGATACATGCAATTTTGATGTCGGTGATGGGGGCGCCGGTGGAATTGCAGCTGCCAAACATCACCGGGTCAGCTGTCAGGTTTTCATCCTGCACACTGATCCTGCGTTTTGAACGGAACTCGCAAATACCAAACACGACTTCGGCGTCGGCTAAGGTGTTGCCATTTAAAAAATTGTATTCATAATCGAGATTTGGAATCACAGGGATTGTTATCTCATACACATTGTCGGCGTTTTCGTCGGTCATGCTTAATGTTGAAGGATTCCAGCCGTTGAAGCTGCCTGCCACATGCACTCCGTTGGGCGATACAGTGCGTCCGTTCATATCAACGCTGAGGTTTAGCATGGTGCTGGGCGTTTCGCCGCAGTTCATGCAGGAGTTGAAGCATACCACATCGAGCACGCTGTTTGTTTGCGGCACAACAAGGTTTCGGTCTTCATGGTTTGGTCCTGCGCCGCAAGGTGTTCCGCCGAGCGATTCAAAACCACTCCAGTTGGTGTTGCTGGTGGTAAAGCGATAATTGTATGATGCACCCGAAGGAAGAAACAATGTGATCTCAAAAATGCTGTCGTTGTTATTGTCAGTGAGTTTCTGAAACTTCGAAAGCTCCCAGCCTGCCCAGTCCGAACCCACATATATATTGTTTGCCGGATAGGCCAAAGACATATTCACACGCAAAGTGACCATCACATTGCCGGCAGATAAATTGTGTGCTGAAAAAAATACAAGGCAAAGAAGCCCAGTAAGAAAAATTGGTTTTAATGAAAATTTCATCCTGAAAACGTTTGAATAATTGATAAATAGTAAAAAAAATGCAGCGATTCAGCTTGCCGGATCAGACAAAACGATTGGTGGTTTAGCCTTTCCGAAACTTTTTGAAGTGACCCTTAACAGCTTAAAAAGCCCGCGAATTTACTGGATATTTGCTTTGCAGCAGGCTTTTATTTTTTGTTATGCACGCGAAGTATTTTGCTATGCCTGCTGTGTTGAATGCGCTGCCGGGCTGCCGGATGACGGCTTGCCGATCAAATGATGTCGGTGTCGGAAGGCAGCGGACCCAAATGTAAAAGCTCATGCTACAAAAAATGAAAAAACAACACTAATGGCTTTTGTCGGTGAACGACATCAAATTCAAAATTTTTCAATAGGTCTAACAGCTTCGTTTGGAAGATATAAGCAAATTTATTCAATTTCATTTGCCTATTTGCATATTCAGCTGAATGAGCGCAAAGAGCCTGCACACAGCATGATATTGACAACAGCGTAAAATTCTCTGCTTCCCGCATTCAAATGCTTACCGGTTAGCCCCATTAATTTTGTAAACCTAAACTGTGTGCGAAGAAATTATCCATTAAGGGTCGGGTATTTTTTTAAAATGCTGGTTAAAATCCGAAAAGACAGAAATGATTGCGCAAAAAAATGAAGAAGTTTTACATTTTTCAAAGAAATACTCACGGTTTTAAGAGACCGATTAACATCCACCTCCATAAAAAAAGCGGGCCGATACCCGCTTTTTTTGAAGTATGCATCTTACTCTTCCAGCGTTTCCTGCCGGTTTTTCCAGGCCTGATACACTTTTTTTCCGCCGTAGGCAGCGCCCAAAGCCAGCAAGATGCCGATGCCACCTGTGATGGGTGCCGAGCCGCCCACCGGACCGCCGCCGCTGTTGGGATTGCCGGGAGGGTTGGGAGGCCCCTGAGCCAATAACTGACTTCCTGCGATACACATTCCGGCTACAAGCAAGGTTTTGATATATTTCGTTTTCATGGTAGTGATGGATTAGCGGATGAATAATTTATTGACATATACCTGGTTGGCAAGACTCACACGTGCAATCACGATGCCCGAAGCCTGCGGCCTGAGGCGCTGAATGGTTTCGAGCGACAGCACCCTGCTCTCGAGCAGGCGTCCGTTGAGGTCGAAGAGCTCGTAAAGCGCTTGCTGGCCCTGCAGTTCAGGGAAGCTCAGGTAGAGCGAGTTTCCTTCGCTCCAGATTTGTCCGGTCATCGCCGAAGGTGTCTCGCCCACAGCAGTCACACCCATCAGGTGGAGTTTGAAACGCTGCGGCTCATTGCCCTGGGTGTGGTTGAAGGTGTAAACCGGGTTTTCGCGCAGGTTGATCATCTGTCCGGTGAAGCAGTCTTCGAGGAAGATGTTCACGGCGGGTTCAAAAGCTTCGATGCCGCTGAAGTGGAGGCTGACCTCCACATCTTTTTTCAGCTCAAAGCCCATGGGCACCACCACAGTCTGCTGACTGTAGGGCTGTGTGTTGATCGAAAGCTGACGTTCGTCGGCGGTGAGGGTGAAAAGCTGTGGTGCTTCGTCGGCGCCAAAGAGTTTGTCCACATCCATCAGGTCGAGCCCGGCCTCCGTTCCCTGACGGAAACGCAAAACCAGCTCGTCACTCAGTCCATTGCCGAGGGCTTTCACACGCAGCAGGTCTTTCGTCAGATCGCCTTCTTTCCAGAAAGCCTGCGTGTTGTGTACACGCACGCTGTTGTTCATTTCCAGCACTGTGGAAGCCGCACTGCTCTTCACGAAGAAGGCCTGTCCGGCAGGGATGTAGCGTGTGCCGCCATTGATGCCTGCATCAGCGCCGAAAGCAGCGTATTGGTTTCCGACAGGGTCCCACACATAGATGGCGTCGCGCAGATTGGTCTTCGTCCATCCGCTCGCTGCATTCCAGTCAATGGCTGAGGGGTAGGGGTTGGGCACGAGCGCAAATTCATCTGCTGCATCGAGGCC
>DISP01000197.1 GCA_002421995.1 Bacteroidales bacterium UBA6207 | reverse complement strand
AACATTTTCAAAAGTGCCCTTTGAGCTATAACAGCCATCGCTGGTGTTTATAAAAAAGTCACTTTCAAAACCTGTAATTGGTTTGTACCTGATAGTTGTATCCAACTTCCGTAAAAAAAGCTGAAATCCGCCATCGCCGAATATCGTCTCCGGTTTTAGGCTCAACCGAATATGCTTATTCTCAATTTTTTGAATCAATCCATTCTCCAAAATATCAATTTTGAATCCGTGATTGTTTGTTATTGTTTGAAATGTTGTTGATTTCATTGAAATAATTACTTGATTATGATTTAATTACAACATTCATTTTGATATTCGAATGATGCCTGTGCGTATAGTGAACCATTTTTCTTCCCTCATGGATCAGAATGTCAGCTTTTGCTCCTTGCACCTCCACTTCAATCAGGTTTTCGAGGCCGTCTCCTTCAAAAACGATTTCACCTTGCAAATCGCGATCGCCACACATAATGAGTTGAATTCCGTTGTCAGTTGGCTTCACTTCGAGCAAATCGCTGGTGGTATGTAAAATAAAAATCTCATTACCAATAGGATACATCAAAGGTGTCAACACCGAATACATTCCGGGCCACAAAGCTGTTCCTCCATGATAGGGTAAACTGATTTGTTCACCACTCGCTGGATGCGTATATTGAACCGAAGCATAATGATCTTCGTTGTAGTAGTTTCCAATAAACAAAACGCCACTTTTTTCCGTTGCAAATCGCTCTCTCACAATGATATGATAATCAGAAGTATCTGCATTTTTCAATCTTGCATAAGATTTCTTTAGCAATGCTTCATACACGGGTTTATGTCCTTCGGTATCAAAACCCATCCAGGCACCCAGAAATGTGAGCATGCCCTTTCCCACATTTTTTTCAAATCCGCAAACACTTCCATTAATCGTTTTGGCTATTATTGAAGCTCCATGAAGCTGTTCTTCTTCTATGACAATTTGTGGATTTGCACACTTAATATCCTTTAAATCAAACACATCTATCAGTGCTGAGTCGGTTGATTCCACATCAACTTTTGAAATACCGACAGCATCACGTAAAATTGTGCAAGGTTCTTGCGAAAGTTGCCGGTCGGGCAATTGCGGAAATACAATTAGTTTACCTCCATTTTCTGCGTAATCTACCAATGTTTTTTGGGCAAATGCATCCATCTCATCTGTCGAAAATGTCCATATCTGCTTGTATTTCAACAACTCACTGCTCGAAACCTGATTCAGATCGGCCATATCATAATCAACGTTGAGCAATTGAAGCACCTTCAAAAGTCCATCGAAATAGGCTGATCGTCTGATGGCAGAAGGATGAAAAACGATTTCATTGTTGTTGCTTAATGGTCGTTCAAGTTCAGTTGCATAATACGGAGGATAAAACAACACACATATCTCAGCCTTTCTTTCAGCATTAACAATTTGGTTTTCAATTGTTTTAACTAGGGAAGTTGTTTTCTTTACCAGGTCAAAGGCCGGAGTGCGTTCACCACTTGGCGTCAATGGATTGAACCAATAGAAAGTGTCACCGGAGTAGCCTTTTCTTGGTGGATTTTTTCCTTGCGAAAACATATAAAAGTTCCAACCTTTCAGGCCGTTGGCCACACTTGCTTTGTAAAACAAGGCCATCTCACGCGGATTGGTCTCAACATGGTATTCGCGGGAGCCGCATTGAAACTCTGCCGCAAACAACGGCCGACCATTGCCTTGCATGGCAGCAGTAATGTCGTTGATGATACGGTCGTCATGCAAATTTCTATATGATTGAAATTCAGGGATATGGTCAACGCCAAACAAAATGTCACTTTTGTTTCCAAACAAATCCTCATACATGGTGATGTTTACCGGAAACTCATAACCATTTCCATAAATCCAACCGGGTAAGTTGTGATACATGGGGACTGTGATGCCTAGCTGGCGCGCCATTGCTGTCAGCATTCTTAAATAATCTCCGTAATAAACGCGCCAGAAAGCATGCCAGTCATGGTCGCGGGCACGATCATTCCTGGACTGATAGGCTGCACGTCCATCCGGTGGAAGCTCAACTTCTTCAAAAACAGCATATTTAGTATCCCATATCGCATTCAGGGCTGCAATATTGTTATACTTTTTCTGAAGAAAATGAGCAAACCGCTCGTTCACATCGCCACCATAATCCGCCTGATGAGCCAACCAGGAAAATACACCTATCTCATTGCAAATCTGCATCATAATGACAGAACCATCCATACGCGACTCCATCTTGCTTATCAAAGGCAAAACATTATCGTACCAAAGACTCACCCTTTCGAGATAAATCTTATTGAAGAGATTGACACCATCGCTTGCCACCATTTCACCCGATTTGGTTCTCATTTTCACATCATTAGAGAACTTTTCCATAAACCAATCAGGCAAGCCGGCACCCCTGAACTCGGCAAGGATAAACGGTCCCGGTTTTACAATTGCATTGATGCCTAATCTTTTGCAACTTTCGAGCCAGCCAACCAAATCACGCTCCGGGGAGCTTACTCCCGTGAAGTCAAATTTTCCTTCTTCATATTCGTGCCAGGCCCATGGCACATAAGTGCTTACTGTGTTCAAGCCTGCTTCTTTCGCAGCAACCAAGTGCTTTTCCCATAAATCGCGTTTGATTCTGAAATAGTGTATCTCTCCTGATTGGAGAAAAAAAGCCTGGTCATCAAACAAAAATTGACCATCTTTGAATGTAAGTGTCATATATTCAATATTTTATAATCTTATTCTTTAGAGTTCTCTGCCTGCAAAGCATTTCTTTGGTTAATGAGTTCCTTAATTTCATGGCTGCGTTTTTCGGTGAGGCTGTATCGCAAAACAATGAATACGGATAAAATGCTCAGGAGTAAAGGCAGCCCAATCTCAACAACCCGCATCATCCACAAAGTAAATGGCGATTGCACTGTCAGTTTGAAAATGTCTTTCTCGATTGATTCCAAAGAGTCTGCATTTTTCTGTAAGTCCGTTTCTGTTGAAAGTTGGCGAATCCGCGATTGCATTTCGTGCAAATAGCCGAGCAATTCAATGTAATGCGCCTGATTTTTATTTTTTTCTACAGATTTGAATTTTAAATGTCCCTCCAATTCAAAAGCATGAGTCCGGGCTTTGATGATTTTTGGTTGCAGAATAATCAACAGCGTTTCATCAATCATCGAATCTGCCGCAAAGCCAGGAACACTCATTCTTTCTGTAAGCGCATGAAGAGCTGTCCGCGTTTCCTCTCTAACTTGCTCAAGATCAGTCTTTCTCTCCAATGAACTTGCAAAAGTTTTTGCCTCTTTTTCATCAAACTTTTTTGCTGTTTCTTTGTCAAGATATTTTAAGAACTCATTGAGTTCTTTTTCAGCGTCTGCCGATTGGGTTTTCAGTACTTCAATCCACTGTGCGGTTGTTAGATTTTCGCTTCGTTTTTGGTTTAATAATGAAGTTTTACTGTGCAACTCCTTGATATTTCCCTGCAAACTATCAACTTTTGTAACCTGCACTTCATCAAAAGCGGTGTAAACAATGAGTAAACCTGCAACAAAACTCGCCAAAGCCGTTCCCATTTTTATAAACCACCAAAACACCGAATAATAGCTGCCTTCGGAACGTTTGCCCGTATGCAATTCATCCTCATCGCAAATATCGCCAACCATAGACGAACCTAAGGTAAAAAAGAACAACATACCGGCCGACAACAAAACTGTGGGAATGATTATCAGGTAAGGATATTCTGGATTGTAACAAACAATTTTTGAAGCTTGAGCAGCAATCATCAATAAGATGGCCAATACCAATGTGTTACGTTTTCCAAGGCGGGGACTTATCCAGTTGAGTGGGAACACTGCAAGCAAGCCTGTTATGGCCCAGACTGTTCCGTTAATGCCTAATAATGTTGCTCCTGAAACCTTGTCGCCACCAAAAATGTAGAAAATTGGGATGTATGAGCCAAGTAAACTCACAAAATTAAAGCCCATTGCCAATGTGAAGATGGTGAGCGTCAACATGATAAAGTTTTTGTTGTTGGCCGTACGTTTCATATCTTGCCAAAACGGGCTCTTTTTTTGCTTTTCGACTTTTTTAAAGCCGGGTTCTTTGAGTTTATATGTCCACCAAAAAGAAAGCGGGATGATGACAGCCGCAATCATAAGCGAGACATACCTCATTCCATCGGCTTCGTTTCCGCCTGTCCCTTTGAAAATTTCCATATTGGCCAGGGCGAAAAGCCAGGGCGTACTCATCGCGAACAAATTTCCAACAAAGCTTTTTGCACTAAAAAGACGTGTCCGCTCATGATAGTCATTGGTCATTTCCATCCCCAATGCACCATGAGGAATCTCAAACAAATTAACGGCTGTAAAAAATATCAGTAACGAAAACAAGATATAGGTTAGTTGAAACCATTGAAAACCCTCATCAGTTGGAAACCAGGCTCTTACCATATCTCCTTTTGGAATCCACCAGATCATTACAAAAAACACAGCCACCGCAATGCCGCCAAACAGCAAAAACGGACGTCTTCTACCCCACCGTGTTCGGGTGTTGTCTGATATGTGACCGATGACCGGATCGCTAAGCGCATCCCATAAACGTGGAATGATGAGAATTACTCCCAACCAGAAAGCGCTGAGTCCCAGACTGATATTCCCCATCAATCCAACTAAAATTCCAGCCACATTAAACAGTGCAATCGGAATGATTCCTCCGGCACCATAAGCAGCAAGTTGCGAAAAACCTATCCTTTCAGTTCGATCGGCCATATGACCATTTTGTTCCATGGTTTTCATGAATGAATTATTTATTGTATTTAATTTCTATAATTGCAGGAATAGCTTGAACTTCAATATCTTTTGAAGAAAACTTCGATGACTCTTTTCCGTTGACACGAACAGATGCAGGCATCTTTTTACCATTGAAATTGCGAATTCTTATTCCATTTTCAGGTAATTTCAGATCGCCCTCAAGCTTAATCTGGTAAGTATCATCTTGTTTTTTAATTGAATATGAAAGCTCTCCATAGTAAGTAGGCAGATTTCTAACTGCCATTCCCTCAGCTGCATCAATCCAATCCTGGTACAGGGCTGCTGCCACAACCAAAGTTGAATCATATTCGTTTTCGTAAACAAACATGCTGCGAAAAGCATTGATAAAATCACTTCCAACCCAGGTGTGCGGCATATCGCCAATAAATTTTGGTGTGCGTTCATCTTTCCAAACCACTTCGGCCCAATGATGCCAACCTTGCGGACGTTGATCGGCCAGAAAAAAGTCAATGAGCTCATGGGCTTTTTGCGGTTCGTCGAGGAAAATAAACGAGCCTATGGCCCTGTTTTCATAAGGAGTATAATTGATCCAATCTTTTTTTCCATCACGTCTGCTGACGAAAAACTCATAATATTTATCAAACGTATTGTATATCTGTGGTTTAGGAAGGTTTTTCAACTCATTGCATGGGTTGAGTGCAACGGTTGTTGAAGTGGCATCAAAGTCGCCCAACTCAACGCATCCCGGAATATAATCAATATTGCGGGTTTGCATTGCCAACCTTAACGATTCGTACAAATTCTTACTGAAAGCATCCCGGATTGCTGCAATTCTCTCATACTCATTTTGTTGTCCCAAAATGTGCTGAATATCAGCAGCATCTTTTAATCCCTTGATTGTGAAGAAATTATCCCAATAGGAGTGCATTGGTTTGGCTGAATAACCTTCGTGGCTGATTGATTCCGGAACCAATCCATAATATGCTCTGACACTGTCGTTTTCGCTTTTGAAATGTTCGGTCGAACGCTCCGCAATCAATTCCGAGATGTAATCAACTGCCTTAATTACAGCCGGGTTGCTTTCCAGAAGGAAAGCAGTGTCATGTGTAAAGTTAAAATACTCCCTGATTAAATAGATAAACTGCCCATGGCTGTCGTTTTCCGGAACCGGGTCCGGCCCGCGGAAATCAACAACACACGGAACTTTTCCATTTTCATACAAATGTGCTGAATACCAGCGAATAAAGTCCTTAACTTCAGGAACAATACCCGACTTCAACAAAGCAGATGAAGTGAGCGATCCATCTCTGATCCAACTGCGTTCATACGATCTGGAACCGGGTTGTATTCCGGCTTTATCTCTGTTTATCAAGATGTAAGCGAGATTGGCGCGATAAGTTTCTAACAGTTTATTTGCCGATGGGGGTAATTCAAAACGGACATGACTGGTTTTGGCACGCCAAAATGCCCGTGCCTGTTCAACTGCCTTATCATCAAAAAAGTCGTTGGAGAAAGTTGTCGGATAATATGGAGCAACAAGCATCAATTCAGTTTGCTGGCCGGGCAGAAGTTCTAAAACATATTTCAGGAGCCCTGAAGCCAATGCCAGCTTGTCATCAACACCTTGATTGTTAATTTCTTGAGTCTTCTTTATAAGTTCAACAGGATTGCCCTGATCAAAAGTAAGTGCAGCAAAATAATCAGGTTTTTCACGCAAAAACAATTGTTTTGCATCCACATTGATAATTTGTTCTCCCTCCCTCGAAATTTTTTGAATTTGCCCAACTCCTCCCGGCAGATTGAGAAATTGATAATGAGGATTCACCTGAAATGGCCTGATTAACAAGTAAAACTCAAATGTTTTTATCTGATCGGTGCGATTAGTCAGGGTGTAAATGATATTTAACCTTGAAGATTTATTGGCTTCACCCACAGAGACAATTTGGGTTTTTAGCTCTAAATTATCTGATTTCCAATTGACTGTAGGAACAAAGTCAAGCAAATTGCTCCCATCTGTTTCGCCCAGTGTTTGCTCAGTCTGCGCATTGGCCCAATTGATAATCTGATCACCGTCTTTGATTATTGGTTCGATCAAAAAACTTGCTTTGTCCACCTCAACCATGCCATCTTCACTGATCATGGCTTCTTTCACATCGTTGTTTACACCGGAAATTGTCCAAAATGTGCCACGATCAAGAAAATAGGCCGGGTAGTTTCCTTTGGGAGACCGTTTGGCTGTCTGCAATAAAAAATCGTTTTTTGTATGCGTCTCGGCCACGGACAAAAATTCGATCTCATTGATTCCATAACCTTTATCTGATTTACTATCAGTGAGAACCAAACGCATAAATCTCGTTTCAGCCTCCGGCAACCAAACAAACGATTGATCAGAAAGATTGTTACCCACTGTGTAAACACTCTCCCATGTTTTGTTATTTTCAGAAAACAGGAGTTCAAATGACTTAGCCGCAACTCCACTCTTCCAATGTATTACCAAACCGCCGAGCTCTCTTCTTTTTTTGAAATCAATGTCCAAATATTGCTCTTTTCCGGGTTTTGACTGCCAAAAAGTGAGTAAATCTCCATCAAGTAAGAGGTTTTCTGGTTGAAATTTGACTGAAGACGAAGCAGTTGCAGAAGGTGACGGATAGGTATTGGTCTCAGCTTCAAGCTTTTCAAAGCGCAAATCATCAATCCAAACACTTCCTTTTCCTCCGATAAAAGATGCTACAGTGAACTCAATTCTGTCTATGCGGCTCAATGATTGATCCTGAGTTGGCCCCCAGGCAAAGCTGATGTGTCGTTTTTTAATTCTGATTTTTTTCCATTCAGTTGGGAAAGTGTAGTTTCTGTTGCTAAGCCACCAGACATTGTTTCCGGTGCTGTCAATCAGTTTAATCTCGAAGTTATTGGCCGGGGATGAAGCTTTTAGCCAAAAGGTAATTTCAAAATTCTCAGGAAGGTCGAGTGGAAACCACTTTTGAATGCCACCATAACCAGTGCCCTTGGTAAAATCGTAATCAAAACGAACAGCATTTCCCTCATGCCCTGATGAAGGCGAAATTGCAGTTTGAACACCATCTGATTTAATAAAATCCCATCCGTTCAACGATTCAAAATCGTCAAGGACAATTTGTTGAGAGAAAGCTATACTATTGATTATCAATAATATTACTGCAGTAAAAATTATTCTTTTCATAAGTCTGCTTTGAATTTTATCGAAAGTTTATGGTTTAAAACCCAGCTTGTTCAATCCTTTTTGAATTATCGGGTCTTTCATCACATTATTCCACACAAGTCCGGTTCTGAAATTTTCGATCATTATCAACATTGGTCCCTGGTCAATGCCAATAAAATCGTTGTCAACCCAGTTTGCGGTGGGGTTAAAAGCATCGTAAAAACCGTATTTTCCCCAGATTTGGTTGCCATAGGCGGTTAAAAAGTTACGCAAAGTTGGAAAAACGATTTCCGGAGCAAAAGGCAATGAAGAAGCTGCACCATAAGGAGCAATTGTACCATCGTCAAAATAATTGTAATCAGGTCCGCTTGTCCCTCGACCGGCATACGATAGAAATTTTTTGTCATCAAAATTGTACTGATCTCCTGGCCCGTCACTGGCCGTCACTCCCCAGGTTTTGGCATCATATCCTTTCCAACCTTTTGGATTTTGAATGGCATAAAGTTGCTGCACATAAGTAGCTCGGCGCGAGTTTTCAAAATAATCTATTCCCTTTTCTTTCATATAGGCATCGGCAATGCCACGATAATCAATAAACGCCTGCGAAAACTGGTGTCCAAACAAGGGTGGAAAAGCAACATGTGAGAAACCTTCATAAGGTGTTTGCCATTTATAGGATTTCAGCCAGTGCTCGTAACTTTTATCGGCATTATCAAGTCCGGTTCCGGCAGCCAACACATACAAAAACAAGCCTTCGTTGTAACCGGCCCAACCAAAATCATGCAAACCATGCTCAGGAGTCCAACCCATTGAGATGGTATGCGCAAAACGACCTTCGCTTCCGTGCATCAAAAAACTCCAATCCATCCGACCTAAAAGTAATCCCGCCAAAGCCCTGATTTCATCTTCGACAGCATTATCCAGATCGTAATAGTTTCGTGCAAAAATCACACCCATCATCAACAAGCCGGTATCAATGCTCGACAATTCGCATTTCCAGGTGCGTCGCCCATCATTCAAACGCAAAAAGTGATAATAGAAACCTTTGTATCCGGTTGCATTCGTATCTGCACTCTGAACTGAGTTTGCAAAAAAACGCATGATATTCAATGTGATACGGGCAGCTTCAGTTCGACTGATATAGTTTCGTTCTGCACCTATTGCAAAGCTGGCAAGACCAAAACCTGTTGACGCAATACTTGCAGGAGCCCAGCTCGCTGCGCGGTCTTTCACAATACCTTTTTCAATATCATGCTCATTCTCAAAAAATTTGAAGGTGTAAGCCTGCAATGAATCAAGCATCATCTCATCTTCCATGGTGAGTTGATAATCTATTTTCCCTTTTGATGGAAAATTATATTCCTGGGAATAAGCAATTTGGCTTACTAAAAAAAACAGAACCAATGCAAACTGAATAATTCTTTTCATTGTTTTATGAATTTGAAATCTGGTAAATAAAAACTTCTATTTTTGATAATTGATTTTGAATGATATAAATGACCTTGAAAAATGCTCCGAAAATGAAGCATACACAAGGAAACAAATTTAGAATAAATTTGTAGCAGCTCAAAATAATACTCGTTTTTTTTTATGGATGTAAGTATTTATTTTATCATTTATATTGAGTTGATAATCAATATTTTAAAAACTTAATAACATATTGTTAATTAAGTCATTAAAACGATTAATTATTTCAGTCAGAATGTATAATTATTTTAACAAATTTAAAATTTTATTTATGAAATTATTTAGCTGTTTATCAATTTGTTATGCATTCAAGAGGGTTTCTCTAGGTTTGGTGTTGATTATTGGTCTAAATACAATAGCTAAGGCTCAATTCCAAGCAAAAATAGATTCCATTTTGAATCTGATGACATTGGAAGAAAAAGCCGGACAGCTTTCAATATTCACCAATGATTTGAATGAAAGAGGTGATTTTATTCAAGATCAATATATTACGCTAATTACGAAAGGTGCTGTCGGTGGTATTTTCAATGCGCATGGTGCTGAATATACACGCAGACTTCAAAAAATTGCAGTTGAGAAATCGAGATTAGGCATTCCACTTTTGTTTGCTTTTGACGTTATCCATGGCCACCATACCATTTTCCCGGTTCCGATTGCAGAAGCTGCCAGCTGGGACCTCAAAGCAATTGAAAAATCAGCGAGGGTAGCTGCATCCGAGGCTGCGGCCACCGGTCTTCATTGGGTGTTTGCCCCCATGTGTGATGTATCGCGTGATCCGCGTTGGGGTCGTGTTATGGAAGGCGCCGGCGAAGACACCTACCTGGCTTCAGCCGTAGCTTCGGCACGTGTAAAGGGTTTACAATCAACTGGTTTTCAGGATGCTGATGCCGTAGCTGCTTGTGTAAAGCATTTTGCAGCGTATGGTGCTCCCCAGGCTGGGAGAGAGTACCACACAGTTGATATGTCGGAAATCACATTGCGCGAAACCTATCTTCCTCCCTACAAATCTGCAATTGATGCAGGCGCGCTTACTGTGATGTCAGCTTTTAATGAAGTGAATGGTGTTCCGGCAACCGCCAACCACTTCTTGTTGAATGATATCTTGCGCGAAGAGTGGAAATTCGACGGAGTTGTTGTTTCTGACTATACCTCTGTACTCGAACTGATAAATCATGGCATTGCTTCCGACACATCCGGTGCAGCTTTTGCCGGCTTTGTTAACGGTACTGACATTGATATGCAATCTAGCTTTTACAACCACGCACTGCCGGCACTTGTGAGCAAAGGTGTCATTAGCGAAACCAGGCTGGATGAAGCTGTTGCAAAAGTACTAGAACTGAAATTCAAACTTGGTTTGTTTGAGGATCCTTATAAATTTTGTTCGAAAGAACGGGAAAAAAGAGTTTTGCTATCACCACAAAACCTGTCTGAAAGCCAAAATATGGCAAAAAAATCGCTGGTTTTGTTGAAAAATGATGGAGTTCTACCCTTAAACAGCTCGAAACAAAAACTTGCGCTCATTGGGCCGCTGGCAAAAAGCAGGCAGGATATGATTGGTGGTTGGTATGCTGCCGGCAACGGTGAAATCGCAGAAAGCCTTTATGATGCATTGATTCAAAATAAAAATGTAAAAGAATTGATGTATGCAGTTGGCTGTGAAACAACAGCTTCTGATACTTCACACTTTCAGGAAGCCTATGAAACTGCACTTCAGGCCGACCAAATTATTCTGGCGCTTGGCGAAGCTGCATGGATGACCGGCGAAGCCACGAGCCGAAGCTCAATTGATCTGCCGGGTGTTCAAAATCAATTGTTTAGCCGTTTGCTAAAAACCGGGAAACCAATCACTGTGGTACTTTTTAATGGAAGACCACTAACTATCAACGAAATTGATCACTATGCCAATGCAGTTCTGGAGGCCTGGTTTCCGGGAACCAAAGCCGGCTCTGCAATAGCATCTGTTTTGTTTGGCGATGAAAATCCTTCAGGAAAATTACCAATGACATTTCCAAAATCGGTGGGACAAATTCCGATTCACTACAATATGAAGAACACCGGCCGGCCCTGGGATGGTGTCACAAATACCACTTCGAGATACACCGATATTGACAATAAACCTCTTTATCCTTTTGGTTATGGATTGAGTTACAGTACTTTTGACTACAGCAGCATCATACTCGATCGTGATTCTTTCAAAGCAGGTGAAACGCTAAAGGCCGCAATCAAGGTAAAAAACTCTAGTAGTCGTGATGGTGAGGAAGTTGTGCAACTTTACATACGCGACCTGGTTGGTTCAGTTACACGTCCTGTCAAGGAATTAAAAGGATTCAAAAAAGTGCTTATCCCTGCCGGAAAAGAGATCATGATTGAATTTACGATTGATGAGAATCTTTTGAAATTCTACAATACAAAACACGAATATGCTTCTGAATCGGGGACTTTTGAACTCATGATCGGTACAAGTTCAGAGAAGTTTCAAACTTGCTTCTTCAATTTCACCAAATAAAAAAAAGCCCTGACGGACTTTATAATCTGTCAGGGCTTTAAAGAATATAATGGATATTACTTGCTATCAATAACTTCAAGTAGTTCAATATCAAATACAAGAGGAGAATAAGCCGGAATATCTGCCGAACGTGGGGTATCGCCGTAACCCAAAGCTGATGGAATTAACAATCTTGCTTTGCCTCCTTCTTTCATCAAGAGTAAACCTTCGTCCCATCCCTGGATTACTTGTCCTTGTCCGAGCACAAAAGTGAATGGTTTTCCACTGTCCAATGAGCTCTGAAGTTTCTGACCATCAATGTTGTACAGTGTATAATTGACTTTTACGCTTTTACCGTTCTCAGGCGATTTTCCGGTACCTTTTACAGTTTCGATGTAGTAAAGTCCTGTGTTTGTCGGTTTGGCAGTTATGCCATTGTTTTTGATATAGTTAGCAATTTTTTGTGCTTCGCTTTTTTTGGCCTGCTCAGCGGTTTCACTCGCCTTCATTTGCTGAGCTGCTCTTTCTTTTTCTACCTCAGACTTGGGTTTTATATCAGCTATCTCAACCTCATACAGCATTGTGGTATAGGGCGGGATCATCTGACTGCGACCAACGCTGTCAAATGCCAGGTGTGAAGGCACGATCAGACTGGCTTTTGTGCCCTTTGACATATAACCCAGCGCCTCGTCAAGTCCCTTTGTATCAAATGGTTGTCCAAACTCAATTTCCATTGGTTCTTTACCAAAATTGGAAAACAATGAGATTCCACCAATCATTCCAACTGACAGATTCACTTTTAAAACATCACCGGCTTGCGGGGTTTTTCCTTTTCCTTTTTTCAACTCGGTATAATAAAGACCGCTGGCCAGAGGCTCGCTGTGCTGGTTTTCGCTGAGGTATTTTTGCAAGGCCTCTTGCTCCTGAGCTTTCATAGCTTCGAGCATAATATGCTGCTCAGCCTTCAGTTCGTCCTCTGTTTGTATTGCCTTCAGTTTCAGGTCGAAATACATGGTAGCACCTGGTTTAACAAAATCAGGTGATTTTGGCATACCGGCCATTACTGTAAAAAATGAGTCAGCTGGAAATGCAATTGTCACAGAATCACCTATGTGCAGCAAAGTGAGCGCAGCATATAAGTCGCCTTTGAATGATGGTTCGCTGACCGGAAAGCTTAGAGGTTCGGGCATTTTTGAGCTCTCAAACAAAACAGTGTCACCTGTTCCGTAAATCATATCGAGCGTTACGATGGAGTTTAGCTCAGGTGTTTTGTCCCCGTCACCTTTAACGTGATATTTAATATGAACACCATTGTCCATTTTTTTGAATCCGGGATAATCGCTGTTATTGCAACCAACAACCGCCGCGGATAAGGCCAGGATCACAAGGCCTGATTTAATCCATTTTTTTGTTTCCATGAGATTTATTTAATGATTTCGATAAGTTCAACTTCAAAAACGAGTGCGCTGAATGGAGGTATTGGCCCTGATCCGCGCTCACCATAACCTAATTGATAGGGAATCAACAGCGTGGCTTTTCCGCCAACATTCATCATGGCAAGACCTTCGTCCCATCCACGAATTACCTGACCCATTCCCAGCACAAATTCAAATGGCTGGTTGCGGTCGTAAGAGGCATCAAACTGTGTTCCGTCGAGGAGTGTGCCGCGATAATGAACTTTAATTTTTTCACCGCGTTTTGGCTGTTCTCCTGTTCCTTTTTGCCTTTCGATATAATACAAACCGCTTTCGAGCGGGCTAACATTTATTCCTTTATCAGCGATATATTTTTCAAGCTTCATGCGTCCCTCTTCTGCCAATGCTTTGGCTTCAGCCATCTTTTTTGCTTCATAATCAGCTTGTTTCTCAATATTATCGAGTGCAATCTCAAAACGCATAATTGCGCCCGGCTTCACAAATTCGGGCATGTGTTTTACCCTGAATAATCGCAGAAATACTGAATCAGCAGGACACAGGAAGCTGGCAGAATCACCAACGCTCATCATTTTCAGACCTTCAAAAAAATCACCTTTAAAAGAGGATGGACTCAATGGAAACTGCATAGGTTTTCCCAGTTTCTGGCCCGAAAACAACAATGAATCATTGATAAAATAATCCATCTTAACAGTTACAATATCGGTCTCCTGTGGATTGGCTGATTTACCTTCTCCCCGGATATAGCGGTACTTCAAACCGCTTTCAGTGGTTTTATAACCGTTTTGACTACAGGCGCTAAGACCCAGAAATGCTGTAAAAGACAGCAGTAAAATAACTGATTTCATACAGATAAATTGACAGGTTAATTATTGGAATATATCATTTTCTTTTCAACGGGCATCACCAATTTCAAGCAGCTTTACTTCATAAACAAGTGTCGCTTTAGGTGGAATTGTTTTTCCATCGCCCAGCAACCCAAAAGCGAGGTGCGAAGGTACAATAAATTTTGCTCTATCGCCTGTCCTTAACATTTTTACTCCCTCTTCAAGTCCGGCTTCCACACCGCCTTTACCAACGCTAAACTTCAGCAAACCATGTGTTTCTGATGATTTTACTATCTCTCCATTAAGTAGTTTAGCTGTGTACTCCAGTGCGACAATATCACCATACTCCGCTTTTCTGCCTGTGTTGTCGGTTTCAATAAGGTAACGTAATCCGGTACCGCTTGATTGCATCTTCCACTGATAGCGTCTTAGAAAATCGTTGATATTCTCTTCTTCACTACGTACAAGATATTTATTCGTTTTAATCAATGCCTGCTCGGTCAACTCAGCTGAAGGAACGGCTTTTTCGGTTTTCTTTGGATGCTCAGTGCATGAGAAGAAAACGAGTGAAAGCAAACAAAAAGCGACTTTTATGCTACGTATGGTACTCATTAATAGTTATAATTCAGATCATCAACGTATTCCGGAATAATTTTTAAAAGTCTGGCAACAGTTTCTTTCAGACCGATGTATGAATTCCCACCGGCAGCGTTGAAATGTCCGCCTCCATCAAAGTGTTTTCTGGCAAAATCATTGACAGAAAAAGCACCCTTCGACCTGAATGAAAGTCTGATCTGATCTTTTTTCTCTGTGATTAGGATCGAGAAATTGATTTTCTCCATCGAAAGCGGATAATTTACCAATCCCTCTGTATCTCCAATCTGATAATTAAATTCATTTAAATCATTGATACTTAATGAAATAATTGCAGTTTTAAATGTTTCCAGCACAATCATCCTATTGCTTATCGAATGACCCAGTAACCTCAACCTGTCCTCGGTGAAAGTGTCGTAAACATATCGGTGAAGTCGCTCTGCATCAATACCTTTCTGAACAAGGTCGGCCACAATTCTGAATGTATCAGGGTTCTTTAAGGCAAAACTGAATGAACCGGTGTCGGTCATGATGCCTACATATAAACAAGATGCAACATCTTCATTTATAAGGGATTCTTTATCTATACCTGTTATGAAGCGATGAACAAGCTCTGCAGTGCTTGATACGGATAAATCAGAATACAAATATTTGAATGTTTCAACCTCAGGTTCAATATGATGATCTATCATGATGATTGGAGCCGTAACTTTTTTCAGATCATCGCTTAATGAGCCTGCTCTTTTAAAAGCGTTAAAATCCAGGCAGAAAACAAGATCAGCTTCAACAAGATGTTTCCTTGTTTCAGCCGCGTTCTTTTCAAAGATACAGGCTTCATCCAAACCCGGCATCCATGACAAAAAAGAAGGATACATATTGGGTATTAACACCTTAACAGTATGCCCCATTTGAGAAAGCACATTGGAAAGTGCAAGTGCAGAGCCTATAGCATCACCGTCGGGGTTGGTATGAATGGCAATTGCCAAACGAAGAGGTGTTTTCAGGATGTCGCCAAACACGCTGTGGATTTCATTAAAACTCATTCTTCAAATTTGTTGCAAAGTTACAATTTTGCGATTAATTGTGTGGTATATACTCCATTATGAAACGTTTTAGAATCTTGTTGTTGTCAACATATCTAAAAAGCGAAATTTGACTACTTTTGCACCTTCATTAAATAAAAATTCAAATGAGCGGAAACATCACATTTACAATGATTAAACCCGGCGCTGTAGAAGCCGGACATATTGGTG
>DISP01000258.1 GCA_002421995.1 Bacteroidales bacterium UBA6207 | reverse complement strand
TCACCATTTCCTGTTCATGGGCTTGACACAGTGCTTGGCTTGAAACGGTCAAAACTGACAAGGGTAGCTTTTACAGGAGGTGCTATCGGAGCATTGCTTGGTTTCGGTTTTCAGGCCTGGGTGTTTACAAAGGCCTATCCGCTCAATTTTGGCGGAAAACCTTTCCTTTCAGTTCCATCATTCATGCCTGTAACTTTTGAGTTAGCAGTGTTGTTTGCTGCTTTCTCCATGGTTTTCGCATTTCTTATCCATAATAAACTTGGGCCGGGAGCGAAAACTGTAATCCATGATGAGCGCATCACCGACGACAGGTTCTTACTTGTTATCAATCTTGACGAAGATGATGATCCGCATTCGATCGAAGATGTCCTCGCTGAAGCAGGAGCACATGGTATAACCCTTAAAAAGCAAAACTAATCATGGACAATCTCACTTTTAAATTAGATAAGAAGTTAATAACCATTTTCTTGGTTATGATTGCTGTTGGGTTGCTTTCGCTGGTTATCGGCTATTTTACCGGTGCCGGAGGAAACAGAATTGCTGCCAACCTGCTCCTTAACAACTATTATTTCCTAAGCATGGGCTTGATAGGTTTGTTTTTTGTAGCTGTTCACACCATCGCCGAATCAGGTTGGCAAACAAGTATGCAAAGAGTTGGTGAAGCCATGTCGGCATTTATTCCTGTTGGCGGACTTCTTCTTGTTCTTTTCTTTATACTGGGTGGTTTACACGCCATATATCCCTGGACACATGAAGATCATCTCGATGAAATCCTGCTGAAAAAAGTGGCCTACCTCAACGTGCCTTTCTTTTACATCAGGCTGGTTGTCTTCCTTGGTGCCTGGTCGCTGCTGGCGCATTTTCTGCGCAAAGCGAGCCTCGCCCTCGATGTGAATGGCGACATGCAATACCTGAAAAAGATGCGTACACTCTCAGCTGTATTTGTTGTGGTGTTTGCCGTAACAAGCGTTGTTTCAAGCTGGGATTGGCTCATGTCGCTCGATCCACATTGGTTCAGTACCCTCTATGGCTGGTATGTTTTTTCAAGTATGCTTGCCAGTGGTTTTGCAATGATCATTCTCGTGGTCTCTCTTCTGAAAAATATGGGGTATATGACGCATGTGAATGATGAACATATGCATGATCTCGGAAAATACCTGTTTGGATTTAGTATATTCTGGGCATATCTTTGGTTTTCGCAGTATATGCTGATTTGGTATGCAAATATGCCCGAAGAAACGGTATATTTTATCGAGCGTCATAAATACTTCACAGAAGTTTTCTATGTGAATCTCTTTCTCAATTTCGTGGTACCATTCCTTTTGTTAATGACCCGCCGCGCAAAACGCGTATCGGGCGTGCTCGTGCCGGTTGCAATAATCGTTTTCATCGGACATTGGGTTGATCTTTATATGATGATCATGCCCGGAGCTGTTGGCGGTGAGCATGCAGGAATCGGGATTGTTGAAGTTGGACTGACGATTGGATACCTGGGACTCTTTGGTCTGGTTACATTCTGGTCGTTGGCCAAAGCTCCTTTGGCATCGAAAAAGCATCCTTACTATAAGGAAAGCATGGAATACCATACCAATTATTAACAGTGAAGCAATTTTATCCTTGTAAAACTGAATGATATGAAGAATTCTTTAAAAATAATGGCCATTGTTTTGCTGATCGCAGCTGCCTCGGCATGCAACCGTGATAAAAATCATCCTGGATATACCTTCTTCCCGGACATGGCGTATTCCACTGCCTACGAGACTTATACCACAAATCCGGTATTTGCTGACGGATATACCATGAGACTCCCGGCTGAGGGGACGATTGCACGCGGCACCATGCCTTACCCGTATAAAGCAAAATCTTTCGAAGATCAGGTGAAAGCAGGTGTTGTATTGAAAAACCCCCTCGAAGCCACACCACAGGTTTTGGCTGAAGGCAAAGCACAATTCGAAATTTTCTGTGTGCACTGCCATGGCGAAAAAGGAAAAGGCGACGGTCATCTCTATACGAGCAAACTTTTTCCGGCAAAACCTACTTCTCTTGTTGAACCTTATGTCCAGAATAAACCCGACGGCGAGATTTACCACGTGATTACACTTGGTTCAATTTCAGGTTTAATGGGTGCCCACGGAAGTCAGGTGCTGCCAGAAAATCGCTGGAAGATTATCCATTACGTCAGGTCTTTGTCTAAATAGACAAACAATGAATATGTTCCTCCATTTCAAAGCCTCCTGCGAAAACAGGGGGCTTTGAATGTGAAAAAAAGCCTATGACACAAATTTCTGTTGAAAGAAACTGCATTGTTTCAATCATTTACACTGTAAGTGACGCTGTTAGCAACCGGATTTTACAGCAAGTGACCAATCCAGAGGAGTTCCTGATCGGTCATCAGCTGTTGATAGATGATTTTGAGAATAACTTGTTGGGTTTATTGCCGGGCGCCAATTTTTCGTTTCAGGTTGAAGCCGAACGAGCTTATGGGCCTGTTGATCCACATGCAATTTTTGACCTTCCGATAACCGTCTTTGAAGAAGAAAACGGGGAAGTGGACGATAATGTGGTGCAGGTTGGACACGTTTTTCCAATGGAAGACAAATTTGGAAACCGCCACTATGGCAAGATTATTCGAAAAATGAAAGATAGTGTCACAATGGATTTCAATCACCCTTTGGCAGGAAAAAACCTATCTTTCACCGGAGAAGTAATAGCAGTTCGGAAGGCACAAACCGATGAGCTGCCTCAAATCAATTAGCTTAACTATCTGCCTATGAGACCATTGAAAATAATTTTTGTAATATTTATTATCTCTTGCATATTAACTTCCTGCGACGAGGCACAAAAAAGCACAGGTTCCGAAAAACCGCAGCATTATTATCCTGACAGCCTTGCAAACCAGGTTCGTGAACAGGGCAGGGGTATTGCCAAGGCGAGTTTTCAGGCTTTGAGTGCCGCCTTGCTTTCGGCAATCGAAAAAGGAGGAGTGCCTCACGCACTTCAGTTTTGCAATGAGAAAGCTTTGCCCATCACCGATTCAATGGCCATGATC
>DISP01000009.1 GCA_002421995.1 Bacteroidales bacterium UBA6207 | reverse complement strand
TTACAACAAAAGTGCGGTCGCCAACAGCGTCAATGCTGAATCCTATGGCACGCAACTCGCCAAGCATTTCGCTAAGCACGGCGGTATCAGAGGCATTAAGTTGGATGTTAACCGGAAAAAGCAATTGCTGCGCGTGATTTTTCTTGTCATGCAATTGTCTAAGATACTTCTCAAAAAGAATCCTAGTGTGTGCCAGATGCTGGTCAATCAGCATCAAACCCGATTTAACAGTTGTAAGTATATAACGTCCATGCACCTGCATCACTTTTTTTGGAAGTGCTTCCACGGCTTTGGGTTGAGAGTGCAGACCGCTTTCAAGGGTCTCAGATTTTTGCTCCGGCTCCTTTTGATAGAAAAGCCGCCATCTTTCCTGCAGGTCTTTTTCGTCAGTATCGGGTCTGAAAACGTTTTCTGCCGCAGGCTTAGGATTGCTGAAGGGATTATATCCTTGGTTAACCGTGATGACGGGTGGTGTGACAGGTCGGTTGGCTTTACTGATTTCGCCGAAGTCTATGCCAAGATCATTCGGAACATCAAAATCTATTCGCGGACTCAAGTCATGTTGCCCCAGCGATTTGCGCACAGCAGCCTGAATCAGGGCATATACCATTCTGGTATCCTGAAAGTTAACTTCTGTTTTCGTGGGATGAATGTTGATGTCTATCTCAGCAGTATCAATGCTTATGTGCAGAAAATATGTTGGAAAAGTTTCTTTAGGCAGCAACTCATGAAATGCATTTTCCACCGCGTGATTGAGGTAATGGTGTTTAATGAAGCGGTTGTTGACAAAGAAATATTGTTCGCCTCTGGTTTTCTTCGCGAAGGCAGCTTTTCCGATAAATCCTTCAATGCCAATCTTTTCTGTTGACATGCTTACAGGTAGGAGCCTTTCATTAAAAACACTGCCAAACAATGACACAATCCGTTGTTTAAAGCTTCCGGCAACAAGGTGGAAAAGTTCCTTGTCGTTGTGTGTCAGGCTGAATCCAACCGATGGGTTGATAAGGCTTACGCGGTAAAACTCGTCCATCACATGCCGCAACTCGGCTTGGGTGGTTTTAAGGAAGTTTCGGCGTGCCGGCACATTGAAAAACAAGTTTTTAACTGCAATTGAGGTTCCGGGGGCAGTGCTGCAAAGCTCTTGTTCGATCAAATCCGACCCTTCTATGCGGAGCAATGTTCCGAGTTCATCTTCATGTCTGCGTGTTTTCATCTCCACCTGAGCAATGGCAGCAATGCTCGCCAGCGCCTCACCTCTGAAACCCATTGTCCGGATCGAAAACAAATCCTCTGCCTTGCTGATTTTCGAGGTAGCATGGCGTTCGAAGCTCATTCTGGCGTCAGTTTCCGACATTCCGCAGCCGTTATCAATCACCTGAATAAGCAATTTTCCGGCATCCTTTAATATCAGGTCAATGTGCGAAGCGCCGGCATCAATGGCATTTTCCAGCAGCTCTTTAACGGCCGAAGCCGGGCGCTGAACCACCTCGCCGGCCGCAATCTGGTTGGCAACAGAATCTGGTAAAAGTCGGATGATGTCAATCATGGATCAATGTTTGACGCCTACACCGAAGGCGCGCAGAAAGGTCTCGATTATGTCGGTGAAAAGAATAAAATACAAGCCGGTCAAAATAATTCCGACGTAGATGACGAGGCTGAGTTTTTTATATGGATCACTGAATGAATCCTTTTGGTTGCGTTTCCACCTTGCGTGGATACGGCTGCGCAACGCTTCCTCCTCATTCAGGCTGCTATCGAGTCCAAGTGCAGCTTTGCGTTTTTCCAATGCTTCTTTATCAGGATTATAAAACCTGGGAACATATTTAAACTGCTTTGGTTTTACAGTTTTGAACATGGTAAATCTCATAATATCAACATCTTAAAAAAATCAAGAATTTGATTCTCCAAAACAAAATTACCAATTTTTTTTGAGAATGCTTTCAGCGATGTCGCTTTTTGTAATTTTGGACGCTATCCATTCAAACAATAACGATGACAGTTCCGTTACAAGCAGCTTTGGACAAATTAATTGTTGTAGGCGACAGGGTGTTGATCCGTCCAAAATCCAATCCCGATAAAACACGTTCGGGTTTGTTTTTGCCTCCAGGCTACACCGAGCGCGAAGCCATACAGAGTGGATATGTGGTGAAAGTCGGTCCGGGCTATCCCATTCCCTCGACGGATGCTGTTGACGATGAGCTATGGAAACCCCAATCCGATCGAACCAGATACCTTCCATTGCAGGCGAAAGTTGGTGATCTGGCAATTTTTCTCCAAAAAGGAGCTATCGAAATCATGTACAACAACGAACGCTATTTTATCGTGAACCAGCAAGCTATTTTATTGCTTGAGCGCGATGATTTTGCAGCAGATTTTTAAAGCATCAGATGAAGATCAGCATTGTTTCGCGATTTCAAATCAAAAAAAGCTACCTGTTACTTGCCGGCCTGTGCATTTTGGTTTCATGTCATAACAACAGTACCTTGCAAACGACAGCAGTTACCAAACAGAGTCACTTTGCCAGGGGATTCACAATCAATAAATTTGAAGGTTACCGTGAACTGATTGTTTTTAGTCCCTGGTCAAAGGCCGATACGCTCGCGCATTTTTTCATTGTCAGACATACCGATGTCATACCTGAACATATTCCGCTGGAAAAGGTGTTGCGCACGCCTTTGCAGCGCATTGTGGCACTGTCATCAACACAATGGGGGCCACTGGTCTCACTTGGAGAAATCAGCAAGGTGGTAGCGGTTTCAGAATCGCGGTTTATTTCAAATCCATTGATGAAAAAAGCTGTAGCTGAAGGTGTTGTGGCCGATGTTGCCGGCGAAGGACACTACAATATAGAAAAAATGCTGCTGCTGAATCCCGACCTTATACTGTATTCACCCGATCCGACAGGCTTACCTTCCGTGCTGGAACAAGCTGCCATTCAGCGCATTCCATGGACCGACTATTTCGAAAACCATCCACTCGGCAGGGCTGAGTGGATCAACTTGCTGGGACTTTTGGTTGACAAGGAACAGGCCGCTCAGGATATTTTTGACAGCATCGCTTTCGCTTATATGCAGCTGTGCGAACTTACCGCCCCCATCAAAGAAAGACCCAGTGTTTTTGCCGATAAAGCCTTTGCAGGTCAATGGTATGTGCCCGGAGGAAAAAGCTATATGGCCTGCCTGTTTCATGATGCCGGAGCTGAATATGTTTTTGCACATCTGGACAGTGAGGCCAGTGTGCCACTCGACATTGAAACAATTTTTTCAAAAGCCGGTCAGGCCGATTTTTGGAGAATTGCCCAGTCAGCACCTGCAGGTTATTCTTATAATACATTGAAAGCTGAAAATGAATTATATGCCTCATTTTCAGCCTTCAAAAAGCAACAAATTGTGTTTTGCAATACACCTGAAACCGGCTACTTTGAAAGCGGTGCGCTTGAGCCACAAAAAATGTTGGCTGATCTGATTGCTGTTTTTCATCCGGAACTGATTCAAAATCATAAAGCTTCCTACTACAAATTGCTGGAGCCATGAGTAGTATTTTCGGAAAAATACCTGTGGGAGCGATCATGGCGGCATCAGTTGTTATGCTGATTTTGCTTGGTCTGCTGAATTTATTTCTTGGTTCTGTTATCATTCCTCCGGAAGATGTATGGAATATTTTGACTGGCAAAACCGAGCTTGTTGATCATGTTAAGCAATTGATTGTGCTACAGTACCGACTTCCTCAAGCCGTCACAGCCATTTTTGCCGGAGCGGGCCTTGCTGTTGCAGGATTGTTGATGCAAACACTATTCCGCAATCCTTTGGCCGATCCTTCCATACTCGGCATCAGTTCGGGAAGCAGTTTGGGCGTTGCCTTACTGCTGCTGTTTTCGGGCACCAACACCGGTCTTTTTTTATCAGAGTCGGGCTGGATAGGTCAAACCGGGCTCATCATGTCAGCGCTGACAGGTGCTTTCTTTGTTTTGATCATCATCAGTTGGTTGTCGCGCATCATGTCGGATATGGTGAGTTTGCTCATCGCCGGAATTATGATCTCTTATATCACCGGTTCGCTTGTAGGAATCACCAAGTATTTCTCACAAAAAGAAGACCTGCAGGCTTTTGTATTGTGGGGATTGGGGAGTTTTTCGAACGTTGGGCAAGCACGGCTTCCATTTTTTGCCATTGCAGTCGCACTCGGACTTCTTCTTTCCGTTTTTCTGGTAAAACCATTGAATCTGTTACTTTTAGGTGAAAGATATGCGG
>DISP01000091.1 GCA_002421995.1 Bacteroidales bacterium UBA6207 | reverse complement strand
CCTATCAGGATCGGAACAGCAAGTAAGCCAATGTTTTGAATCCAGAAAATCAAGCCGTAGGCTGAGCCTAAGAAACGGTCTTCAACGATTTTTGGAACGGAGGGCCACATCGAAGCAGGAACGAGCGAAAAGGCCAGACCAAGCACAACAATGGTAGCGTAGGCAACAAAATTGGTAAATGCTTCAGCAGGAACAAGTGCGAAAATGAGGTGCGAAACGGTTAGCAAAATAGCACCATACAGCATCATGGTTGCACCAAGACCTTTTTTGTCGAGAAATGCACCAATAAAAGGTGTTAGGACCATAGCACCAATCGGGAAATAGGAAAACATCGCTGCGGCATCTTTGATACTGATATCGAGTTTGGAAGCAAGCATATCAGTAGCAAACTTCTGGAAAGGGAAAATGGCTGAGTAAAACAGTACGCAAAGCCCTGCAATAGCAAGAAATCCCGGATTTTTGAAGATAAGCCAGATGTCGCTGATACGGAAAGCTTCTTCAGGTTCTGACGAAGCATCTGCTCCTATCTCTTTGTCGAGACGGGCATCCATAAAGGTATATACGAAAAATGTCAGCAAACCGATCACGAGGAAAGCAACACCCCAAAGAATTGAGTTGGAAGGGCCTCCACTTTCTGCAAAAATGGGTGAAAGTCTGAAAACTGCAAAAACTCCCAGGCGGGCTGTGGCCATTTCCAATCCCATCGCCAAAGCCAGTTCTCTGCCTTTAAACCACTTCACAATGGCTTTCGACACTGTGATGCCGGCCATTTCAACACCAACACCAAAGATGGCAAAGCCAAAAAAAGCAAGTTTTGCAGTGGCCGGTACACCTGTCCAGAACGATCCCAGTGTGTTGGCAAGGCCTGACGTAGCAAATCCTTCGGTGAGTGCATAGTATTTGATGGCAGCACCAAGCACCATGGCAATACCTGCAGTCAAAATGGTAAAACGTATTCCCATCTTATCGAGGATAATTCCTGACAGGATTAAAAAGAATGCAAATACATTTAAGAAGAATTCTGATCCGCCAAGCATCCCAAAGGTTTCGGGCGACCAACCATAGTTTCGCTCCAGCAAACTCTGAAGTGGTGCCGCCACATCAACAAAAAAGTAGGCGAAGAACATGGTGATCGAAATCAGTGCCAGCGCAATCCACCGCGCTGTTGCTGATTCTCTGAGGGAGGTTTTGATTTTTTCCATATATCAGTTTTTAATGGTGAAACAAGCGGCTAAAGTAGAAAAAANNATTTAGAGGCATCACATTGCTGATATAGCGCTTGGGCAGAAGCGCCAGTTCTGACTGCACTTCGCCTCCTTTTAAATAAAGGATTCCATTTGGTTTGAGGTTGCGGCTGCGCCCGTGGTAGCGTTTTGCAGTCCAACCAACGAAGTCGGGAAGATTGGTCACAGCCCTGCTCACCACAAAATCATATTGGCCATTGATGGTTTCAGCCCGTTGATGGCTGGTTTCAACATTGTTGAGTCCCAGGGCCGATGCAACTTCCTTAACCACCATAATCTTCTTTCCAATGCTGTCAACAAGATGAAACGATGCTTCCGGAAACATGATNNTAAAACTGTTCCATATCCTTGCGCGAGATCAGATTGATCTTGCTGTTCCAGTCGGTATAAAGCGGCAGCAAGGCTTCAAATTGGCGAAGTTGTTCCGCGCTGAGCGTATCGAAATATTTCCTGATGAGGTCCATAGCTGTGATTAAAGCGCAAAAATAAAGCAGAAAGCAATGCAATGACCTGTTTGCTCCAAATGTTATAATTTATGGTTTTATGCTTTCCTGTTTCGCGACATAGGTTATTTTTGCAGCAAATGTGATAGTTAACAATGACAGTTTGGAAAGGAACTTGCTTGTTTTTTTTGTTTTGGCACCTCCCTCTGCTCTTTTTCGCTCAGGAGCGTCTGAGCAGTGAGGACTATATAATAAGGTATAATGCTATTGCGGTAAAAAAAATGCAGGAGTTCAAAATTCCAGCCTCCATCACCCTTGCACAAGGTTTGCTGGAGTCGGGAAGCGGCAACAGTACCCTGGCACGGGAAGCCAACAACCACTTCGGTATCAAATGCCACAAAGAATGGACAGGCAAGACCTTTCACATGGACGACGACGAAAAAAACGAATGCTTCCGTGCCTATAAACATGCTGAAGAATCTTTCGACGACCATTCGCGTTTTCTCACAGAGCGCAGCCGCTATGCCTTCCTGTTTGAGCTCGACATCATGGATTATAAGGGCTGGGCCGAGGGTCTGAAAAAAGCCGGCTATGCAACCAACCCACGCTATCCGGAGCTTTTGCTCAACCAGGTGAACCGCTACAACCTGCATCGCTACGACAGTATTGCAATGGGCTTGCTTAAGAAACAGGAGAAAAAGGACATCGAAGCAGAGCCGGAGCTGATCAGTCAGACACCTCCGCATCCCGGTGGTTTTGAAGTGGTTGGAAAAACACCTTCAGGAAGATATCTGCATCGCAACAACGGAAAAAAACTGCTGTTTGCAAAAGAAGGCGAAAGCATAACTGTTTTGGCCAGGGAGTTGAATGTGTATGCGTGGCAGCTTTTAAAATACAACGACCTGGCAAAGGACGACAGCCTGAAGCAAGGAGCCATCGTGTATGTGGAAAAGAAAGCAAGAAAGTCGTCCAAATACAAAGCGCATACATTGCGTAAAGGCGAGACCCTGAAAGATGTTTCGCAGTTGTATGGCGTGAGACTTTCGCGCCTTGAAAAGTTGAATCACTGGTCCGAAGGAGCAAACCCTCCTGCCGGCACAGCGGTTAGACTAAAATAAAAAAACCGCCTTGCGGGGCGGTCTTTATACATTCAAATGCCGGATTTACTCCTCGATGATCACTCCTTTGGCCTCGATGGTATATTGCCACTCATCCCGGGTGATACTGTCAATGTATTCCCGGCTGCGCCCTGCATCTTCGGCATAATGTTTCAGCAATTCCACCGAAATTAGCTCTCTGAGGGCTTCGCCTTCGACCCAGACTTTTTTGCCTGAAGCATCCTTTGGCACACTATAGGCATGGTCTTTCATATTGACCTGCAACGTCTGGCCCTGACCTAAATCAAGGGTCAGCCAGCAACCGCTGTGCTGACAAACCTCAACGATTGTGCCGCTCACCTTGACAGGGATGGCTTCGTCGGTATTTATCAGACTTGCAATCTCCGACACCGGCACTGCTCCTTCTTTTGAAATCGCTTCTCCAAAGGCACCTACTGATGGTAAAACAACCTCAGTTGTTTCTTCAGCTTCATTTTTGGGATTGGGACTGCCACAGGATTGGGCAAATACAATGGCCGCCGAGAAAAGCAGCAGCATCAAATGGCGTGAAATGATCATCAGTTCAGATATTATTGGCGTGGTTTGATCACAACGTCTTTCACATCTTCGAGTGTCACGGTTCCGCCGTTGTTGCCGAATGAATTCAATACATAATTGATCACGGCCACAGCGTCTTCCTTGGTGTCAACCTGTGGAGGCATTGGTGCGTTGAATGATTGTCCGTTCACAACCATCACTTCGTTTGATCCGTTCAAAACCTGGGCCACCGCACGAACTTTGTCGGCAAGGAGGTAATCAGAATTTTTGAGTGGAGGGAATGCGCCGGCAATACCTTCGCCGGTGGCCTGATGGCAAACGATGCATTTTTCCATGTAGATTTTCTTCCCGGCAGCAAAAGGCTCTTCCTGTGCAGCGGGTGTTTCGGTTTTGACAACAGCTTTTTCAGCAGGTGCTTCGGTTTTTGATTCGGTGCTTCCGCCACAGCTTTGGAGTGCAATCACGCCACCAAGCATCAGGGCGAACATCATTGATTTTTTCATTTGGTAAAATTTTGATTAAGGTGATTTTGATGGCGCAAAATTAGACATTTCGTGGAATGATTCTAAATAATTTGTGAAAAAATGATGTGTTAATTCACTACTGAATCTTCGATTTAAGTACTATGAAGGTAGCAAGCAAAGTTTTTTCAGGAATTTTCTGGTGGTTTTGATTATCCTGGGGCGGAATACAGAGAGGTATCACCAATGACAGCATATTTTACTCCACAACGACCATCATCATATCATTGGAGTCGAACTTTCTGTGATTTTGTTAACAATAACTTAACATTGGAATTGGAACTTAACATGTTAAATGAATACTTTTGGCAAATTTTTTACTTATGGAGTTTTTATACATCGTAATTGGTTTGGTTCTTGTTTTCGATTTCATCAATGGATTTCACGATTCGGCAAACTCCATAGCCACTGTTGTTTCTACAAAAGTGCTTTCACCTTTCGTGGCAGTTTTGCTTGCAGCCTTTTTTAATTTTATTGCATTTCTGGTTTTTCCACTTACGGTGGCAACCACAATAGGCAAGGGCATTGTGGAGCCGGATGTAATCAACCTGAATGTAATATTTGCAGCTTTGATCGCGGCAATTGTTTGGAACTTACTCACTTGGTGGTGGGGTTTTCCTTCCAGTTCTTCACATACCCTCGTTGGAGGTCTTGTGGGTGCTGCCGTAGCCGAAGCTGGCTTTTCATCTGTGGTGTTGTCGGGAGTTTTAAAGATTGCAGCTTTTATCTTTATTTCACCTGTGATCGGAATGCTGATGTCGTTTTTCATTTCGGCCATTGTTTTGTATAGCTTCAGGAATTTTTCACCATATAAAGTGGACAAATATTTCAGGCGGTTTCAGCTGCTATCTGCTTCGGCATTCAGCCTTGGACATGGCGGCAACGATGCACAAAAATCAATGGGGATCATTTGGGTTGCCTTGATTGTTACCGGTCATGTGACGAAAGATTCGGAGATTGACCTTTGGAT
>DISP01000005.1 GCA_002421995.1 Bacteroidales bacterium UBA6207 | reverse complement strand
TGCAGTTTAGTGTTAAAGTGCTTAACGGAACGGGTAGCTGGAATCAGACCTTATTGTCAAACACTTCAATCAACTATATAGCTATCAATGATTTTCAGAAAGATAATGATGGAATTGCAATCCGGCTGGATGTCATTGAAGACGAAGCACCCACCATACTTGTTGATTTGTCCGACAGCGAAGCGCTTAGCAAGCTGCATTTTTTTACAGGAACAATTACCGATGATTATGGTTTTACAACACTGAAAGCCATTGTAAAGAATAATTCACCCGATGCAAAAACAGTTGATCTTGCAGCGACGTCTTTGGTAATAGAAAAGGATGTGTTGCGACAGCAGTTTTATTTTGGTTTAAACCTCGACAGCCTAAACTTAACTGAAAGGGATAATGTGGAGATATTTTTTGAAGTAACAGATAATGATGTAGTTAGCGGACCTAAAACTACAAGATCCAATACATTTTCGTTGCAGGCAATCACAAAATCTTTGCTTGATTCGGTTTCCGAACAAAAGGAAGATCAGTTGGCAAAGCGCCTTGAGCAGGCAATGAAGGAATCAGAGCGCGTAAAAAATGAAATGGCCGCTTTCAACAAAGATTTGATAATGAAGAAAGCGCCTGATTGGAGCGATCAGCAAAAACTGAAGAAATTATTGGAAAGGCAACAAAACCTGCAGAACGAAATTGCCGATATCCAGGAACAACGAAAGGATCTCAATAGCTTCAACCGCGATAACGACATTCAAAACGAACGCTTGTTGGAAAAGCAGGCAAAAATTGATGCTTTGATGGAAGAAATTATACCTGAAGACATCAAAAAAATGATGGATGAGCTTCAGGCGCTTCTCGAAGAGTTCAACAAAGACAAAGTGAGTGAGCTGATGAAGAAAATGGAAATGTCGCAACAAGAGATGGAGCAATTGCTGGATCGAAATCTATCATTGCTTGATCAGCTAAAAATGGAGAAGGATTTGACCCAGCTTTCGGAAAGATTGAATGAATTGGCTGAAAAAATTGAAAAAAACGCTTTGAATACCCTCAACGAAACAGATTCGAAAGAGGAGCTGTTAAACAACCTAGAAGGATTGCAGAAGGAATTTGGGCTGGAGAAAGAAAAACTCGATGAGTTGAAGAAGCAAAATAAGGACCTTGAGCGCCCGTTTGATATTGAAAACACGGATAATGCGGGTGAGATTAGTAAAGAAATGGAAGAAGGTAGCCAGCAATTATCAAAAGGTAAAAAGAAAGAGTCAGGCCAAAAGCAAAAAAGCGCCTCCGATAAAATGAAGCAAATGAGCAAGCAATTGATGGAGATGATGCAGCAAGAGGAAGATGATCAGTTGGAGGAAGATGCTTTGGCATTACGATTCCTTTTGGAAAACTTGTTGAGGTTATCAATGTCGCAGGAAGGACTTTTGAACAAACTTTCAAAACTGAAGCGTGACGATCCTGCGTATGTCACAATGATCAGGGAGCAGGGGAGTATTGCCGAATCTTTCAGGGTAGTTGAAGACAGCCTGACAGCCCTGGGCAAACGACAACCTATGATTCAAAATTTTGTTTTCGGGGAAGTAAATCTTATCAAAATGCGGGTGGCCGAAGCACAAAATGCGCTGAAAGAACGAAATACCGGTATGGCGTTGGGAGCTCAGCAATATAGTATGATGAGTATAAACAACCTGGCTTTGATGCTTGCCGAAAGCTTAAAAAACATGCAGGAGAGCATGGGAATGCCCAGTAATGCCCAGGGAAAGGGCAAAGGAAAGGGCAAAAAACAAAGTAAAGAACCCGGAAAGTCATTGCAAAACATGCGTGAAATGCAGGAAGCCCTGGGGAAGCAATTAAAAGAAGCTATGAAGGGAAACCCTGGCAAGGGAAGCAAAGGTGGAATGAGCGAAGAACTGGCGCGTATGGCCGCCCAACAGGAAGCACTTCGCGGACAGCTTAAGCAAATGCTTGACGGACTGAAATCTGAAGGCCAAACAGGCGATAATGGATTGAATAAGGTTTTGGAGCAAATGGAAAAATTTGAAGAAGGATTGGTGAATAAGCGCCTTAACCAACAAATGATGGATTTGCAAAATGATATTGTTGTCCGGCTGCTCGAATCTGAAAAAGCACAAAAGGAGCGCGATCAGGAGGAAAGAAGAGAATCCGAAGAATACAAGGAAAAAAATTCAGGTAACCTTGAATCAATTCCTGAGTATAAGAAGATGTTGGAAAATCAGCAGGAGCAGTTGAAAACGCAGCCTATTGATCTGATGCCTTTTTACAAAAGACTTGTAAATGAATATTTTATAAGATCAAACGTTAAATAGTGACAAATGCATGAACGTAATTATTGCTTTGAAATGATTTTGGCAAAACACGATCATGCAATTCTATTTGCAAAACAATAAACGCATAAACGGATGAAAAAGAGTATTAAATTAGATATAAAAGAAGATTATTTAAGCACCTTTGATGGTTTTCTGGACGAAATTGTTTCCGGAAACTTATTGGATTCTTCAACAATTGGAGCGTTTTCTGTCCTTTGCTTTCAGGTTATTGAATACTTGAAGATGAATGAAGCCGGGAAAGCCAATATTGAAGTTACAGCTTCAACAGATAGTATTTGGGTGAATTGGACCATTGAACAGGAAGCCTATAATCCTTTTAAAAATTGGATGCAGACGGAGGGAAAGGATTACTTCAACAGTTTGAATAGTATTTACATGTTTCAGGACGAGAATTATCAATTCGGATTCGAGCTGCAATTTACCGGACTTCAGCAAAAACTCACTGCATCAAGAAGGCTTCATTTGGTAAGCTACCTTGGAAATAAAAAACATAAACATATTAATTCATGATTCATTTTGTAGGAATTGATGTTGAAGTGCCTTCTCGGCTTGGCCACCTTAATAAGCGATGGATTGACTCGATCGTCGAAAAATTTGGAAAAAAGACTGGTGAAGTCTTTTTTTTGTTTTGTTCGGACAATCATTTGCTTGGCATGAACCAAACCTTTTTGGATCATGATACTTTCACTGACATTATAACGTTCGATTTATCAGAATTTGATGATTTTCTCAGCGGAGAACTCTATATTAGCCTCGAACGAGTGATCGAAAATGCTGAATATCAGAATATTAACTTTATTGATGAGCTTGATAGGGTTATGATACACGGTGTTTTACATTTGTTGGGATTCAATGATAAAACCGGGGAGGAGCAATA
>DISP01000056.1 GCA_002421995.1 Bacteroidales bacterium UBA6207 | reverse complement strand
GAGCTAAAGACAACCATGCGTTCCACCTTGCGAAACCGCATCAGGTAGTGAATTATTCTGTACCATACAGCAATGATTGGTATAAAAAGCGCTGATTCGAGTATGAAACGAACCCATCCGTTTTCTATTTCTCCCGTCCAGAACCCAAGAAGCTTGTAGAAAGCTGTCAAAAACAACAGGCTAAAAATCAGAGACAACAGGATCACAGAACCATGAGCTGTTTCAATGGCTCTTTTGGGACAATGGCTCATGCACCTCATACAGCTCTCACATTTGAAGGTCCAGAAAGGTCGTCCGTCAATTAGTTTGATTGCTTTCACAGGACAAGCCGAAATACAAATCCCACAATTGTCGCAATCGCGGGAAGCAAAAAACGTTTTTGCAAAGATGAACCTCCCTACGAGATAATAACCCAGCGACACCGGAGCAATGAGTAGATCCTGCAGCAATTCGCGCAATGCAACAAAACACCTCTTTCCCTCCATCACTTTGCTGATTCTGGGACAACTTTTCTCCTTCATCCTTTGGTGAATGAATGTCACGGCATTTTTGCTTAATCCCGGATGAATGGAAAGCCAGTTGGAGGGCATGTCAACAGGAATCATTCCTCTTATTCTATATCCTTTTCGTGCCAGCATCAATGCAGCAAAGCCAAAACTTATACCTGACAAACCCGGTGTTACCCATGAACCTATGCGCATACCAGCCCTTGTGTTCATTAGTAAAACATCGCAATTACCGGCGGGGAAATGCCGGAGAAAATGAAGCATCACCGGTGGGAAATTGAATCCATGAACGGGCGAGATAAATACGATCAATTGTTTACTACCGGAAAGTACACCTGAACCCAAACCGGTTTTGCGAATGTTATGCAGCTCAAACTCCAGCTTGTTTACGCCGGCAATTTCACCCACCCATTGACCCACCATCAACGCATTTCCGGTGCCTGTAAAATAAAACAGGACGATTTTATCATAGCTCATATCCAAGCAATTAAAACCAATCGGCTTAAAAAACAACTTCCTTATGCTACAAAGTTAAGGCGCAATTTGATTAGATGCTGCGATTATGAATAATATTACTTAACGGTTCGCTTCAACATCTTCATTTTTTTAAACAAGCCCTGTTTTAGTGCTGCAATAGACCATTTATGCAATATTTGGCTATCTTTACATCTTGAAAAAACAATCATATTATGGGATACATGGGCTTCGGCATGAAGAAATGGATCTATTCTCAAAAAGCAAAATAAGCCTTTTCGCGAAACAGGTTTCTCTCGGGTACTAAAACTGATTCATATGATTTTAAAAATGACGACCTGCATATTGGGGGCAGATCGCCCAACCCGAAAGATCGCTATCCTGACAACCTGTTAGATCTTTTAACAAAAAAAAGGAGTTTCAGTCAAAAATCAGTCAATCAGATACTTCTGTTTGCAATAACGGCGATACTGTTATTTGCAGCTTTTCAAATAAGAAAAATCATAAGCCCTGGTTCTAATGAAGCAAGCTACAGCAATGAAAGGCTGTCCGCATTCAACCTGAGTATTGATTATGGTTATGAGCATTTAGCAAGAAAGGAATTTTACCATGCCCTTGCAGAATTCGATCATGCCAAAAAACTCTACCCCGACGAAACAGCGGCAATAAAAGGTCTGGCCGACACCTATGGCTCCTTTTGTTCAAATCAGCGTTTATACTGTGATTCGGCTTTGAAATACACTGAGGCATTGTCAATGCGTTTTCCAAACGATACGAGCTTACAGTCAAAAGTGTAAAAGCTGAGAAAGCTTAAATTACCTTCAAAAAACTGACGTAAAACGAATCCGAAATCTCACATCCTCCTATATCAACATTTTTTGATTACTTTGTCGGATACTAATTCCCAATAAAGAATGAAAACGATTATTACTGTTCTGGCTTTCATGGTGTTAACAACAGGCCTACTGTCGCAACCTGACTATAAACTTCTCGAAAACATCCACTATTACCCAACAAATTCAGTCAAATTGGATACCTATATCGAGGAGCGTTGTGTGCTGGACGTTTATTATCCGGCAAATAAGCAAGGTTTTGCCACAATCGTTTGGTTTCATGGTGGAGGATTGTCAGCCGGACAAAAAGAAATTCCTGAAGCCTTGAAAAACAAGGGTGTAGCAGTGATTGGGATCAACTACAGGCTTTATCCGAAGGTAAAATCACCGGCCTACATCGAAGATGCTGCAGCAGCGGTGGCATGGGCGTTCAACAAGGTCTCCGAACTGGGAGGCGACACTTCCCTGATTTTTCTGGCAGGGCATTCTGCCGGTGGATATCTGGTGAGTATGCTTGGCCTCGACAAAAAATGGCTGAAAGTTCATCACATTGATGCCAACCGGATTGCAGGGCTAATTCCTTTCAGCGGCCACACCATCACCCATTTTACCATTCGTGAAGAGCGCGGCATCCCGGGTACGCAGCCGGTGGTTGATTCAATGGCGCCGCTGTATCATGTCAGGCCCGACGCTCCTCCCCTTTTGCTTATTACCGGCGACAGAGAATTGGAACTTCTCGGCCGTTACGAAGAAAATGCCTATCTGATGCGCATGATGAGCGTTGCAGGGCACACCCAAACAAAACTTATCGAGCTGGGCGGCTATGATCACGGCATGGCCGAACCGGCATTCCCACTCCTGTTGAAAGAGGTGGAAAGGATTGCCCTGATAAAACACACAAACAAGAAATAGGATTGTCTTTGATAGTGATATGAGGACCCGGACATACGTGCAACCTTCCAAACGTGTAAAATTCTCATCAATAAATTCGCATTGTTTTCGGGCACAAGACTGAATCCACATTTTGAGAACCAGGCGATGGTTAACGAAGAAAGCAATTTTTTGCTGAAGCAAGCGTAACTAAAACATTGTGATAACCAAAAAGACCGGTATCCTGTCTCAGGTTTTTCCAAAAAACACGCCCCCCGGCTTTCAATCTTCCTTCATATATAACTGATTATATGACGTTTAAATACATGTGTTGTGTTTTTCAACACCTGTTTAATTTCTAAACACTTAATTGTTATTACTGATATTCAGCATTTTAAGTGAATTATATAAAATAAGTGTTTATTTTTTCAACACTCTTTGTTGTTTAAATAAACTACATAAAGCTATATATATCTGATTTGATGTGACTTATGACACTTTGGCATGATTTTGGACTTATTTTTGAAAGAAAATTATAAACTCAAAATAAATCAAAGCCATGAAAGCTAATCAATTTCTTCTCAGCATTTCACTACTGTTAAGTATGCTGACCGTGCAAGCAGTAAATCTTATCGCTTCAACCGAAGATGCAAACCTTGCAAGAATGACAAAATCCATCAACAGCTCTTATTCAAGCGCTACAGGCAATGAAGCAGTTTTGGAAAAATCATCTGAAGGCAATCTGTTTCTGACATTTAATTCAGCTGAAAATGCAACACAATTACTCCCAATCGGCCGCGATGCTGTTGTTATTGTTATCAATAAAAACAACCCCAAAGCCGCCACATTCGTAAAAACCGGAATTGGAAAAACTGAGATTCAAAGATTGGTTCTAAGTAAAGACAAATCAATCGCGTTCTCTTGCAGTATTGCCTGCGAGGCTGTACTGGATTTTGTTGGGCCGAACCAAAACAATTTGCCATCTGTAGCTGACTTCATTTATGATGTTAATCAAAATGATATCCGCTTTGT
>DISP01000161.1 GCA_002421995.1 Bacteroidales bacterium UBA6207 | reverse complement strand
GAAAAATTTTTCATTAATATTTCTTCTTTTTTCAGGCTTTGCCACAACAAGCCTTTTCGCTCAACAAATGAATGCAACAATAAATGATCCCGTTCGAAACCGTGTTATTCTTATTGACCAGGTGAACCGCGAAGGATTGCTCACAGGCGAGATTGGCGAGTTTTTTCAGCCGGATTATGACGCCTACCGGCCCGACTCGCTTTCTGTTGAACAACTTAAAGGAAAGTTAGATGACATTTCTATCCATATCGTTTTTGGAAGCTGGTGTGGCGACAGCAAAGACCAGCTCCCGCGATTTTTGAAAGTGCTGGATCAGATTGGATTTAATGGTTCGCAACTGAAAATGACAGCTGTTGACTCACACAAAACAGGAAGAAACATTGATTTAGGCGGCTTGAACATACTTAAAGTACCAACTTTTGTTGTTTACAGAAAGTCGGTTGAGATCGGGCGCATCATTGAAACACCGCTTGATCTGCTCGAAAAAGACCTGCTTCAGATTCTTGAAAAAGATTCTCTGCAACCCTAAAGCATAATTTGTTTTACCAAATTGTTGATTATGAATACCTACACAACAATTGCCGGTTTGAAATCAGCATTGCAGCAGCAACGTGCATCAGGATTGACAATTGGCTTTGTCCCAACGATGGGTGCGCTGCACGAGGGCCATCTGGAGCTGATGCGCAGGGCGAAGAAAGAAAACGACCTGCTGGTGGTGAGCATTTTTGTAAACCCCATCCAGTTCAACAACAAGGAAGACCTCGAAAAATATCCCCGAATTCTGGAAGCCGACAGCAAAATGCTCGAATCGGTGAATTGTGATTTTCTTTTCGCACCAGCTGTTGAGGAAATGTATCCCGAACCCGACACCACCTCCTATGATTTTGGTGCGTTGGGCGATGTGATGGAAGGCGCTTTTCGTCCGGGTCATTTCAACGGGGTAGCCATCGTGGTGCGAAAGCTGTTTGAAATAACCGAGCCGCACAAAGCCTATTTTGGTGAGAAAGACTTTCAACAACTTGCTATCATTCAACAGCTTGTAAAGATGTTGCAAATGCCGGTCGAAATCGTGCCGTGTGCCATTGTGCGCGAGAAAGACGGTTTGGCCATGAGTTCGCGCAATATGCGCCTGAGTCCCGCTGAACGTGCCCTGGCTCCAAAAATTCATAAAATCCTCAAAAAAGCAGCAGGACTGAAAAATGTTCTCAGTCCCGAAGAAATGCGCCGGTGGGTGTGGCATGAGCTCGAAAAGGAGAAAGCCTTTAGCCTTGATTATGTGGAGATTGCCGACGACAGCTACCTTCAGCCGGTTGAACACTGGAACGATGCCTCCGGCATGGTTATATTCGTTGCCTTGTTTCTTGGCAAAGTGAGATTGATAGACAATATGCGGATATTTTAGTACTTTTGCCGCCCATTTGGCAGTGAATGAGCCACAAACCCTGCATTATGAATATTGAGGTACTAAAATCAAAACTCCACCGCGCCACCGTCACCGAGGCCAATCTGCACTACATCGGAAGTATTGCCATAGATGAAGACCTGATGGAAGCCGCAAACCTGATTGAAAACGAACGTGTTAACATCTACAACATCAACAATGGCGAACGTTTCGACACCTATGTGATCAAGGGTCTGAGAGGAAGTGGTGTCATTTCGCTCAACGGAGCTGCTGCACGCAAGGTTGCTGAAGGCGATAAGGTGATCATTGTTTCATATGCCTCGATGGATTTTGAAGAAGCCAAAACCTTCAAGCCAAGCATTGTTTTTCCCGACGACAACAATAAAATCCGGCAATAATCTTGAAAAAGCTGCTGACCGACATCCTGAAGTATGTCTTCTTTCTGGGCCTTGGTGTCTTTCTCTTCTGGCTAAGTATGCGCAAGCTCGATTTTGACGAAATGATTCAGGAGATGTCAAATGCCTATTACCTATGGGCGGTAATAGGCCTTGTTCTTGCAATTATATCTCATATTTTCAGGTCGTTGAGGTGGAATCTCCTTATCAGGAGCATGGGATATAAAACCCGCCTTTCAACCACTTTTTATGCCGTGATGATAGGCTATATGGCCAATACAGCCGTTCCGCGCATGGGCGAATTTATGCGCTGCGGCGTTTTATCAAAAAAAGAAAAAATACCGTTCAATGCGCTGTTCGGCACTGTGATTTCGGAAAGACTTTTTGATTTGCTTGTGCTCTTTATCCTGCTCATTGCGGTTGTGCTGACCCAATGGACACTGCTTGGCGATTTTGTTATCAGGATGACAAATCCTTTCATCGAAAAGATTGGAAGCAACATCTATTTGTTAACCCTCGTTACTGGGCTGGCAGTTTTACTTCTGGCCGCAGGAGCTTGGTTTTATTACAAAAAACGCCACAGCCTTCGTCAGCTGCCGGCTTTTGCAAAGATTCATCATCTTATTACCGGACTGGGACAAGGCATCCGCACCATTGACAGAATGCAGCAAAAAGGACTTTTTCTCTTTCACACCTTCATGATCTGGCTTTTTTACACCCTGATGATATACATTCCATTCAGGATGCTGCCCGAAACCACCGACCTCAACTTCATGGCCGGGATCACGCTGCTGGCAATTGGAAGTCTTGGTATTGTTGCACCGGTTCCGGGAGGAATAGGCGCATATCATTTCATTGCAAAGGCCGTGCTCACCGAGCTTTATGCCGTAAGTGGCAATGCTGCCGGAAGCTTTGCCGTGATCACCCATGCTGCTCAAACCCTGCTCAACGTACTTACAGGTGCCATTGGCTATGTGATAATGTTTTTTGTTGACCACAAACCACCTTCCAATGAATAGGCCCGAGCAAATCAAACAAAGAATTCACAGCTGGAAATCGCTTTCGAATATGTTGCACGTATGGCGGTTTCAGCAAAAGAAGATCGTTTTTACTAACGGATGTTTCGACATTGTACACCTTGGCCATCTCGACTACCTGAGCAAGGCTGCTGATTTGGGCGATATTCTCATTTTAGGACTCAACACAGACGCTTCGGTTCAACGACTTAAGGGCGCAGGCCGGCCGGTGGTTGACGAACTGGCAAGAGCTTTCATGATGGCATCGTTGAGGTTTGTTGATGCTGTGGTTTTGTTTGACCAGCAAACACCCTATGAACTCATCCAATTGGTTCAGCCCGATGTACTCGTCAAAGGTAAAGACTACAAAGCTGAGGAAGTGGTAGGCTATGATATAGTTACAGCAAAAGGTGGCAAGGTCGAAACCATTGACCTGGTTCCCGGTTATTCAACCACCGCGCTGATTCAAAAAATTATCCGCAGCGAAAACCCGGCTTAAACCAGGCTAAAAACTTTTTTACCACATCCCCGGCATTTTGTCGTATATTAGCATTGAATTGTCCTGATTGGAAGAAATTTCCAAAATTAAGACAATTCGCTGTTTTTGAGATTCTTGGAACGCTTGTCAACCGGTAGTTTCAGGATTTGGCACAATGATTGCCCAAAACA
>DISP01000175.1 GCA_002421995.1 Bacteroidales bacterium UBA6207 | reverse complement strand
GTGCAGGCTTCGCCTTTGCAGCTGATGGTCGGGCTGCCCAGGCCATTCATATCCATTGATTTGGCCAAAGTGCTTTTTCCGTTCAGCACATACACCTTGCCCTCGTGAAGCAGGCCGATGAGGCCAACACTGGAAATTTTCTTCGAATTTTCTTTCACCGTGGTGCCGATATACACATGCTTCTGATCGGGAAGCAGGGTGGCTGTAAGCTCGCTCAACTTTCCATCGTTGTCGAGCTGGCTTCTGAAATGATCTGCCATGACAACCATCTTTTACCTACAGCTGCCAGGAATAAGACGATCAACAGAATGGCGCAGCGCATTAATTCTATTTTTTGATTATAAAACACTTAACGTTTACCCCAACCCTTTTTCAAGCTTGCTGAAAATTGCAATCCAAGGTAATTACCTGATAAATCATAATATCCTCTCGTATCTGGCGATGTAAATAAGTTTGCAAACTGGTATTCTCCCGTTATGGTATTTTGAAGGTTCATTACATAAATCAGATTTGTTTTGAGGAGAACTTTTTCCAAGCTATATGAAAAGCCTGTGCCAATTACAAAACCACCCTGAATTGAATTTCCAGGACTTTCAAGTTTTAAACCAAAAATTTCACGATAATCAGAAAGCTGCTCATCTGATATTGCATAAGTATATTCCGACTCTCCATGAGGAAAATACATCGCTTTTAACCCAACTGTAAAAGACGCGAATGTTTTTTTACCTGTTTGAAGATTAAATCTTAATGATATTGGAAATGAAAATGAGTAAAGCGCATATGATTTATATTCATTAATCAAATCACCAGGATAATTTTCGTATAAGTCATTATGTGAGATTTTGAAGGATATTGAAGAGATTGGTTCCTTTGCAACAATCAATCCGGTTTGAAATGACCACTTCTTTTCAGGATGGAAATCATACAGAACACCAATATTAAACCCTAACATTGGTTTGTTTTCAAAAGTAAGGTCGCCATGTTGAGGTGTCAGTTTAGCCTTGTTATAAAGAACAGGACCAGTTGTAAAGCTCCATTTTGAAAAGCTTTTCAGTTCATCGTAGCTTTTTTGTACCTGAGAAAATGAGCGTGTGACGAATGCCACGTGGAGCATCACCACAAGCGCTAAAGACCTAACCATCCCTATTTTCATCATCTAAGTTTTGTTGTTTTGAAAACACTTAACGTTTGCCCCAGCCTTTTTTCAAACTCGCCGAAAACAACAAGCCGAGGTAGTTGCCCGAAAGGTTGTAATAACCACGTGTAGGTGGTGAGCTGAATAAATTGCCAAACTGGTATTCGCCACTGATGGTGTTTTGAAAATTCATGACATATACCAGATTTGCTTTGAGCAGGACTTTATCCAAGGCATAAGAACAACCGGTTCCGATAACAAAACTACCTTGAAATGCATTTTCAGGGCTGTTTAGTCGCAAACCGAACATCTCCCGCGACTCCGTTCGGTCTTCATTGCCCATAACAAGGGTATAATCTGCTGTGCCTTGCGGGAAATACTTGACTTTTAGACCAGAAAATAAATTAAAATACAATCTTTTATGCGCTTGTATGTTTATTCGTATCAAAATTGGTGTAGAAAAAGAGACTATTGCGTTAGCCTTTGCAGCACTAACCCAGTCTTCAAGATAGTGAGCATAGGTATCCTCAATGGCTATTCTATAATTAAACTTGTAAATAGGCTCCTTTGTCAAAATAAGTCCAGTTATTATTGACCATTTTTTTTCCGGATAAAAATCATATTCGAAACCTGCGTTAAACCCAATAATTGGTTTATTATCAAACGAAAGATCACCATATTGAGGTGATAATGTGGCTTTGTCAAATAGCACAGGACCTGCAACAATACTCCATTTTCTATAGGCTTTCAGGTCGTTATACTCCCTACTCTCTTGTGCTGACGCAGAAAGAGATAAAACAATGGTGAGGACAATCCCCACCATTGAAATTTTCATTTTTTTACCTACCATGTTAAAACAAGTGAGTTGCTTTTACCATCGTATTCAAAGTATCCGATTACGGAAACACCATTTTCGGCGCGGTATTGTGGAAAAGCTCCCCAATTTGCCACACGCTCCGAAATGCTTTTCGCTTTTTTCCTTTTCCATCCTGTCCACTCTTGAGGTCCGGCATTGCAATTTACATCCCTAAAATAGCTTTGATTTGCCACACCCAGATCCATTTTATATTTTTTCCAACTACTACCACTTTTTTTATACGAGGTAATGTCAGCTTCTGATACACCTTTCCATGGATAGCTGTGGAAGTGAACATGTTTTTTGACTTTTTTGTTACTGGCGTATGGGTCTTCAACTTCTCTAGATTTCCAATTGATACACCCTTTACTTTTTCCACTTTCGCCTTCGATGCTTGTTGTGACAGATGGTTCTTCCAAAGCAGTCATATCGCCATTTTTGATTCGAATAACAGTTTCCATATCCAGATTAGCGATTAAGATAAAGCCATTTTTTGAAAGCTGAATGATATCATCTCCAATTTTTACCATTCCATCGGCATTCAGCAGGGTTAACTCAACAGCACTAAACGGATAGGTTAAGGCCGGATCGCTCTCCATGACTAATTCCTCGTTGTTGAGCCATTGTGCTTCCAAAGCAACATAAATTTGTCTGAGTGTTACGGGAATGCTGTAAGCAGTCTCGAAATTGATCAATGGTTGATGGTCAACAAAACCAACCTCCACTTCTTTTGCATTAAGGGCATCATCGCTTAAACTACTCCATGCAGCCAAAAAAGCATCCTCATGTTGTTCCATCTGGGTTTCGAGCGAGCTTATGGTCGCTTCGTAATGTGCAACGTCAACAAATTCAAGGAGCGTAACGGTTGATTTGCTTCCATCACCCAGTGTTACAAGTTTTATCTCGTTGTTATTGTTGTTTTGGTCTTGCTCTGTTGCCTTATCTTTAGAGCAACTTGCAATAAATAAAGTCATTAGGGTTAAAATCAATAAATTTTTCATAAAATAAATTATATAATCACCCTCCTCATTTACATCCGGACGGTGTTAAAGATGCTTTTCCACTCTCGCAGTCAATCAATTGTGGCATTTTCGTGCCACCATAACCGGCGCAGGTTCATTCGCAGCCCCAAGCCACGGCCACACACGCTAAAACCTGTAAATGCGTGTGCCGCCACCCCTGTGATGTGTGTGAAAACATCCAATAAAACGCTGATGCGGGTTGGTTTCAATAAGCGTTGTTGTATCTTTGCAGCGCCTCTTTGTGGTTTTGGTTAATACTTTTTACTTCAGATGTTGAGAGATTGCCCCCATACAGAGGCTTTTTTTATGAAAGGTGGCCGGTCTTTGGGTATGTTGAATGAGATAAGTCATGTTTGGTATTTTCAATGATAATTTACGACAAATATAAACGCCAACCTCCATACGAAACTTATGGAGGTACATAAATTTTAGGTTTCTGATTAAAAAATAGGAGGTTTTTCATCTGGTGCAGATGCTCCTTATTCAAACTCCCCCACATCCATCGTCACTATCATGTTCATATTGCAATTGCAATCCGGGCAATCGGGTGTGGTGCAGTCGCATTTCACAAAGGGGTAGGTATCTGTGAAACTGACTGCACAGGCTGTGCAGGCTTCGCCTTTGCAGCTGATAGTTGGGCTACCCAAGCCATTCATATCCATTGATTTGGCCAAAGTGCTTTTTCCGCTCAACACATACACCTTGCCCTCGTGAAGCAGGGCGATGATGCCAACACTGGATATTTTCTTCGAATTTCCTTTCACGGTGGTGCCGATATACACATGCTTCTGATCGGGAAGTAGGGTGGCGGTGAGTTCGCTCAACTTTCCATCGTTTTCCAGTTCATTTCAGAAATGATCTGCCAGCGCCACCACCTTTGTGAGGACAATTTGTTCGATTTCAAACCTGCCAACCACTTCTTCGTTCGTTTCTTGTGCACGAACACTCAAGACAGCGAATAGAACCGCTGCCAGACTTACCAAAATTTGTTTTTTCATGAGGATGATTTTTTTGTTGTTAATAACCTGTTTTTCTGACTAAATACGCCTAATTCAAACGATACATCAAACCCACATTGATTCCAATACCTGAAGGACGCGTCTTTTGGCTGTAATCCTGATAATAGAAATTCATATCCACAAAAGCATTTTTTAGAAATTTCAAGGGAACTACAATGCCTATTTGGGGCATCACAACCACGCCATCCTCTTTGAGAACCATCGCCGGCTCATTTATAAAATGAATTTCTTCCTTTCTTTTATAAAACCCGAGACCAATTGCGGCATACACCCTCATTTTCCTATCATTTGATGAAACAAAGTAGCGGAATTTCGCCATATAGGATGTAACAGCAGGATTATCAGGCCAGTTCAATGTCCAGCGATGCTGTACCATCAGCCCCACATCCAGCTTTTCTTTCAAAATACCATAAGATACTTCGAGGCCAGGACCGAGCAACGGCGTGCTTAAACCACCTGTTTTTTTGAGTGAGTACTCAAAATTACCATGCAATCCAAAAGTGAGCTGAGCCTTCATTGTTTGGAAGCTGCAAATGATGAAAGCAATCAACAAAAGTTTTTTCATGTTTATTAGAATTTGAAATTATAACTGACTGAAGGAAAGAATCCAAATAGCGTCATTTGTTTCAGCCGCAGAATACTTTGGTCTGAATTCGTGCCCGAAACCGGTGATGCATCCGGCATATCATATTCATAGAAATAGTAGAACGGATTTTTCCGGTTATAGAGGTTGAAAATGCTCACTGACCACTCACGCGTCCCCCATCGGTTTTGTTTGGGAAAAGCCACCGCACAATCGAGCCTGTGGTAGTCACGCATTCGAAACGAGTTGATGTCATCATACACAAAAACTTCTCCATCGGCTGTTTCATAACGTTCGGTGGCAAGCGTAACCGGATAGCCTGATCCATATGTCCATGTGGCAGAAATATTAACTTTTGAATTGAGCCTGAAATTCCATACAAGGCTGATGTCGAGCAAACGGTCGTATTTGAACGGAAAGGTCTTACCCTTATTGAGGCTGGTGAAAGTACGGTCGGCTTTCGCAACAGTTATGCCAGCCCAACCGGTTGATCTGCCCTCCGTTTTTTGAAGAAACACTTCAATTCCGCGGTTTATTCCTTTCCCGTCTTTTACGACGATATTTTCCCAGGATGACAAATTTCCGATAAGGGATGTCCCCGGCTTAAAGGCTATTAAACCATCTAATTGTTTGTAATATGCTTCAATAGTCAGCTGAAAACGTTCATCCAGAATTGATTTCACAAAACCTATCGTGTATTGCAGGGCAGCCGAGGGTGCAACATTTTCAGTGGAAGGCATCCAATAGTCTGCAGGCATACCTGTGCCGGAATAGGATAAAAGATGTAAAAACTGATTAGAAAGCGAAAACGAAGCTTTTACAGATGATGATGCAGTAAGCGGAATATTGGCGCTTAAACGTGGCTCGATAAAGGGGTAATGGGTGCCGGCAATAGAGAAATTGGTCAGTCTGATCCCGGCATTTGCTCCGAAATATTTCGTAGTAATTTCATTTTCAACATACAAACTACCTTCGAGAGCAGTATGTTGAAAATGATAAGAAAGCTCAATAAACTCGTCATTTATCTTGTTTGTGAATTCTTCATCATTCGGCCTGATGGTATGTGAAACAAGGGCATGTCCAAACCGCAGCTGGTACTTTTCGGTGATCTGCCATGAGAAATCACTTTTAAACATGATGTCGTTTATACTCGTAAACAGTTTGCTATCAATGTTTTGCTTCACGGTATCGGAAATGAGTTCGTTACTGAAACTGTTGTTGTAATTGTAAAGCGTGCGCGCGAAGGTCAGATTGCCAAACAGTCTGCCGCTAAAAACCCTGTTGTAACGCAGGGCAAAAGCCACATTGCCCCATCTGAGGGTGGTATTTGCAGCCTGGGTTTTGGAGGCTTGTTCCACTTTTACGTGGTCGTTTCCTGCATAGAAGCTTAAAAACAAGCGATCTTTCTGACTAAGTCTGTAGTTTAGTTTGGCATTTAAGTCATAAAAACCGTATTTCATTTCTGTTCCTGTCAAAATGAACGGAGAAAAAAGATTCTTCCTAGCTGAAACCATCACCGCGCTTTTCTCTTTCACGAGAGGGCCTTCAACCATCATTTTTGCAGAAAGCAACCCAATTGATCCGGCACCTGAAAACTTGTGCATATTACCATCCTTCATACGCACATCCATCACCGATGAAAGCCGTCCACCATAGCGCGCAGGAAACCCACCTTTGATTAGTTTCACATCGTTGATGGCATCGGCATTAAAAACAGAGAAAAAACCTCCAAAATGCGACACGTAATAAAGAGGCACATCATCAAGCATAACGAGGTTTTGATCAGGGCTACCGCCCCGCACATACATTTCACTTTTGCCCTCGCCTCCGCCCTGCACACCCGGTGTAAGCTGATAGGCTTTGATGATGTCAACCTCGCCAAACAGATTCGGAAGCATCTTCACATCTTTCATGGGCAGGCGGGTCGTGCTGGTCTCGGTGCTTCGTGAAATGTTGCCCGTTTTGCTTGCCGAAACCTTCACTTCACCCAGCTCAACTCCTGCATGAAGCGCAATTGGATAATTGCTTGAGGAGTTGTTGATGTTTCGGATGATCAAAGACTTATAGCCGATATACGACACTTTGATGGTCAGGTTTTTGGCCGAATTGACGACCAAACTGTAATAGCCCTGTTCATTTGAAACCGTACCACGCCCTGAGCTTGAATCCTGGACAACTGCTCCAATGAGCATTTCTTTGCTGTCGGCATCATACACAAATCCGTTCAACCTGATTTGCTGCTGTGCGCTGAGCTGAAGGATGCCAAGCAAAAACAGGATCAGCCAAATATGGGTTTTCATGCTTACCTCCTTACTGTTAACGTATCAAGATCCAGATACACCCTGTCTTTGTTGAAAGAAGCAAAAAGGCCATAGCCACTCTCAACGTTTGATGCAACATTCAAAGGTTCGCCCAGACCATACAAAATATCTGCTTGCCTGTTGTAGCTGCTATGCAACAGTGTGGTTTGAAAATGATAGTATTCAGGGCTTACATTTCTTAAATGAACAGCCAATATTTCAGCATTCAGCACATGTTCTCCTCCCATTCTTTGATTTGCTGAAAAATAACAACTCATTTCAACGTGTTGTCCGGCAAAAGTCTTGTCATTGAATAACAGTCGTGAAGGGTTTTTTAAGTCAATCCTTGTTTCAGGAGGATAATGTGGTTCGTTGATGATGAATGTCTCATAGGTTTTTAATGAACGGAAAGCCTTGGGTTTATACTCTTCACCAATCGCGGAAACCACAAGTTCGTAAAAGTTATCTTCGTCCGAAGGATCAGAAAAACTGACAGATAGCTTTGAATATACCGATCCGCTTTCATCGAAGAATCCAATGCGATCAATCGTCACAGTGTCGAGAAGCACTTTTTCGGGGATAGTGGTTTCTGCAGCAACCGCTGGAAAGCCCGGCGCAGTGGCTTCAAGTCGAAAATGATCGCCTGCCACAGGTCCCTGAAAAGGTCCGTACCCAAAAGGATAAAAATGATCAGTTGAGTTGTCGTAAAAAAGGGTGTCGAAAAGCTGCCCGTTTCGGTAAATCAACACATTGGCGTTGGTAATACTTTTATTGGCAGAGGTGTCGAAAACCGAAATGCTTTCAAAAATTTTCACACCAAGCTGCGGGCCGTTTAAATCAAATGGCAGCAAAACGGATTCGATCACCAATGAAGGAGCTTTTTCAGGAATATCAATAACTATTTCTTTGGTGCATGATTGGAAAGCAAAAAGTAAAGCTATAAAAAGAACATTGCTTGGTTTATTCATTCTGTTGGCATGTTTTGGTTGATGATAGCTTCAAGATAATCGGCTGTCTTTGGATGTGTAAATAGTTGTTTATTAACAATATAAATTGGTGTTGCCTGTATGTTTTTCCCAATGAAGTAATCTCTGGTTTCCATTAGCTCCTTCAAATTCATTCTATTATGTAAATCAGCTTGAAATTGCACTGTATCAAGTGATAATTCTTCTGCAATGCGGATATAAAAAGGAACTTCTTGAATTAAGTGTGAAGAGTCAATCATTCTTTCAATGAATTTCTTTTCAACATTTTGAAATTTGGCCGCCATTAGTGCAAGACCTGGTAAATCGTAATATCCTGTCAGATACACTAACTTAAAATTCATATCCTTAGTGTATTTTTCTGAAAGAGAATAAACTTTTTTATAGTGTTCAAGACAATGACCACAGTCGAAATCCATAACAAGAATTACTTCCACAGCGTTAGTAGAACCATTAATGTTAAATGTTAAGATGCTGTCGGTATTTAAAAATTGCGCCGATTTCGGCGAAATGTTCATTCTAACCTTATAACTTTCAAACAGCGAATCTCGAAAAATCATTCGGCGCTCACCCTCAAATATAGAATGTAGAATAATGTCAATCTCGGCATCGCTCCACTGCTTTTCGGCGTTCGCAATTTTAAACATTGTGAAATCATTTTCTTTTGGTATTTTGGTCTTTCTAACAACTTCAATCTCTAGCAATGAATCTACTGACATTTTTCTAGCTAGAGCCTCCTTCAATAAAAGGCGCTCAAATAAAAGATCGTTTAATGCTTGTGCCCTGATTTCAAAAATATCGTTATGTGCGATTGAATCAACCTCAGCCAAATAAACATTTCCTGTATCAGTGTAGGCAATTACTTTTCTTTCAAAAGGTTCCTTATGGTTCATACAAGAATGAAATCCAAGACAAAAAATTAAGGAAAAAAGCAAGATTCTTTTCTGGCACATGCTTAATGTTATATTTAATAAGGGCATGAGATAATTGTTTTATCTCATGCCCATTTATTTATTAATATGTAAGTATTTTATTCCCCTTTACGTACCATTTATTATCCCATACAAAACCATATGTTTTATCTTCTGGAATTTTCAAGTAGGCACAATTTGAACCATCAAACCAGCTTCCTGGTAGTGGACATTTGTTGCTTCCTGATGATGCAGAATAATAAAATCGTCCTGTATTGTTTGGCCAAACAAATGCAGTTGTACCTGCAGGAGCAGTCCCCACATAGCAATTTCGTGAATCCCAGCTGCCGATCTCACAGATGTTACCTCTAAAATCTTCAGAAGTGTACGCAACATAGTATGGAAATGGTTGTTGAGGCTGATACAGATGGTGACGAACTGTTAACCCCCTTTTGTAAACATTACCCCAGTCGAATTTGTACCAGTATTGGTTTAAGGTCTTACCAACCCAGTAGGTATAGGGATTGTGCTCCCAATTTACTGAATACCAATATTGTTTCCATCTATGGTGAACGAGTACAGCATACAATCCTTCCCAATGAACGAGGCCAATGAACGGCTCAGTAGTTTCATAACCATAAATATCACCATGTATCCAATCATCCTGGCCATTCTTAAATTCTGTGTTTTCTATATGAAGCTGGATTCCTTTAACGCCTTCAACTAGATTCGAAGTTATATGCGAAATAACTACTGTCGGTTCTTTCGACGCATTATATGAATATGCTTGATTGCTCTTCGTTTCGTCAAATAGCTCAGATGGCATTCCTGATTTAAGAGATAAATCTTCACCAAGGTTAGTAGTTATTGTTAATTTTCGCATCTGTATAAAATCATTCAGGATGGTTTCTGTTTTTGCAAAAACTCTAAAAAATGCACTATTAACTCCTTCCATATCCTTTACTTCGATGTCTTTACTAAACCAACCGTCATATTCAGGTTGATATTTGCTATCTTGTATTTCGGTTTCTTTTGTACATGAGTAAGTAATAATAAGGATAATCAAAAATCTATAAATTAGTTTCATGTATCACATTGAATTAATTTCACCCTCCTAATTTACATCCGGACGGTGTCAAAGATGCTTTTCCACTCTCGCAGTCAATCAATTGTGGCATTTGTGTGCCACCATAACCGGCGCAGGTTCATTCGCGGCCTAAGGCTACGGCCACACACGCTAAAACCTGTAAAGGCGTGTGCCGCCACCCCTGTGATGTGTGTGAAAACATCCAATAAAACGCTGTTGCGGGTTGGTTTCAATAAGCGTTGTTGTATCTTTGCAGCGCCTCTTTATGGTTTTGGTTAATACTTTATACAGTCAGATGTTGAGAGATTGCCCCCATACAGAGGCTTTTTTTATGAAAGGTGGCTGGCCTTGGGGTATGTTGAATGTGGTTGATCATATCTTGTCTTTTTCGTGTGACGTTGTTCGCTGCAAATATAAACGTCAACCTCCATACGAATTTTATGGAGCTCCATAAATTTACGGTCTGTGCTCAAAAAATAATAGGATTTCCTTTTAGTGCAATAGCTGATGTTGTGACCGGCTGTTCGGAGAAGATGCAGGTAGTTTTCAATCGTTGGTCGTGAAACGCATAGCTTTTCAGCCAATTGTGCTGCCGTTCCAGTGTTCTGATCTTTGATCAGCCTAAGCATTTGTTCAAGTTTTTGTGTTTTATCAAGATAATTCATGGTTGATGTTGTTATGCTGAAAACAAGTCAGTTGTTTTTTTGGTGTCGAATAACTCATCGGTTGGCGATAATGAGAAGTTATACTGCCACAACAAAGGAATGAATCCAGCGCGAATGCTTGCTTGCCTTTTGCGAGGACAAACCTTTAAACCAAAGAACGCTGCGCAGGATCGGGGGGGGTAAATTGTTTTTCATCATGTTTTTTATTGTTTTTGATGCGACAAATATAATCTGAAAAAAAATTATTGTCAAGTCTTTTGCAAACAATTCTTCTCTTTTTCTCAACAAATACCCGGAATTAAGTATTTGTATATCAGTAGTAATACGTATATGTCTTTCTGTTTTTCGGTACTGAGGTCTTCATTTGCCATGAGCAATACCAACGAAGACGCGCTTTGTAAGCGCTTGGTTGTTTTTGGCTGCCAAAAGGGAATGTGAAGAAAAGTGAGTGCCTTTCTTTTGACTACAGTAACGAATGTTTTGTTGCCGCGTATGCACGAATTGTATGTTTGTCACGAATTCACCCATCACGTATTACCCACAACCCACAACCCATCACGCATCACCCATCAACTATTTGTTATTGTAGAAATTCATCGTGCGTTCAGCACCGATAGCCACAAAGCATTTGACCATTTCAACGGCTGCCGGGATTTTTGGTTCGAGGGCCAGAAGTTCTTGTTTGCTCCATTCGCCCAAAACAAAATCAACCTGTTTTCCACGTGGGAAGTCGTTGCCTATGCCGAAGCGTAATCTGGCAAACTGTTTGTTTCCAAGGGTTTGGATAATATTTTCGAGGCCGTTGTGGCCGGCATCGCTGCCTTTGGTTTTCATGCGCAGGGTGGCAAGGGGCAGCGCCAGATCGTCCACCACCACGAGCAGATTTTCTTGCGGAATGTTTTCCTGCCGCAGCCAGTATTGCACGGCTTTTCCGCTGAGGTTCATATAGGTGGTAGGTTTGATCACCACTAAGATGCGGCTTTTGTATTTCACCACAGCCGTTTGTGCCAGTCTGCCGGTTTCAAATTTTCCCGAAAGATCGGCACACAGGGCATCGCCCACCTGAAACCCAATATTGTGGCGGGTGTTGGCATATTCTGCACCGATATTTCCAAGGCAGGCAATCAGGTATTTCATGGCTGATAAATCCTAATTTAGCTATGTTGAAAAAAAAGGCATAAAACTGATGTTTTATGCCTTTTCAAAATTCAGAAATGTCTATTCTTCTTCTGCAGCAAGCACAACACCGCGTGCAGATGTAACTTCAACAATCACCGAATTGCTGTTGTTGAGCACTTTAATCTTTTCAAACTCAAGGTTTTTCACCTTGATTGATTGTCCGACATTCAGTTTTGCGATGCTGATTTCGATAAATTCAGGAAGATCAGCCACAAGGCCTTTCACATCGAGGCGGGTGAGTTTCAGTTTGAGTTTACCACCACGGATCACACCGGGTGATGAGCCTTTCAGTTTCACCGGCAACGAAACCACAACAGGTTTGTCTTCTTTCACTTCATAAAAGTCGGCATGGATCACCTGATCGCCAAC
>DISP01000233.1 GCA_002421995.1 Bacteroidales bacterium UBA6207 | reverse complement strand
CTGCCATGTGTATGAACGCATGAATATTTATGTGTATCACTACCTCGGCGTTGCTATCTATTATGCCGAAAATATGGGAACCATTGCCGATAACATCCGTGAGGTTTCGCCAGAGATATTGACAACTGTGCCGCGGCTGCTCGAGAAAGTGTATGATAAAATCATGTCAAAAGGCCTGAAGACCAAAGGCTTTAAAAAGAAAATATTCCTCTGGGCAGTCAAAACAGGGCATCAGTTTGAGCCGATGGAAAACCAGGGTTGGTGGTTTGACCTCAAGCTCACTATTGCCAACAAATTAGTTTTCAGCAAATGGCGCGAGGCTCTTGGCGGAAAGATGCGTGTGATTGTTTCGGGAGGTGCTGCGTTGCAGCCGCGCCTGATCAAGGTTTTTACGGCAGCTCAGATTCCCGTTCTGGAGGGATATGGTCTCACCGAAACATCGCCTGTGATTGCTGTCAACACCCTCGGAAACAAAGGAATAAACCCGGGAACCGTTGGCAAACCTATCGAAAATGTTAACGTGAAAATTTCTGATGAAGGAGAAATAATGGTTCAGGGACCTAATGTGATGCAAGGCTACTACAAGAACCCGGAGCTCACCAAAACTGTTTTGGATGAGGATGGTTGGTTTCATACCGGCGACAAAGGGGTGCTCAGCGATGGCTATCTGCGCATTACAGGCAGGATCAAGGAAATCTTCAAAACCTCGATGGGTAAATATATAAGCCCCGCACTCATCGAAAATAAGTTTAAAGAATCGGCTTTCATTGATGGAATTTTTGTTGTCGGAGAACATCAGAAGTTTGCCGCAGCACTTATTGTTCCAGATTTTGAACACCTTAGAGTTTGGTGCAGAAAAAACAGCATCAAATACACCACCGAAGCCGAGATGATTCTTAACAAAGACGTCAGATTCGTTATTAAGAAAGAAATTGACCTGTTAAACCGTCATTTCGGCGATTTCGAACAAATCAAAAAGTTCGACCTCGTTGATCATGAATGGTCTGTGGCCACCGGCGAACTCACTGCAAATCTGAAACTTAAAAGAGCTTATATCTGCGAAAAATACAAGGATAAAATTGAAACTTTGTTCGCTTAGTCTTGGATCGTACGACTTTTTTAATGCAATATCTTATAAATCATTTCCTGATACAGCTCGGCATCGTCAACCCCATTGCTGCCATAGCCTTTCGATTTAAGGTCATATTCCCGCAAAACAGCAATTATCTGCACTATTGAGGCAATGCTGTAATTTGAGGCAGCCTCCTGATAATCACCAACAAAGAAAGGATTCACACCCAGCACACTCGCTATATTGTTTTTTGATTTGTCTGTGGCGTAGTGGTATCTCAGGAGCTTGGTAAAAAAACTATAGAGTATCGTTACGACCATCACCAGGGGGTTGTCTTTTTTGTTGGCACCAAAATAATTGACGATCTGGTTTGTTTTGACAATATCCTTTCTTCCAAGTGCCTTTTGCAGCTCAAACACATTGAAATCCTTTGAAATGCCGATTTTTTCTTCAACTTCCTTTTCTGTAATTTTCGAACCTGAGGGCAATGAAATCATCAGTTTTTCCAATTCATTTTTAACCTTACTCAGGTCGTTGCCAAGAAAATCAGACATAATCTGAGATGCTTTCGGACTGATCGAATAATTTCTGTTTTGCAGATATTTATTGATCCAGTCAGGAATATTATTCTCATAGAGCCTTTTCGACTCGAAAAGAATTCCCTTTTTGTCAAGCGTTTTTGCAAATGATTTCCGGCCATCAATTTTTTTATACTTGTAATTAATAACCAGAATTGTACTTTCTGGAAAAGTTCCAAGGTAGTTTTCGAGCTTTTCAAGGTCTTTCACATCTTGCGCTTCCTTCACGATGATGAGCTGATAATTGCCCGACATCGGATAGGTTCGTGCCTGGTTGGCAATTGTAGCTGCATCCACATCGCGGCCATACATTACAAGCAAATTGAATGATTTGTACACCTCTTCCAAAACATGCTCCTCAAGCAGCTCGGTGAGGGAGTCAATGAAATAGGGCTCCTCACCCATCAAAAAATAGATCGGGTGAAAGACTTTGTGCCTGATATTGGATGCTATCTGTTCGTAAGTTAATGCCATTTTAAAAACGCAAATGTTTAACGGTCACGCCATTACTACTTAATAGCTGAAGCGACTCTATTCCTATCTGAAGATGCTCGTGAACAAAACGCTGATTCACTCTTTTGTCGCTTTCAGAAGTTTTAACCCCCTCGGGAACCATAGGTTGGTCAGAAACAAGGAGCAATGCGCCGGTAGGAATTTCATTGGCAAAACCAACAACAAAAATCGTGGCTGTTTCCATGTCCACGGCCATGCTTCTGGTTTTGATAAGGTAGTCTTTAAACTCATCGTCGTGTTCCCAAACCCTGCGGTTGGTGGTGTATACCGTCCCGGTCCAATAATCTCGTCCGTGTTCACGAATGGTGCTCGAAATAGCTTTTTGAAGGCTAAATGCAGGAAGCGCAGGCACTTCGACTGGCAAATAATCATTAGAAGTACCTTCACCGCGTATGGCAGCGATGGGTAAAATCAAATCGCCTACCTGGTTTTTCTTTTTTAACCCACCACATTTTCCAAGAAATAACACAGCTTTTGGATGAATCGCACCTAAAAGATCCATAATAGTTGCCGCATTTGCACTGCCCATGCTGAAGTTGATGATCGTTATATCACCATATGTGGCGCAAGGCATCGGAAAATCCTGCCCAACAATCGGTACATTGTGCCATTCGGCAAAAAGTTCGAGGTATTGGTTAAAATTGGTCAACAAAATATATTGCCCAAAATCGCCTAATGTCTGCCCGGTATATCTCGGCAACCAGTTCTCAGTGATCTCTTTCTTGGTTTTCATTGCTTTCGGGTTTAGCGCAAATAATGAATGTTTACGCGGAATTTATTAAATCAATCTACAAATATACAAAACATAGCTTTGCTGTTCGGGCAAAAATAAGACCGGGTGAGGCAGTATTTCGGAATAAATCTGTTAACCAAAAAGCTTAACTATTTCGTTGTAAATCAATTGCAAAAATGCTTTGAAAAAAATTTAGATTAGAATTTCCGGATATACTTTGGCCAAAAGGTATAACTTTACGAACTCAATGAACAGCAGCAGCGACGGTGAAATGGTTTCAAATACGCGAAAACGATGGCCGGAGAGAGGTTTTTGACCCTATCCGGAAAAAATATGTTGCCTTAACACCTGAAGAAGAGGTGAGGCAGTTGACGATGCATCATCTGGTAACAGAAAAGCTTATGCCGCCGGGACTGATGGCTGTTGAACATTCCTTCAAGCTCAATGGTTTGAGCAAACGTACGGATCTGACGGTTTTTGCGCCCGATGCCAGCCCGCTGATGATTGTTGAGTGCAAGGCAAAACATGTGCAATTGAACCAAGGTGTTTTTGATCAGATTGTACGTTACAATATGTCGCTTCAGGTTAAATTTCTACTTGTAACCAATGGTCTTTCGATCTTCTTTCTGGAGGTTAATCCTGAAACACTGGAAATCCGGTTTTTAGATAATATTCCAACATACTCTCAACTTTTGCAAATATCAGGCAAGTTATGAATACATCAATATTTCATTCAATAAACAGAATATCTGCATATTGCAAGTTAAAAATGCCGGTGCTGCTGCTTCTGTTATTCTTTGTGGCTGCCGAAACCACTGCACAGTCCGACTCACTGTCGAAGCTGCAACTCTCCGGTGAGGATTTTGGCAATAAGCCTCCTGAATCGCTCGAAGATTACCTTTTTCTTTCAAAGACATTTCTTTCAAAAACCCCGGAAAAATCCTACACCCTAAGTTTGATGGGTATCAAAGTTGCTAAACAGCATGCAAATACAAATGGGCTGGCTTTGGCATACAAAAGTGCCGGTGTAGCTGCCTATACGCTTTCACTGCAAAAAGTGGCCGGTTTGTATTATGATTCTGCTCTTGCGGTTTTTACGCAATTGGCCGACACCGTGGAAATGGCAAAAGTTCTGAATAACATCGGGGTATTGTATGTCAATTTTGGTCAGTATGTCAAGGCTGTTGATTATTATAACAAAGCACTGCAACTCAACATTTTGATTGACAACAAGGAAAGTATTGGTAAAATAAATAACAACATTGGTGCGCTTTACCTGCACCTTGGCTCCTATGAACAAGCAGCTTCGTATTTCTCTAATGCCTACGAATTAGCAAAGTCGCTCGGTGACAAAGCATCCATGCTCTCCATTCAAAACAACCTGGGGCTTATCAGGCTGGATGAAGGAAAATACGCCGAAGCCGGCAGATTATTTAAGGAATGTGTTTCAATTGCTGAAGAAACCGGAGATTTTGGCGGAAAAGGAAATGCACTTCAAAACCTTGGCAATCTGTACCTTCAGCAAAAGAGAGCCGATTCAGCTTTCTATTTCCTTAACCTGACGTTACAACTATTTGATGAATTGAAGAAACCTGTGTCGCGCACATGGTATGCAATCGGCAAAACACATCTGTTGAATCAAAATCACAGGCAGGCATTAAATGCCTTTTTGAAAGCCGAAGAAGACCTTCAGTTTTATCCCGATGGCGAAATGCGGATTCTGGTTCTGAAAGAACTTTATAAAAGCTGGGATTATCTTGGAAACACCAAAGAAGCTTTTAAGGTACTCAAACTGTATCACCAGGTTTTTGATTCTGTCAAAGACCTCTTTGATTCTACTGCTGTGGCAAATCTTGAAGCCCGCTTTGCCATGGACCAGAAATTAGAAGAGGTTGAAACACTTAAGACAGAAAAAGTGATACAGGAAAAAATCCTTATTCAACAAAAAGAAACAAACGAAACAAACCGTAAGTTACTGATTATAACTTTATTAATCCTGGTAATACTTTTCATAAGCCTTGTCCTTTATTTCAGCATGTATAAAAAGCACAAAAAGCTAAACACACTGCTGACTGAACAAAACACCTTGTTGGAAAATGCAAAAAACGAACTTGACAAAAGCCAGAAACTCTATGCTGAACAGGAAGAACGGCTGATGCTGCTCATCAATGCCATGCCCGACATAATTTGTTTTAAAGATGGATTGGGAAGGTGGGTTATTGCAAATCAAGCCGACCTGGAACTTTTTGCACTCGATAATGTTGATTACAAAGGCAAAACTGACATTGACCTCATTCCATGCAGTCCGTCCAACGAAATGGCATTCAGGGCATGTGTGGTATCAGATGAGGAGGCCTGGCAACAACGCAAAATGATCCGTAGTGATGAAATAATAACCGATCCGGCCGGAAATGACAGGGTTTATGATGTTATCAAAATGCCTCTTTTTCATGCTGACGGAAAGCGCCGGGCTCTCATTGTTATCGGGCGCGATATCACTGAGAGAAAACAAACCGAAATTCAGCTGACGGCCGCACTTCAGAAAGCTGAAGAATCCGAACGGCTTAAAAGTGCCTTTCTTTCGAATATGTCGCACGAAATTAGAACGCCGCTGAATGCAGTTATTGGTTTTAGCGAATTGCTCGAAGCAGGCAATCTGAGCGAAGAAAAGCTGAGCACATTTGTGAGGCATATCAAAGACAATGGCAATGCGTTACAGACTTTGATTGCTGATATTCTGGAACTCTCCAGAATCGAGTCGGGCAGCATCCAAATCAATGAAGAAACAGTGAACCTGGGCAATCTTTTCACTTCATTTTATGAAGAGTTTCTCAGGCTTGCACAGGCGAGAGGAAAACAAAACCTTGCAATAAAAATTCAGGTGCCGACAGGCGAACAATTGTTTATATCCGATAAACAAAGAATCAGGCAGGTAATGACCAATCTGTTTGATAATGCACTGAAATTTACCGGTGAAGGAAGCATCTCGTATGGATTTAAGGTTGTGCGTAACCAGGCAAACGAGCCCCTCATACACCTTTATATGACCGATACCGGTATTGGCATCCCCGAAACAAAAAAACATTTGCTCTTTAAACGCTTTACGAAAATTCATGAAGGCTCGGGTATGGTGTATCCGGGCGCGGGCCTTGGCCTCAGCATTGTTGAACAGATAGTGAAACTGATGAATGGAAACATAAACATTCACTCCGAGGCAGGCTATGGTACAACCGTTAACATTTTTCTGCCGGCAACGTTTGGGACACCCGAAAACCAGCGTGTTTTGCAGGATGACCAAATGACCGTGATGGATTTGAAAGGCAAAAATGTGCTTGTGGTTGAAGACGTGGATTCGAACTTCGACTTGCTGAAAATAATACTTGAATCGCTGGGAATGAATGTAATAAGAGCTATCGAGGGGCATCGGGCTATTCAAATCTGTGAAGAAACAGAACAGCTCGACCTCGTTTTAATGGACATTCAACTGCCCGGTATGAACGGCTATGAAGCAACACGGGTTATCAAGCAAATAAGACCTGAACTGCCAGTGATTGCACAAACTGCTTTTGCCATGACAAACGAAAAAGACGCATGTCTCGAGGCCGGTTGCGATGGATATATTGCCAAACCAATTAAATCACAGCTACTTATACCCGTTCTGCAACAAATCCTTTTTCAGTAGGCC
>DISP01000148.1 GCA_002421995.1 Bacteroidales bacterium UBA6207 | reverse complement strand
GACCATGAAATACGCAAGCTGAGGTTGTATATTTGTCCATGCTTATTATTGACCTCATTTATAACTTATCGGCACTTGTTGCAATCAGTGTTTTGTCTGGTTTTGTAAATCAGCAATCACAAAGACATAAATTTGCAGGAAGCATACTACAGGGATTGCTTTTTGGAGCTGCTGCTTTGGCCGGGATGCTTCATCCGGTGGTTTTGGAAAAAGGGCTGATTTTCGACGGGCGCTCCATCGTTATCAGTACTGCAACTTTGTTTTTCGGACCCATTTCAGGCATCATCACGCTGTTTCCTGTTGTTTTTTACCGTTTAATATTGGGTGGTCCGGGTGTCAACATGGGTTTGGCAGTTGGCATGAGCTCCTTTCTGACAGGATGGTATTTTCATTATAAATATGTTCAGAAAGGCAAGGGATTACCCGGAAATTTCGCCATCTACTCCATGGGGCTCGTGGTTCATGCAGCAATGATTTTTAGTATGTATCTCCTGCCCGGAGCAAACCAGCTTGAGGTGTTAGTTGTTACCGGACCAACGATTTTGATCATCTATCCGGTGATCAATCTGTTGATGGGGAAAATCCTGACATTGCAGGAGTCAAATATTCAGATGCTCCACAAGATCAAAGAGGATGAGCAGCACTTTCGGGCCACATTTTACAGCATCGGCGATGCCATCATAACAACAGATGCTGAGGGTCGTATTCAACGCGTAAATGTTGAAGCAGAGCGACTTACAGGTTTAAATGCCAGCGAAATGGAAGGACATCAGATAGCAGACATCATTTTACTGCTTGACGAGCATTCAGGCCATAAAGTAGAACATCCGGTGATGCAGGTTTTGTCGGGGGAATCAGCGGGAGGAAATTTTTCATACCTGATGAAACAAAAAAACGGTGATGCGATACCTGTCAGCGATGCGGTGTCGGCCATCCGTGACAAACAAAAGCAGTTGCTGGGTGCTGTCTTCATCTTTCGCGACAGGCGACCTGAGATTCGGCGAAACAACGAGCTTTTGAAATCAGCCGAAAGCTACAGAAATCTTTTCAACAACATTGGCAGTGCTGCTTATGTGCAGGATCGCGCGGGGCGTTTTATTGATGTGAACGAGGGTGCAGTTAAATTATATGGCTATCCGAAGGAGTATTTCATTGGCAAAACGCCTGAAATACTTTCAGCGCCGGGGCGAAATGATATGGAAGCACTCAAAGAACATATTGCAGCTGCCTTTGAAGGAGATGCCAGGATGTTCGAATTCTGGGGCAGGAAAGCTGATGGATCGGTATTTCCAAAAGAGGTTCATCTTTTCAAAACAACCTATGGCAGTGAGGAAGCTGTATTTGCTATTGGCTACGATGTGAGCCTGCGTCACAAGGCTGAAAGCGAACTGCGCGAAATCCGTGAGCGCTATCAAACCCTGTTCGATGCCAGCCCCGTAGGGATCATTCTCGAAGACCTTGATGGTATGATTCTTGACGTCAATACAACTGTTTGCCTCGACTATGGCTACAGCCGTGAGGAAATGATCGGAGCACACATCAACCTCATTGTGGAAGCATCGCGAAGAAATCAGGTGGCAACAAATATCGAAACCATCAGGCAAAAGAAAGTTCTAGTAAGCAGGGTCAAAGGTATCTGCAGCAATGGTGAATTTAAATATTTCGAGCTGATCGAAACACTGATAGCTTTGCCCGACGGACGCAGCGGTATCCTTTCAATCTCAAAAAACATCAGTCCGCAGGTTGAAGCAGAAGAAGCCCGGCAACGCATCGAAAACCGCAACAAAGCGATTCTGTCAGCCATCCCCGATCTCTTTTTCCGCTTCACATCAGCAGGAAAGATCATTGACAGTATGGCACCCGACAGTAGCTTGTTGATTGCGCCACCAGAGGAATTCATTGGCAAAAATCTCGATAGCTTCCTGCCTGCCGGTCTGCTGCCTTTGACGATGGAATTTATCACAAAAACAATCGCGCTCGACCAGCTTCATACATTTGAATATCAGTTAGATATACCTCCTTCAGGCACACAGTGGTACGAAGCACGTATGGTCAAAAGCGGCCCTGACGAAGTGCTCACAATTATCCGAAATATTACCGGACGAAAGATGGACGAATTCGAGATCAACCGTCAAAAAGAGTTCATCGAAACCTTACTCGAGAGCATACCCAATCCCATGTTTTATATGAACCGGGACGGTGAATTTTTGGGTGTAAACAAGTCGTTCAGAGAGCTTTACAATATGGAGGAAAGCGAAATTGTGGGTAAAAACATTTATGATATCGAAAGTGCCATCAATGCTTCGCGTTATAAGGAATCAGACGAACTCATTTTCAGGGGAGAAGAAAAATTTCAATCATTGGAAAGAACGATTACGCTCAAAAATGACCGAAAAATTGAGGTAATCCTCACTAAATCGCCTTTCCCCGGCGATGGTGGAAAAATAGGCGGCCTTATTGGCATGATTACCGACATCACCGAACAGAAAAAGCTGCAGCGCGAACTCAAAAGGGCCAAAGAACAAGCCGAAGAGAGTGACAAGCTCAAAACCTCGTTCCTCAACAATATGAACCATGAAATCCGCACCCCACTCAACGCCATCGTCGGATTTTCTGACCTTTTGTTTGAAGACTACAGCGAAGAGGAAAAAAGGAGTTTTGTATTGACAATCAACAACAACGCCGAGCAGTTGCTACGGATTATTGATGACGTTCTCGTGATTTCGCGGCTCGATGCCGAGCATTTGCCGCTGGAGCTCGAAACCACCGATGTGAACGCCCTGCTCGCCGACCTGCACCGAAGCTTCAACATCAACTGCACACAAAAAGGGCTTAATCTGATCATTGATGAAAGCTGGTCGCAACATCCCTTGCATTTGCTTATTGACAAGGGAAAATTACGACAGGTGATGTCGGGTCTGCTCGAAAACGCAATCAAATATACCATGCGCGGAAACATACGTTTTGGTTATCAACTGATGACGGGCCGCATCAGGTTTTTTGTCAAGGACACGGGTATTGGAATTCCTGTGGCAGAGCAAAGCATGGTTTTCGACCGCTTCTACCGCAGCATCGAGGCACAAAGCAGGGCACTGCGAGGCAATGGCCTCGGCCTTAGCATCTCTAAAGGACTTGTCGAAATTATGGGAGGCGAAATGGGGCTTGAATCAACACCCGAGGTGGGAAGTAATTTTTATTTTGAAGTGCCTGCCGATGTGCTCCACATCAATGTTCCGAATGAAAATGCCATCCAGCATTCCGATCCTTTTAAGCAGTACTCACTCTTGCTTGTTGATGACGAAGCCGACAATCTTGAATTGCTTTATGCCATCCTTGGTCGTCGCTTTAAAAAGACTATCACAGCAAAAAGCGGCTACGAAGCACTGCAGCTTATGGATGAATTTGTTTTCGACCTCGTGTTGATGGACATCAAAATGCCTGCGCTCAATGGCATTGAAACCACAAAACAAATTCTGGAAAAGTATCCGCAAACAATGATAATTGGTCAAACAGCCTATTCACAACCTGATGATCAGCAACTTATAGTAGAAGCAGGTGCACTCGGCTGTATCACGAAGCCTATAGAGCAGGAAGCGCTGCTCAAAGTGCTTGCTGCAGAAATTGAGAAAGCAAAAGCAGGCAATCAACCTGCATGATGTGTCGGCAGTATCAATCTGTCACAGAAGAAAAGTTCGTGAAATGGCTTATTATCTATGATATATTGCTTTTTCTTACGAGCAGTTGCCCCATGCTGAAGGAGCGCACAAGCACACTTTCGCCTTTTTCGGCATAACCGTTTTCGAGGGTTGCATCAAACACATCGCCTTCGATCATCACTTTACCGGCAGGTCTGAGGACGGTATGTGCCGTGCCTGTTTTGCCAATCAATGCAGAATAATTGAGGACGGTGCTCGTAAATCCTTCTGCTTTATTTTGCACCGCCTGCAAAGCGAGATAACCAAACCTTCGCGACTTTAAAAACCGTTGTCCCAGATACATTGATCCGGCAAGGGCAAGAAAGACCGAACTTGTGACAATAAAAAACGCTTTGGCTAAAGGCGCAAAGCTAAGCTGGAAAGGCGCTTCGCCAACGGATTCGACCATGGCCAGTGTAAGTCCTGTGATTGTAAACAAAATACCCAAAACACCTGCAACGCCAAAACCGGGTATGACAAATACTTCGAGCAGGATCAAAACAATCCCAACCACAAAAATGATGATCTCGATATGCGTAGCAAGTCCTTCGAGGTAGAGCGGCGCAAAATACAACATGGCTGCAACCACACTGGCGCCGAGCGGGAAGCCGATGCCAGGAGTCTGAAGCTCAAAATACAGTCCGCCGATGATCAGCATGATAAGCAGTCCACTCACATAGGGATTGATGAGCCAGTTGATAACACGGTCGAGCCCAGTGAGATGGTGGTGAATTATTTCAACATTGCTATGGCCTGCCTTGTACAGCACCTCAGCAGGCGATGATGCCATGCCCTGACAAAAACCATGACGTATTGCTTCGGAGGTAGTGAATGTGAGCACTTTGCCCGAATCGGAGATGCCGGCTACAAAAATTGAAGGGTCAACCATCGCTTCGGCTACATCGGGATTGCGACCGGTGGCTTCGGCAGTGCTGCGCATCATCGAGCGCATATACGACTGGTATTTGTCAGGCACCACCTCCCCTGTCTGGTTCACAACAGTGGCAGCGCCAATATTGGCCCCTTCTTTCATATAAATGCTGTCGCAGGCAATCGAAATCAAGGCACCGGCCGAAGCAGCATTGTTGTCAATAAACACATAAACCGGTATGCTGCTGTTTAATATCTTTGTGCGGATGGAGTCGGCAGCATCAACCATACCTCCGTAGGTGTTCATATGTATGAGGATCAGACCGGCATCAAGGGCGCGGGCTTTCTCAAAAGCTTTCTGCGTTGTCCGCCACACCGGAGGAGCTATCTCTTCTCTTATCTCAAACTGATACACTTTTAATGGCTTCACAGCAAGGCTGTCAACAGCCGAAATGAGGTCTAAATGCAACAAAGACAATAGCGTAAACACGAAACAAAACAGCTTTTTCATAAGGCAGGAGCATTCGTTAAAAAAAAGTAAAAGTAGCAAAGCTTGTCAAGCTGTGGGGCATATTAGGCAGAAAAACTGTAAGTTCGCCACAAAAAATATTGAACTTTTTAGCACATGCCTATCTCTCAGGTGATCATGAAGAGGTCTTACTGGGCAATTTCGTGGCCGACAGCATCAAAGGCAGGATGGCCGACAACTACAGTTTTGCATTCCGCCAGGGAGTGCAGCTGCACAGGGCCATTGATGCTTTCACCGACAGTC
>DISP01000071.1 GCA_002421995.1 Bacteroidales bacterium UBA6207 | reverse complement strand
AAAAAAAATGCTTCACAAAAAAAAAAGCAGGAATTTTTCCTGCTTTTTTGATTGTAGGATTTACAAATTTTATTGTTTTATAAAACGTGCGCCTGCCTCTGTTCCCTGAATCTGAAGGTAATAGACACCTCCGGGAAGTTTTTGCAGGTCATATTCAAAGTTGTTTTGCAACACCTGAATAACATCAACCGTTTTACCCCAAACATCTGTAACAAGGATGATTTTTCCTGTGTATTGATCTTCAATCTGAACAAACATCTTGTCCTTTGCCGGATTTGGATATACCGACAGCGCCTGAGGCTTCCTATCATTTTCAGGATTTGTAAGAAGGGCACTCACGAAAATGTTGTCAATATACAGGTTGTTACCATATTGATTGAATGTTTCGAAACGTATTTTGACGCCTTTCATATTTGTAAAAGGGTTCAGGTCAATAACAGGACAGCTTGCCCAATCCATATCACCCACACACCATTCGTTGAGCGAGGCAGGTTCAAAAGAAGCAGTGCTTGGAGGAGCAGTTTCAAAAGCACCGTTTCCGTCGGGTCCGTTTGCATAAACGCGTTGCCATGTGTTTCCACAATCTGTTGATACGCTGATGATAAGACTGTCAATCTGGGCAAATCTTTGCGCATAGGCGTATTCAAACGATAACTTGACCTCCTCCATCCCGGTCAAATCCATTGGTGGAGTAATGAGGTAATCACGCTGATTAAATGCCGTGTAATTGAAAAAGTTCATCCATGCCACCCCGTTTCCGTTTGCAATAGTCTTTAGTGCCCATGTTTTGCCATTGTCCGGATTTTGAAACGTCCATCCGGCATTGCTGAAGGCAGCAGACTCAAAGTTTTCGGTAAAGTTAAGGCCATCTCCACCTACATTGATAAAAGACGATTTGAGCAAAGATCCTACTCCATTTGCGTTGGTAGCTGTCAGGCGAACGTTATAATGTTCGTATTCATTAAACTGTATTACAGGATTTTGCGACAGGTTATTTGTACCTTGCAGGTAAGTGTAGCTTGCCGGAGTGATGTCCCAAATCCACATATTCGGGCAATTGTCGGTCAAGTCGGTAAAAGTTACAACAACACCCGGGCATCCAACTGTTGCAGAGGCAGCAAAATCTACTTCAGGCAAGGCTGATGGCCCCACGGTGATGCAATTTTCCCAAGTGAAGGTATGACTGCCATTGGGATTAGTTACAGTCAGAGTGACATCGAATATTCCTTCTTGAGGATAACTCACTCCTGCCGGATTTTGTAAAGTGCTTGTGGAAGGATTAGCCCCTTCAAAGGTCCATTCCCAGGTGTACGGTGTTCCGGCTGTTTTGTCACTAAAGTCAATGGTACAGCCAGCTGCAATGTTATTGTCCGAAGCAACAAAGTCAGCAGTCAAAGTTCCGAAATAAGGTGTAGCTCCCCAGAGACCGCGGCCGTAGGTGCCGGCCCTCAGCAAATCATTGGCCGGACTTATAGGATCGTAATAAATTTCAACCTCGGTCACTTTAACGCTGGCCGGTAAGCCCTCGCTGTAATACATCCAGTCAGCCATTTCCGGTTCACGGTAAAAAACGCCTATATCCGTTCCAATGTAAAGTCCACCGGCGCTATTGCGGTAAAACGCGATGCTGTTGATCTGAATACCTGATAAATTTGCCGTAATCTCGTTCCAGCTCAGGCCCTTGTCCGACGAACGGAATATCCTTGTTTGCTGCGCTAAATAAACTACATTTTCATCAAATGGATGCGTCGCGATTGCAGTGATCGTTGAAGTTGAAGGCAATTGACTTGTTCTGGCTGTCCATATTACAGTGGCATCTTTGGCATTTTCGGTTACATAAAACTTATTTCCTGTCGAGGCATACAGAATATTGGTATTAGCTGCGGATTGTGCCAGCTGTTCGAGGTCAGAATTACCAAACGAGCTGATCTTCTGCCATTGAATGCTGCCTGTATTACTGGCTTTTATGTTCGTACTGCGCCATACATTTTTAAAGCCGATGAACATCGTATTTCCATCGTTGTGATCAATGAGATAGGGTGTCACCCAGCCACCACTCTCGGTGATACCGTTTGTTCCTTCACCGGCTATTGATCCCTGGCCAACATTGTTGAACTGTCTTTCGATGGCACCATAATACAAGGACGAATAGCTGTAGCGGTGGTCGGTTGGATCGTAAGTGCACTCCATACCGTCGCCTCCACCAACAGCAAGCCAGGTGGTTTCGTTCATTACCGAGCTGCCGTTGTCCTGATAGCCGTTGATGACATGGTTGGGTTTTGTGCGGCTTTGACCAATCTTATAAGCCTGGCTGATCACCAGACCATTTGAAATTTCGGTCCAGTTGACGCCACCATTTGCTGTCCAATAAAATCCTCCGTCGTTTCCGACATACAGCCTGTTGTTGAGCGGGTTGTATTCGAGCACATGCAAATCGGCGTGCACCGACTGAACGCCACAGCCACCATACCAATGCGAGCGGATGGTCCAGCTCGAACCGCCATCGAGTGAGCGAAAGCTATTTACGCCTCCTGCAAGCAGGTTGTCAGCATTGAGTGGATCAACAGCTATATCGAGGTCATACCATGCCTGGCCTCCGTTTCCACCATTGCAATCCCATGACATAATGTTGGGCGATGTGGAGCGCTCGGTAAAGCTTTGTCCTGCATCAGCCGACCTGTAAAGACCTTTGAAGGAATCAGAATTGGTTATCAGGCAATAAACAACATCCGGCGAAGCCGCTGATACCCCTATCACCGCACGTGAACCTCCGGGAAGCCCGTTGGTGGTCTGGGTAAAGGTTTGTCCGTTGTCGGACGACCGGTAAAAACTTGCACCGGCAGCCGCATAAACAATCTGATTGTTTGTAGGATGCTGCACCACTTCTCTGAAATTACCGGTGCGGATTCTTGTCCATATTGCGCCTCCGTCTGCTGTGCGGTAAAGTCCGTTGCTTGTAGCAGCAAAAAACACGAGTGGGTCAATGGCGTCCTGAACGAGGCGGCCAACGGTCGTATTGCCCATTCCGGTGTTCCATTGCTCCCAGTTGGCACCCCCGTCAGCACTGCGCCAAACTCCCATGCCGGGTGCATCGCCGGCATCACGGTCACCCGTACCAATGAAAATCAACTGTGGATTTGTGCGGTCAACAACAATTGCTGAAACACCAAGCGTTGGCAGATGATCGGTGAGTACCTGCCAGTTAGCTCCGTGGTTATTGCTCATCCATAATCCGCCGGCCGGAGCACCTATGTACAATCTGTCCGAATCAACAGGATCGAAACCAATTGCGTTGATACGTCCTAATCCGCGGTATCCGTTATATCCCGACGGAACGGTTACAGGCCCTAGCTGCGACCAGTTGCTGATTGGATTACGGAGAATATTGCCCGAGGCAATCACCGAATTATATGCCTTTAATTCCCGGTCGGGTGCAGGTCGGTTTCCCGATGCATCAACGCGTTGCTGCATCATGTATTCCCATCTTTTAAATGGCTTAAAACCACTGCCTCTGGTCACTGGCCTGTCCTTCCAATAAGTTTCAAAGGCTCGCTGCGTGGTGAAAAAATTGGCATCCTCCTGTTGCATCATTTCGATCCAATAGGGGTTTGCAGCAGTGTCAGAAATCTGGGCTTTGACTTCATCGGACACAAAAAAGAGGGCCAGTGCTACAAGCCCAATCATAACAAGCTTCTTCATATTGACAAATATAAATGAGATATGACGAATAATTCGTTATCAAAATTCTAATTAAAAAACAATGACAACCTAAATTATAAGTGAGGTGTCACTTCTGTAAAGTATTCGGTAAAATTATTTAATTTACCGGCAAAAGGCTACTATCATAGAACTTGATCAGGACAAAAAAAATCATAGAAGCAAAGATTTTTTACCTTTGACCGCTTTTTCAAGCTTCGCCTTACGACCGTAAACTTGTTAAAGCATAATATCACAGCACATTAAACACAGACACACCATATGACTCAATTTCTAAACACCGTAATCACCGGAACAGGGAGCTATATTCCGCCCAGGGTGATTAGCAATGCTGATTTTACAAAGCAGGTTTTTTTTGAAAAAGATCACAGCGTGATAGACAGTCCGGGAGAGGAAGTCACGAGAAAATTTAAAGATATCACGGGCATTTACGAGCGTCGTTGGGTTGACAGCAATCTTGATAATTCGGATATTGCCTCTATGGCGGCACGGGATGCCATACGCGACAGTGGT
>DISP01000131.1 GCA_002421995.1 Bacteroidales bacterium UBA6207 | reverse complement strand
CATCATGGCCAAAATAATTCGACACAAACAATGCAGCCGTATTGTTACACATTGTGATGACACCTTTTGTATTTAAAATGATGAACAGATTGAATCCATTTTCGAAAATTGCTTTGAGTTTCGCATTTTGGGCGTTTATAAGGGCTTCGCTCTCTTTTTGTTTTGAAAGGTCAATATCAATACAAAACAGCTCTTTGTCTTTACCGGGCAAGTGAACGACAGCATGATTGGAAAGTACCGGAATAAGATGGCCATTTTTGTGCTTAAGCAACAACTCCTCAGCAAAGCCCTGGTGATTTGAGTCGAGTAGATTTTGCACACCGGTTTTCACTTCGTCTATCAGTTCGTGGGGAATAATAAGATCAAAGAGATTGTTTCCAAGTGCTTCCTGTTTTGAATAACCATAGAGCAAAGTGCTGGCGTGGTTCCAATAAAGCACTTTCCCGTGGCGGTTATAGCCTTGCATTGCAATATTTGTTGTCTGATCGAGCAAGTGACTCAGACGTTCATCACTTGCTTTGAGTGCCAATTCGGTTTCTTTTTGCTCAGTTATGTCTCTCCCAACACCGATTATTTCAATAATTTCGTCATTTTCATTCACAATGGCCGTATCTGCCCACGAAAGCCAACGCCAACCTTTTGCCGAGAGTGCCCTTTGTTCCATGACGACATAATGTGGCGGAAATTTTAAACTGTCTATGGCTTCTTTGGTTGCTTCCCGATCGTCTTCATGCACCAGTGGCATAAAACTCTTATTCAGCAAATCCTTTTCCGACATACCAAAAAGTGCACAATATGAAGGACTTACATATAGAAACCTTCCTTTTGAATCCACTTTCACAACAAGATCGGTTTGGTTCTGGATGAGCAGTCTGTATTTTTCCTCGCTTTGACGCAGATTTGCCGTGACTTTTCTAATGCGCCAGCGCAACAGCACAATAAAAACTGTAAGTAAAACGAAGAAAGAAAGGCTGATAATAAGAAACGGCAATATTTTCTTCCAGATCAGCTGTTGCTCATAAACACCGAACCATTTGTTGCGCAATTGCTCATATTCGCCCGTCTCCTTAAGGTGCCACAATCCGGCATTAAGTGCATCCAACAATTGTTCGTTTCCTTTGCTGACAGCCATTGCATAAGGCCGGGGAGAAATTTCTGCCGAGTTTTGGATAATATCCCTAATCTTAAACTCTCTGATAAGATGTGCACCCTGATAGTTTCCAATTAGTGCAGCATCACATTTCCGATTTTCGACCATCCTGAGTGCATCAAGCTGCGAGGCAACTGTAATTATCTGATAATCATTTGGAGTTTCGAGCAGTAAATCGTGCATGAGGTCGAGGTTCTGAACGCAGACTCTTTTCCCTTTCAGTTCAGAAAAAGTCTTAACCGGAGCTGAGGTATGTGAAAAAATAGCATGTGTCATTATACTGTGTGGAATGCCGAAGCTGAATTGTTTTTTACGTTCGGGCGATATCATCAGCCCAAGAACGACATCAATTTCACGACTTGCTGTTTTCGTACGAACCTGATCCCAAGGCAGGAGTTTGAGGGTATAGTTGAGATTTAAATCCCTGGCTATCAACCTGAACAATTCAACATTAAACCCGTCCGCTTCACCTTTTTTATTTATAAACTCATAGGGCGGATAGTAATGATCGCCAGCAACAACGATTTCGCGTTTCAAAGCAAGGCTGTTGACCTCCCCCTGCGGAAAGGCCAGACCAAAAGCGAAAAGTATTGCAACGGCTGTTAAAAACAAAGATTTACGTTCTGTAACTCTATTCAGATTGAAGATTTGATGTTTTTTGTGAATAAATTTCATACGTTTAACGGCATTGTTATCCTGAAGCAACTTCCTTGCGATGACGTTTCGCGAAGCCTGATGCTTCCACCTTGTAATTCGGTCAACTCTTTACAAAGCATAAGGCCTAGTCCTGAACTTTTTTCACCTTCGGTGCCCCTTCTTCCTTTTGAATCGCTGATTTCGAAAAGTTCACTTTGCATCAGCGCAGGAATCCCGATACCACTATCGGCAACATCCAAATAAAAATGACTTTCGTTTTTTATAAGGCTTATATTAATCTCACCTTCTTTATGGGTGAATTTACAGGCATTCGAAAGCAGGTTGCGAAGCACCGTTGAAGTCATTTCGACATCCACTCTGGCAATAAAAGTTTCATCAATCAAAACTTTCACCTTTATTGATTTGCCATCAAGCTGCAGGCGTACTGATTCAATTGCTTTTAAGACAAGGTCTTTTACCAGTACAGTTGATGGCTGTGGAACCAACCTTCCTCTTTGCAAGCGTGACCATTCAAGCAGGTTGTTGATTAAGTCATTGATATTTAAAGCACTGGAGTAGATTGTTTCGGTGAGTTTTTTAATCTCTTCATCAGAAAATGAGTTGAATTCCTGGTTCAGTATTTCAGTGAGGTTTAAAAACGCATTGAAAGGCGATCGCAGGTCGTGGGCGATGATAGAAAACAATTTGTCTTTCGCCGTGTTTGATTCACGGAGCTCGTGCGTATAGTCTTTAAGCATCAGCTCAGCTTTTTTGATTTCGTTGATATCCTGAAACAAGCCTCTCAATTTCACAACCTTAGCATTTTCAAAAACCGGAATGCCCTTTATACGTACCCAGATTAACCCGCGATCAACAGTGTTGATCTTTGCTTCCAGGTCAAACTCAACACCTTTGGTAAAAGCATTTTCAAGCGAACTGATGATTGACTGCCTGGTATCGCCAATCGGAAAAAACAAAAATGTTTCTGGAAGATTGGGAACATAAGAAGCATCAACACCGAGGATGATACGCGTGACCGGCGACCAGAACAATAAATTGTCCTCAGCCCTTAGTTCCCAGGCACCTATGCGGGCCATCACGCCCACTTGCGAAAGCAGTTCATTGGCATATTTCAACTCATCTTCAGCTTTTTTCCGGTCTTCGATATTTCGCACAACAAAAACAGCCTGAACAACTTGTTGCTATTCGTCCAACACCACGGTTCCGGAAGTTTCAACCCAAAGATAACCTCCGTTTTTGACCGGTGTTCTGAAGATAATTGCATTTTTGCCCTTTGCTCCTACGCCTTCGTTGAAAGCCTGCATGGCCATCTGAGCATCGTCAGGATGCACAAAATCGAATAATGTTTTGCCTATATAGTCTGCCGGTAAAAAACCAAATTGCTTTATTGATGGACTCACATAGCTGATGATTCCCGAAGAATCGCTGATCACAACCATGTCATTGACATTGTCGGTAATCATACGTTTTTCTTTCTCACTTGCAACAATTGCTGTGTAAAGCGTTTTGTTTTCAGTCAGATCATTGAGCGACATACGGTAAACAACTTCCGTAGCACCAACGCTTGCATTTGCTTCGATTTGCATGCAGCAAATTTTTCCATCGGAAGAGCGCATATTAACTTCAACAGGATGAGCTATTCCGGTAGTGAACAGTTCCTGACAGAAAAAATAAAAAACATCCTGCGAAGCAGCTTCGAGCAAACTTCTGAAATCGAATTGTTCTTTCTCATGCAAAAACTCACCAAAGTGGCTGTCGAACAATTTGTTTCTTTTCAATATTCGAAAATTGTTGTCTATGATGACATAGCAGGCCGGTGCATTTTCAAATAATTGATAGTATTCTTCCCTTGACTGCTCCAGATCATTCTGGATGCGTTTTAATTCTTCATTCTGAAACTCGAGCTCGTACTGATAGACCTTGAGGTCTTCTATCAATTCTTCAAGCGATTTGGTATATGCATGTTTGGGATTATAGGCTTTGCCCCCTGCCACCTCGCCGATTCTTCGTTTTAGGTCTTCTATTTCCCCGGAATTCATACAGTGATTGTTTTTGAGTTGTTATAGAGCGTATGGTCATAATTTTCGCTGATATCAATCACAAGACCAACAAGTCTGAGCGGTTTATTATCGGGAGTTCTTTCAACAATTCCGCCTTTGTCCCAATACCATTTATAGCTGCCATCTTTGGTTTTGATACGGTATTTCACATCATAAAGAGGCAGTTTACCCATCAAATGATCGCGCATGGCATCCATTGTTTTCTGGTAATCTTCAGGGTGTATCAGCTCACAAATCTTGTAAACATTTTTCGGAAATTCCTCAGGCGAATAACCAAGCATCGTTGCTTTATTATCGTGCATTGTAACATTACCTGAAGGGATATCCCATTCCCACCATGCCATATTACCCATTTCGAGTGCGGCCTGAAGTCTTGCATTTGAAACCTTCAGTTTTTCTCTTTCATCTTGCAGGCCTGTGATATTTACCATCGTAACAAGGATTCCGTCAACTGCATTGTAGTCGGTGCGATAAGGCACTATCCGCAGCAGATACAACACATTGGCACCAGCAACAACCTCTTTTTCGATTGGCTGCAGTTTTAGCTGAACCCGACTGATGTCGGCAAGAAATTCAGGATAAACAAAGGCTGTTGCCAGTTCATTTAAAGGCCGTCCTAAGTCATACTCAACCAATTTGCTGATATTGGCGAAACACGGTGTAAACTTTCGGATACAAAGGCGACTATCGAGATACAGTGCAGCTATATCGGTGTTGTTCAACAAGTTGTTAACATCACTGTTTAATTGTGTAAGTTCTTCAATCTTACTTTGGTATTCAGAATTGACTGTGAACAGCTCTTCGTTGACAGATTGAAGCTCCTCGTTTGTGCTTTGAAGTTCTTCATTGGAAGCAATCAACTCCTCGTTTGATGCCTGCAATTCTTCGTTTGAGGTTTCGAGTTCTTCAACAGTTGCCTGCAAACTTTCTTTTGTAAACTGCAACTCATACTGCAACTCGGTCACCTGATCGCGGATTTGCGCCTCCTGGTTTACAACTTCCACAGTTTTCCGTCCTAAATCGGATTTTTCGGTGTTGGTGAATGACAAAATCATCACCACACGTTCGTCATCTTCTGTAAGGATTTGGCCTTTGATGTCGGTTTTAAAACTTTTTTCATTTCCCGTCAAAGAGACTCCCTGAAAAATCACAGGCTGGTTTTGTGCTTTTACTTTACGTATCAGATTATTGGCCACGACCATCATCTCCGGGGAAAAAATATTCGAAAGTGTTTGGTTAAATTGGCCGGATCTGAGTTCAACAAAGGGATTAATATCGTTGATTACCTGTAAAACATTCAATTTGTCATCAAACACGATAGAAGGGGGAAGCATTTTATCGAGTAATTTATCAAAAATGAAATCCCGCGGTCTGTTAAGTTTTGTACCCTGAATATGACTGGTACTTTCTTTTGATCTGTAATGAGACAATCGTTGTGGCTGCACATTTAAGCCTGTAAGCCCTGATTTTTTGCGGTAAATTTTGTGTTTCGTGCTCACTACATTAAATGAATCGCCATATTGGCCAAGTGTCTCGCTGCTACCCATGAACAGAAACGCACCCGGTTTGAGTGCCATCCTGAAGAGATTTAACACAAACGCCTGGCTGTCAGGCTTAAAATAGATAAACAAGTTTCGGCAAACAACCAAATCAAGTTTTGAGAACGGAGGGTCTTTCAACACATTGTGTGTTGCGAAAATTGTCATTTTTCTGATTGACTCACTGATTTGGTATCCATTTTCTCTTCTTGTGAAATATTTGGCCAACAGCGCGGGCTCCACATCGCTTACAATACTTTCGGGATAATAACCCAGACCAGCAAACTCGAGTGAATGCTTATCAATGTCGGTGGCAAATATTTTAACATCAGCAGTAAGTTTGTGGCTTTCAAGATAATTTCTTATCAACATAGCGATAGAGTACACCTCCTCGCCTGTTGAGCATCCTGCCGACCAGACACGAACCTCTTTCCGCGAACCATCAAAGATTTCGGGAAGCACATTTTTTTCAATAAGCTCAAACGCAGCTTCATCCCTGAAAAACCTCGTAACGCCGATCAGCAATTCTCTGTAGAGGGTTTCTTTTTCTTTGGTCGAATTAAGAAGTAACGCATAGTAATCCTCAAGTTTTTCGAAACGATTGATACTTAGCCGACGTTCGAGTCGTCTGAAAATTGTGTTTTCTTTATAATAGGAGAAGTCAATGCCGCTGTATTCGCGCAATGCCATCATGATTTTGCTCAGTCCATCTTCCTTTCCGGTTAGCACACCATCGCTGCTTTTGGCTTTTTCGACAAAAGGATGTTTGATAAAGTTATGCAAGGCTTCGGGCATTTCGCCGGCCGGCAAAATATAATCAACCAGACCGGTTGATATGCAGCTTTTCGGCATTCCATCAAATTTGGCAGTGCGGTAGTCCTGAGCCATAACCATGCCGCCTGATTCTTTGATTGCACGCGTGCCGAGCGTGCCATCGCTACCTGTTCCGGAAAGGATGATGCCGATGGCACGTTTTTCCAGGTCGCGCGCCAGCGATCTGAAAAAGATGTCAATAGGCAAAATAATGCCGTGTCGCAAACCCTGGTCCTCGAGCATCAG
>DISP01000027.1 GCA_002421995.1 Bacteroidales bacterium UBA6207 | reverse complement strand
GCAAATCTTTCAATAATCAAATCCTGACGGAGTTGAGCGGTGAAATCAACAATAAAATCAATGTATTCTGCCAATGAAAAGAGCTTAAACGCTGATGGATTTCGGAGGTATTCTTCAGCCATCACGGTTCCTTTGAAAATCTGCAATTGGTGAAACTTCACGGTCGTCAAAGGCAGTTTTGAGATGATTCCGGCCGAATCCAGCATCATCTGCATCGTTTCGCCCGGAAGACCAAAGATGAAGTGGCCGCCACAAGGCAGTCCGGCACGATGTGTTGCCTCGATTGCCTGCCTTGCATCCGCATAAGTATGGCCGCGGTTGACCCTCAAAAGGGTTTCATCATACACACTTTCAATGCCATACTCCAGCATGATATAATGTTGTTTCTGCAATTCTTTCAAATACGCTAATTTTTCTTCATCAACAGTATCCGGTCGTGTTCCGATAACCAAACCAACAACAGACGGATGCGACAGCGCTTCCTCATAAAGCGGTTTGAGGGCTTCGAGTGGCTTGTAGGTATTGGAATAAGCCTGAAAATAAACAAGGTATTTCGTTGCCCGCCGATACCTTCTTTGATGAAATTCAATTCCTTCGGCTATCTGCATGCTTACCGACTTTTGCGGCATACAGTACGAGGGGTTGAAAGCATTGTTATCGCAAAAAGTGCAACCTCCAAACCCTTTTGTTCCATCGCGGTTCGGGCATGTAAAACCGGCGTCAACGCTGATCTTCTGCACACGTTCACCAAATATTTTTTTGAAATATTCAGCATAGCTTCTGTAGGGTTTTTGTCCGCGATTCTCCATAAAATCAACTTAAAATCCAGAAATTAAAAAATTGGCAGGACAGATTGTTCTGCCCTGCCAATTCTATGTTTCGTTTTGAAAAATCCAAAACTATTTTGCAACTCTTTCGAGCCATTTCACCATAGCAAGCATAGCCACCATCGAAAGCACACAAACTACAATGAATGCTGTCCAGGTAACTGAAATTGAAATGTTTTCGTACATCATTGCACCAAGGAACAAGGAGCCGTTTCCAACTGCTGTTGCTGTGAGCCAGCCACCCTGCATCAATCCCTGAAGGTGAGCAGGAGCAACTTTCGAAACAAAAGACAGTCCGAGTGGTGAAATAAACAACTCAGCAACAGTGAGTATGAAGTAAACAAAAAACAACAACCATGGAGTAACACGTTGTGCATCAGGCAATCCACCCATATCTTTCACATCATTGAGCAAAGGAACGTTTAGCGAACCCAAAGCCATCACAACAAATGCAAGCGCTGCGATTCCCATACCAATGGCAATTTTCTTTGGTGTTGAAGGTTCAATACCTTTTTTCGACAACCATGAAAAAATGGCAATAACAAGTGGCGTCAGGAAAACAACCAGGAATGGGTTGATGGATTGGAAAATCTCAACTGACGGGAAAATACCACCTAAAAGCGTATAATCTTTGGCAAACATTGTGAGTGTAAGCCCATTTTGATGGAACGAAAACCAGAAGAAAATAACAACGCCAAACACTGCGAGGAGCGCCATAATACGTTGTTTGATCTCTTTTGCATCCTGCATGGCTTCTTCTTTTGATACTGTTGCCTTTGCTTTGGCACTGGGATTTGGTAATTGTTTTTTGGTAAAAACAAAAATGGCAAGCGAGATGAGCATTGCTACCACAGCGGTCAAAAATGCATAATGAAATCCGGTGTTAAATGCATTCAGGTAGCTGTTAGCAAAATCGGTCAGGTTTGCCGGAACGATATCTTTTGACACATGTGCTGCAAGCTCGGTAAACCTGCCGTTGACAACTTCGGCTGACATTTTTCCATCGAGGTACTGATGACACATTCCCGGAAGTTCTGCATTGTATGAATAACCCTGCATCGAAACAAAGGTATTGCGCACCCAGGTTGCGAGAAAAGGGGCAAACATGGCTCCGATATTGATAAACATATAGAATATCTGGAAACCTGAATCTCTTTTACTTCTGAACTCATCATTGTCATACATCTGACCGACCACGGCCTGCAAATTACCTTTGAAAAGACCATTGCCAAAAGCAATTACCAAAAGCGCAGCAAGTGCAATATACTTGGTAGTGATCAGCGAAGGCATCGAAAGCAAGACATAACCTGCCGACATAATCAGCAATCCGGCGATAATCGTACCCTTGTAATTACGTGTTCTGTCGGCAATAAACCCGCCAACAAGTGCAAGCACATAGATTGAAGCATAAAAAACGGAATAGAGTTTTCCCGCTTCTGTACCTGAAATATTGAACTTCGACATGAGGAACAAAGTGAGTATCGCCATCATGGTATAGAAACCAAAACGCTCACCCATGTTTGCCAGAGCGGCTGAAAGCAGTCCTTTGGGATGTCCTTTAATCATAAAGTGTAATGTGTTAAGTTATTAATTGAAACAATAATCTCAAAATTGTATGCGACAGCAAATTTAGAAAAAAAATAACACAAACAAAGTCCTGATGCGCCCGCACAGTTGCTGCAAACCAACAATTCACCTCCATAATGATTGTTGAATGGCATCATCCAATTTTTTCATACTTTTGCCGGTCAAACTCAAAAAAGCCTAATATCGTATAACCACATGGAGATCAACAGCAAATACAATCCTGCCGAACTGGAGCAAAAGTGGTATGCCCACTGGATGGACAAAGGTTATTTTCATTCAACGCCCGACGAGCGCGAACCTTATACCATCGTCATCCCTCCGCCAAATGTTACCGGAGTGCTCCACATGGGCCACATGCTCAACAATACCATTCAGGATGTGCTCATTCGCAGGGCCAGAATGCTTGGAAAAAATGCCTGCTGGGTACCTGGCACCGACCATGCTTCGATTGCTACCGAAAACAAAGTGGTTCAGAAACTGAAAAACGAAGGCGTCGAAAAATCACAGATTGACCGCGAAACCTTTCTCAAACATGCCTGGGAATGGCGCGAAAAACACGGAAACATCATCCTTGAACAATTGAAAAAACTCGGCGCTTCCTGCGATTGGGAACGCACTGCTTTCACTATGGATGAAAAACTGTACGAATCAGTGATAGATGTTTTTATTGACCTGTATAAAAAAGGGCTGATCTATCGCGGCATTCGCATGGTAAACTGGGATCCTCAGGCACTTACTGCACTTTCTGACGAAGAAGTTGTATATAAGGAAGTTCAGTCAAAGCTTTATTACCTCAGGTATAAACTCACCGACAAAGATGAATACATTACCATAGCCACCACGCGTCCGGAAACGATTTTGGGAGATACCGCTATTTGCGTTCATCCCGAAGATGAGCGATTCTTTTCATTCCACGGCAAAAAGGTTTTGGTGCCGCTTCTCAACCGGGCTATTCCGGTTATTGTTGACGAATATGTTGACCGGGAATTTGGTACAGGCGCTTTGAAAATCACACCTGCTCACGACATCAACGACTACACCCTTGGCATGAAACACAAGCTGCCAAGCATTGATATCTTCAACGACAACGGCACCATGAGCCAGGCTGCCGAACTTTTTATCGGGATGGATCGTTTTGATGTGCGTAAAGCCATCGTTCCACAGCTGGAGGCTGCAGGAAATCTCGTTAAGATTGAAGAATACACCAATAAAGTTGGTTTTTCTGAGCGCACCGATGCCGTCATTGAACCTAAAATATCATTGCAGTGGTTTCTCAAAATGGAGGCCTTTGCAGCCAAAGCCCTCGAAGTGGTCGAAAACGGCAGCATCCAGTTTCATCCACCAAAATTCAAAAACACCTACAAACACTGGATGGAAAATGTCAAAGACTGGTGCATTTCGCGTCAGCTTTGGTGGGGACAACAAATTCCNNGCTAACGCTCAATATCCCGGAAACAACTTCATGCTCAGCGATTTGAAGCAGGATGAAGACGTTGTTGACACCTGGTTTTCGTCGTGGCTCTGGCCAATATCGGTTTTTGACGGCATCAGGCATCCCGAAAATAAAGAATTCAACTATTATTATCCCACCAACGACCTCGTCACAGCACCCGACATTATTTTCTTTTGGGTGGCAAGAATGATCATGGCCGGAAACGAATATGCAGGTGAAATCCCGTTCAAAAATGTCTATTTCACCGGTATCGTAAGAGATAAAATTGGCCGCAAGATGTCGAAAACCCTCGGAAACTCCCCCGATCCGCTCGACCTCATTGCCACTTATGGTGCCGACGGAGTGCGCGTTGGCATGCTTCTGACTGCGCCTGCCGGAAACGACCTGCCTTTTGATGAATCGCTCTGCGAACAAGGCCGCAATTTCAGCAACAAAATCTGGAATGCACTGCGCCTCGTGAAAGGCTGGAATGTGGATGAACAGCTTCCCCAGCCCGAAACAGCAAAAGTTGCAACAGATTGGTTTGAGGCTCGCTTCAGCGAAGTACATAGCTCGATGGAAGATCATTTCGACAAATTCAGACTTTCAGATGCCCTTATGGGTGTTTACAAACTTGTGTGGGACGACTTTTGCTCTTCCTATCTTGAAATGATCAAACCTGAATATGGAAAACCGGTTGATGCTTCAACTTTAGCTCAAACCACGCAGTTTTTTGAAGAATTGATGCAATTGCTGCATCCGTTTATGCCCTACATCAGCGAAGAGATATGGCACCACCTGCGCGATAGAAACGAAGACATCATCAGCTCCCTGAAACCAACGGTTCGCAGCTATGACCCTGAAATACTGAAACATTACGAAGCTGCAAGCGAAATCATCAACAGCATCCGCAAAGTAAGAGCAGAAAAAAATATTCCTTTCCGCGACAGCATTCAACTCAAAGTGAAACTGAATGCAGCCTTGGAGCATCCCGGATTTGATCCGCTTATCGCCAAATTATGCAACATCAGCGAAATATCCTATGTTGAAGCTGCCGTAGAAGGTGCTTTTGGTTTCGTTCTCCGCTCAACCGAGTTTTTTATTCCCCTCACCGAAAACATTGATATTGAAGCCGAACTGGAAAAACTCAATCAGGAGTTGACCTATACGCGTGGTTTTCTCGAATCGGTGATGAAAAAACTGTCCAACGAACGTTTTGTTAGTGGCGCACCCGAAAAAGTGCTCCAGCTCGAACAGAAAAAACAGAGCGATGCAGAAGCAAGAATCAAAGTTCTTGAACAACAAATTGCAGCGCTCCAAAAATAGTCAATTTGATAATAAACTGATATGATTGCAGTTACAGGTGCAGCAGGTTTTATTGGCAGCGTAGTTGCAGGCCATTTGTCGGCATTGTTCAACGATCAATTGATACTTGTTGACGCTTTTGACCGACAAGACAAGACGGGTAATTTTGTTGCAAAAAAATACCTTGAGCTTGTTGAGAGGAAACACTTCCCGGCCTGGCTCGAAAGCCATGCAGCCGAAGTACAATGGGTCATCCATCTGGGCGCACGCACTGATACCACCGAGTTTAACGTTGATATTTTTAACGAACTCAACCTTAATTATACCAAGGGAATCTGGAATAGTTGCAGCAAGCACAATATTCCGCTGATCTATGCCTCTTCTGCTGCCACATACGGAAATGGCGAATCGGGATACGATGACGACCACGCCATTGTTGAAAAACTGAAACCATTGAATCCCTACGGGGAATCAAAAAACGACTTCGACAAGTGGGCTTTGAAGCAAACACAAGCTCCGCCATCATGGTATGGACTGAAGTTTTTCAACGTTTATGGCCCCAACGAATACCACAAAGGCCGGATGGCATCGGTGATTTTTCATTCCTTTAAGCAGATTAAAGAAAAAGGATTTGTGAATCTTTTTCGTTCACACCGCCCCGATTTTGTTGATGGCGGTCAATTGCGCGATTTTGTTTATGTGAAAGATGTGGCTGCCGTGATTGAATTTCTGATAGAAAATCAACCTGAGAGTGGGTTGTATAATCTTGGAACCGGAAAAGCCCGCAGCTTTTATGACCTGGCCACTTCCACATTCCGGGCATTGGAAAGCACACCCGACATTCGCTTTATTGACACGCCTGCTGATATCAGGGATAAATACCAGTATTTTACCGAGGCGAATATGAGTAAGTTAAAATCTGCCGGCTACAGCAAATCATTTTCAAGTCTGGAAGAGGGAATAAAGGATTATGTTCAGAACTACCTGACAAAAGGTAGTTTCTTTTGATTATTTTGTTTCTCGGCCAGCAACTGATCCAATCCTTTCAGAAAATTTAATGATTTCTGAAGTGTCTCTTTTATAGTCACATCCTTTTCCACAACTTCAAAACCGGCTTTCAACACGTCTTTTGCGCCTTGAAGTGTGTATCCTTTCTCCTTTACCAAATGAAAAATGATGTGTAGGTTTCGCATATCCTTTTCGGTAAACATGCGGTTGCCTTTCTTGTTTTTATGTGGGCGCAAAACGTCAAATTCTTTCTCCCAAAAGCGGATCAACGAGGTGTTGACGTTAAATTTTTCGGCCACTTCGCCTATGTGATAATATACTTTTTCCTGTTTAGCCATTATTTTTATCAATCCATCGTTTGTGTTTGAGCCGAAGATAGTTCGAGGATAAGATCGTAATCCTCAGGAGTTAAGTCATTAAAGAAGAAGTGAATAGGATTTATTGGAACATTGTTTTTTCTAACTTCATAATGCAAATGCGGTGAAGTTGATTTGCCTGTGTTTCCGGTCTTCGCAATCAGCTGGCCACGTTTAATTTTTTCACCTTGTTTCACCTTGAAAGCGCTCAAATGGCTGTAAACTGTTTTATAACCAAATCCATGATTGATAATAACGGTGTTTCCATACCCGTAATAGCTTTTTTCAACAGTTTCAACTACGCCGTCTCCGGTTGCAAAAACATCAGTTCCGGCAGGTGTTGAAAAGTCAACGCCCTCGTGAAGCTTTTTAACCTTATAAAACGGGTCGGTTCTGTAGCCGAAATAAGAAGAAATTCTTCTGAAATCTTTGTCTTTGACAGGCCGTATGGCAGGTATGGAAGTAAGCATCTCATTCTTCCTTTTTGCCAGATCAAACACTTCATCGTATGATTTTGACTGCACAACAAGCTGGCTTGCAATACGATCAAGTTTCTTTGCAACATCCGCAACCGTTGAAGAGTTTTGATAACCTTTAAGGTTCTCATACCTGTCAGCTCCCCCGTATCCTGCTTTACGCACAGACGAAGGTATTGGTTCGGCCTCAAAAATTACCCTGTAAATATTATCATCACGCTCCTGAAGGTCCGACATCACTTTTTCCATTTTAACCAAACGGTCGGTTAAAATCTCATACTGTAGTTTCATATACTCGAGTTCGCGCTGCTGAACACGCTCTTTTGGCGACCCAAAAAACCGGTATGCAATAACCACAAAGGCAACTGCCAAAGCTCCGGAGGTAAGGATAAAATAGATCAGTCGCAGCAGCCGTTGCTTCCAATTAACAAAATACCGCTCATAAGTAAGGGTCTTTTGATTGAAAACATATTTTTGCTTTGCCATGAATATAACTTCAGGGTGTAATATTTTGATCCACAAAAATAATATTTTAACGTAAATTTGCAAGCTTTATTTGCATGTTAAAAAACCCAAAAAAATCATAATTCTCTTAAAATGAAATCAATAGAAATCCGCAACACTTTTCTCGACTTTTTCAAATCCAAAGAACATCTCATCGTTGCTTCGGCACCTATCGTGGTGAAGGACGATCCGACCCTTATGTTTACGAATGCCGGCATGAATCAGTTTAAAGAAATTTTCCTTGGAAATGCAAGCGCAAAAGTGAACAGAATAGCTGATACTCAAAAGTGTTTGCGTGTTTCGGGTAAGCACAACGACCTCGAAGAAGTGGGTTATGACACCTACCACCACACCATGTTTGAAATGTTAGGAAACTGGTCGTTTGGCGATTATTTCAAGAAAGAAGCCATCGAATGGGCTTGGGAATTATTGACCGAAGTGTACAAGTTAGACCCTAATAGATTGTATGTCAGTGTTTTTGGCGGTGATGAGAAAGATGGTATGGCAAAAGACCACGAAGCTTTTGAGCTTTGGAAATCCATTGTGCCTGAGGACAGAATCATTTTCGGCAGCAAAAAAGACAACTTCTGGGAAATGGGCGATAGCGGTCCGTGCGGACCTTGCTCCGAAATCCATGTTGATATTCGTGATGATGCCGAAAGAAAGCTTGTGAGCGGAAAAGACCTGGTGAATCACGACCATCCTGAGGTGATCGAAATCTGGAATCTGGTCTTTATCGAATTTAACAGGCTTGCCAATGGTAATTTGGTTAAACTTCCTGCAAGTCACGTTGATACCGGCATGGGATTCGAACGGCTCACAATGGCTTTGCAAGGCAAGAAATCGAATTATGATACAGATATCTTCCAGCCATTGATTCAGGAAATTGCCCGATTGGCAAAAGTAGAATATGGCGTTGACAAACAAAAAGATATCGCAATGCGTGTGATTGCCGACCACCTGAGGGCTGTTGCATTCACTATTGCCGACGGACAGATACCATCCAACACCGGTGCCGGCTATGTCATCCGCCGGATTTTAAGACGTGCTGTTCGCTACGGATTCACATTTCTGGCCTTCGACGAACCATTTGTTTACAAGCTTTTACCCGTTTTATCAGCACAAATGGCTGGAAATTTTCCCGAAATTGCCAGCCAGCAACAATTGGTGAGTAAAGTAATTCAGGAAGAAGAGGCATCTTTTTTGAGAACCCTTGCACAGGGCATAAGACGTTTTGAACAATACACCACACAAAATGTGGCATTGTCAATTATTGATGGCGATTTTACTTTCGAGCTCTTTGACACCTTCGGTTTCCCTGTTGACCTGACCAATCTTCTTGCGAAAGAAAAAGGCTGCAGTGTTGACATGGAAGGATTTAATAAAAAACTCAATGAGCAAAAAGACAGATCGCGCAAAGCAGCCGAGGTAGCAGCAGGAGATTGGGTCGAAGTTCAGACATCAAGTTTTTCAACACAATTTGTTGGATATGAACATCTTGAAGCAGAAGTGCAAATCCTGAAATTCAGGGAAGTAAGTGCAAAAAAGAAAAAACATTTTGAGATTGTACTCAACAAAACACCCTTTTATGCTGAATCAGGCGGTCAGGTTGGCGACACCGGCTGGCTTGTGAATGACAATGAGAATATCAGCGTTTTCAACACTGTTAAAGAAAACAACCTGATCGTGCATATGACTGAAAGCTTGCCGCTTTCGCCCGAAAAGCCTTTTATTGCAAAAGTTAATGCTGAAAAACGACAGGCAACTGCCAACAACCATACAGCCACACACCTGATGCATGCTGCCCTGCGACAGGTGCTTGGAACGCATGTTGAACAAAAAGGATCGCTTGTAGATCCGGAGCGTTTGCGTTTCGATTTCAGTCATTTCGGAAAAGTGACCCCCGAAGAAATTCGCAGTATTGAGAAAATTGTGAACAAAAAGATTCGCGAAAACATCTCTGGAGTTGTACAATCCGAAGTGCCGATCGGTCAGGCAAAAGAGATGGGTGCAATGGCATTGTTTGGCGAAAAATATGGTGATTTTGTGCGTGTTGTATCCTTCGACCCTCAGTATTCTGTTGAATTGTGTGGCG
>DISP01000119.1 GCA_002421995.1 Bacteroidales bacterium UBA6207 | reverse complement strand
CAATAACATACCTGAAGCTTTAACAATTCGTCTAGAAAAATGGTAAGCCGGGCATCATTTTTTGGCAGCAAATGTGCTCCCGACAAACGGGTTTTCGGTACGAAAAAGGCATTGTATTCACACAATTTAGCTTTTGACATGGCTCATTCTGCTTACTTTTGTAAAAAATCAGTTCAATGTCACACAATCGAAGTCAGGCCGAAATGCTTCTATGGTATCAGGAGCAAATTGCAGCGCAAACAACGATGCTTCACAGGCTCAACCGCGGAATCAGTCTTTTCTCATGGCTGCGGTTGACAGCATTCGTATTGTTGCTGGCTTTCGTCACCATGTTTGCATTGTACGCGATTCATGTTTTTCTCTTTTTATCAGCCCTGGCCTTAATTGCACTCATCGTATTGATTGTCAGGCACCAGCAACTTTACCGCCGGCGCGATGCTGCTTCGACGCTGCTTCAGATTCAGCAAAACGAAGTTGACAGCATTCACGGTCGGGGTAATTTTTATGCCGATGGACAAGCATTTGCGCAGCGGCTCCCCTTTGCCGATGACCTTGACCTGTTTGGCAAGCACTCACTCTTCCATCACCTGAACCGTGCCACCACAAGCTTTGGACAAGAATTGCTTGCCGAAGCGCTTATCGCAGGTGCAAAAGAGAAGGAGCGCATTTTGCTCCTTCAGGCAGCAATTGCCGAACTGTCGGGCGACATGGCTTTCAATCAGGAAATTCAGCGCAGATTTGTGCAGGCTTATGCCGAAAAAGACCATCAGGAGCCCCGCTCTGCCAAAGAATTTGTTAAGTTGTTTGCCCAAAAGACCTATAAAACAGCCGCATGGTTGTTGCCTGCGGTCACATGGATGGCATTGCTTGTATTTGTTTTCACAGGCATTTCTGCCCTGTTCGTGGTATTGAGCACACTTTCGTTATTGGCAGCTTTTGCACAAAACCGCAAGATGGTGCTTTTGGCCGAAGAGACCGCCGGCATCGGACATTCCATCAAAGCCTACAGCGAAGCCTTAATGTTGCTCACAAACAGAAAAAACACCTCTGTTGTGTTGCTCGAAATGCAGGGGCAAGCCAACGAAGCCATTGATGCGCTTAGTGAGCTGGGCAAGATTGCGGAATGGTTTGACAGACGTGCGAATGTTTTTCTTTATGTGGCCGGAAACGCGCTGTTTGCCTATGATCTGCAATTGGCATTGCGCTATGAAAACTGGAAAAGCCGTCATTTCTTCCGGATGGACGAATGGCTCATGACAACCGGCCGGCTCGAGATGTTGATAAGTCTGGCAGTGTTCAAACACAACCACCCTGACTTTTGCACCCCAACGGCCACTGATGCGGTGCAGATACATGCCGACCATCTCGGACACCCGCTGATTCAGGCAGGGAAGCGCATCAACAACGATGTAAGGATACAAATTGATCCGCGGATTGTGCTCGTGACAGGCAGCAATATGTCGGGCAAAAGCACATGGCTGCGCACCCTGGGTTTGAATGTGATTCTGGCGCAGGCAGGCGCTGTTGTTTGTGCCGATTCATTTTGCTGGAAACCGATGCCGGTGCACAGCTCATTGCGGCAAACCGATTCGCTGCATGAAAACACCTCGCTCTTTATGCAGGAGCTTAAGCAACTGAAAAGCATACTCGAAGCTGCACTTCAACCACATCCATGTCTTGTTTTACTCGATGAGGTGCTGCGCGGAACAAATTCCGAAGACAAGTTCAGCGGCTCTGAAGCCCTGATCAAACGATTTTATGATTGCAACAGCCTTGTGGTGATGGCCACCCACGACCTCAAGCTCAGCGCACTTGAACAAAGCTCAGGTGGCAAAGTCACCAACCATTGCTTCGAAAGTCAAATCACGGGCGGGCAATTGCTTTTTGACTACAAAATTCGACCCGGCGTGGCTGTCAACCGCAACGCCACCTGGCTTATGCAACACATGGGAATCATCAGGGAATAAGCGTGGAGCGCGTCTTAATCGCCGGCAAAGATGCAATCATAAGCCCCGACTAAGCTGAAGTCATCCTAACAGCCAAACTTTGCCACAATGAATGATTCCGCGAAAAATCAATATCACTGCAATGAGGCTGGAAAAGAAATGACAATAGCAATTCGGCCTGACAGCATTAAACATATTGTTTTGCACCTTTGTAAAACTTTATCGTCAATCGTCCGTTATCCGTCCATGAAATCAGTTGTTTTTCCATTCTTACTAATCATCAGCATGTTTTCGGTTGCTGTTTATGGTCAAAAAGCACCGGTCGATAAGAAGATCACAGGCAGCAAAACGACATCAATCAAAGCTCTGGCCGATCTTATATCTCAAACGTATTCCAAACCCGAAGAACGTCTCGAAGCAGCGTATCAATGGGTTACGCACAACATCCTCTACGACCTCAGGCAAACCAACAGCCAGGCAAAGTCGCTCACACAAGCCGAAATCACTGCCTCGGCTTTTTCGGGCAGAAAAGCTGTTTGCGAAGGCTATGCCGGCGTTTTCGATAGTCTTGCGCGCCTGATGAACATCCCCTCCTACCTTGTGAGTGGCTATACCCGCATCCTTGGACAGGTTGATGCCACTCCTCATGTGTGGGTAGCCAACCGCATAGGTGAAAAATGGTTGCTTAGCGATCCCACCTTTGGTTCGGGTGCGATGGTCGGCAACCGTTTCGTAGCTGAATACAATCCCGCTTTTCTTATGGTTTCGCCGGATAAGATGATCCAATCACATATGCCGTATGATCCGCTTTGGCAGTTTCTGACCTCACCACTCACCCATCGGGGCTTTATTCAAAAGAGAACAAACGAAACCTGGAATATGTATTATAGGTCACATGCCGACAGTCTCAGAGCGTTTCTTGCCATGCCAAAAGAAGAACAATACAAAGCCGAACATACCCGTATTGAACAACAAGAACATAACTTTCAGGCTGTTATCCAACGACTGAATTTTCTCACCGAAGCCATTGACATTGCCAGCTACAACAATACCGTCAGGCTTATCAACAGCATTTCGGCTACCTTCAACCAGGCTGTCGGGGCCTATAACGACTATGCAACTTCCTATAACGAATACCAGCAAAAGCGGAAAGGAAAAATCAACACCGGTGCCTTGCAACAGGCTGAAATGCTGCTCGACAGCTGTGAAAAGATGCTGCTGAGCGGCCGCTACCCACCTCAACTGCTCGATGAAGCAAAAAAAATTCAGAAATCACTGTTTGAGTTTCAGCAAAAAGTTCGAGACGCTCAATAAGCAGGCGGAAAATTTTTGGATTTGGAATGGGTTGATTATCCGAAAAACGGATAGTTCTGAAAACGTTTGATGAATACAAAAAAAATTATCTTTGGCAGCCTAACGAAGTCGGGGGCTTTGGCGTGTTCGATATTAATTCTCGCTTTTCAAGCAAGGGCCTCTGCTTAATCATTCATTAAATCAATAAATTATGACAACATTGGTATTTAAAATACATATCCGCGCCCATGCTGCAACAGTATGGAACTGCTTGTGGGAGAGCGAAAACTACAAGCGATGGACAGCAGCGTTCAGCGAGAGCAGTCATTACAAAACCCCTCATTTTGCAGAGGGAAACAGCATTCATTTTCTCTCAGCCGACGGACATGGCATGTTCAGCATCATCGAAAAACTACAGAAAAACAGTTTCATCCTCTTTCGTCACAAAGGAGAGCTTATCAACTTTATCGAGCAACCAATGAACGAAGCACAAGAATGGTTTAATGCCGCAGAGAGCTATGAGCTGATACCACAGCAGGGTTTTATTGAACTTGTGGTGAGCGTGGACACCATCGAAGCTTACGAACCATTTATGAACGCCACTTTTCCAAAGGCATTGGAAACCGTGAAAAGCATGGCCGAAGAAGCGAACAATTCTTAACACCTCATAATCAAATTTTAAAAGTTATGACAACAGTCAATGTCTATCTCAATTTTGACGGCAACTGCGAGGAAGCCTTCACATTTTACAAATCCGTCTTTGGCGGAGAGTTCAACTATTTTGGCAGGTTCAGCGACATGCCACCCTCGGAAGACGCCGACCCGCATTTCATGCAAAAAATGGCTGACAGAATCATGCATGTGAGCCTGCCGATCAGTGCCGAAACCTCAATTATGGGCAGTGATACAGGTGATCAATATGCTCCTGAACTGAAACAAGGCAACAACTTTTCTATCTCTGTGAATGCTGACTCAAAAAGTGAAGCTGACAGGCTTTTCAACGCGTTATCAGCTGGCGGAAAGGTCAATATGCCCATGACAACCACTTTCTGGGGCGCTTACTTTGGCATGTTCACCGATAAATTTGGCATCAACTGGATGATGAATTATGATGAAAATCCTGCCGGATAGCGCCTGTTGCAGTTTTAAATAAAGGTTTTCACAAAAAGGTATTGTTATCTGTTTATCAGCGTAACAGTACCTTTTTTCGAAACCACTTTCGTACCTCCGTCAACGCCTTCACGGTAGTCGAGGGTATAGACATAGACCCCTGTCGGGCAGGCTTCGCCATTGTGTTTGCCATCCCATCCTGTGGCCGGATCTGTCGTGCTAAAAAGCAGCTGACCCCAGGTGTTGTAAATCTGAAGCAGGTAGGGCTCAAGGGTGCTGCGCCCTGTGACCGGCTTAAACACATCATTTAATCCATCAAGGTCTGGCGTGAATGCGTTGGGCATATACAACTCAGGATAGTAGTAGTACTCTTTCATTGTTGTGTCGGTGCAGCCTTCGGTGCTCACCGATACCAGCACTATCGTATAGTTTCGCTCGTCAGAATAAAGGGCTGTGGGCTCAAAAAGCGTGGAGGTGGTCGAATTGCCAAAATCCCAGTTATAGCCCACAGCGCCTGTTGTCAGGTTTTCGAAACGCAAAACACCCTGCGGATCGCTGTCAACACGCATATAATTGAAACTTCCCGCCGGCTTGGGAATGACCGAAACCACCGTGGCGGCGCTCCCGATGCAGCCAAAGCCATCGGCCACATTGAGCTCGACCCGGTTTTCTCCGAATTTGTCGAAAATAATCGTGACAGGGTTTCCCTCAAACTGATGCGTGTCGCCCTGCGGCGATTGCGTCAGCCAGCTATATGCAACCAATGCCGTGTCGGCAGCCATGCTCTCATCGCTAAAGACAATGCCACGGCCCTGACATGGAAACTCATGCGAAAATGCTGCAACGGGAGGATTATGGATATACACCTGTTCCACAACCGTGTCCTTGCAGCCATAAAGGTTGGTGACAATCATGCGCACCGGAAACTCACCCGGCTGATGAAACACTGCGGTGGGCTGCTGTTGGTTCAGATTGTCGGCTGTTACCGGCGCATTGCCAAAGTCCCATTCCCAGTTTGCAAGGTTGATGCCCGTTGAAAGATCGGTGAGCTCGATACCCTGCGAAACACAGTTGCGCCAGGCTTTAAAGTCTGCCTCGGGATAGGGAATGATTTCGATGGTTTTTTCTGTGGCCGTCTCGCAGCCAAGATTGGTCCTCACAACAAGGCGCACTGTGTAAAAACCCGTATCGGCAAAGCTGTGGCCTATCTGCGCAAGGGTGGTGCTGTCGGTTTGTCCGTCGTCCCAGCTCCATTTGCGACTGACAATGCTGCCCGTCGCAAGCGTTGAGACATCGCTGAAGCTGAGCGGCAGACCAGGACAGGAGACGGCTTCTATTCCGGCCACAAAAGCCGCTTCGGCCACCGGGTTTATCACCACCGGAAGCAGAGAAAGCCTTGTGCCGCACGACTCTGTCACTGAATATACGCGCAGTGTATCCAATCCGGGCGCATCCCAGCGTATCGTCACCTCATTGTTTTGCGGCGAACCTACGATCTCTCCCCTGCCCGACGACCATTCTATACCAGAGTACAAGCCGGCGATGGAAAACTGCGATTCAACGCTCACACAAGCCGACGGGGTGCCTGCAACTGCGGGAGGGTCTTCACCAAAAACAATGAAGTCGAAAACCACAGCTTCGCCTGCACCGCATAATGCATTGAAACCGTAAACAGAAACACTAAACTCACCGGTGGCCAAGTCTTGTGGCAGGAGATAAGTAAAGGTGGTGTCAGGGGCATTCTGCACAAAATCAACCGAATGACCTTCGCCGCTTAAGGTCCAGAAATACTTCTCAGCTGCAGGGATTATTTTTGTACTGAAAGTTGCAAGTTGTCCGGCACAAAGGTTAAGCGGACCGGAAATATGGCCTTTGCGCGGGAGAAGCTCGATGGTGAGGTCAACAGAGAATGGATTGCCAGTTTCATAATACCACCAGGTATTCACGGTATTGTGATTTCCGAGGCTACTTATCGAATATGACCATTGATGGCAGCCGGAGACGTAACCTGCATCGGTGTAAATGCATCCTTCGGTGCTGTTGATTGTTGGACCAAACTCAGCAGGCAGGTTTTGATCGTCCCAAAACAATTTCAATTTTGTATCTCCGTTTGGCGGCTCAGGTTTAACAATGTCAACCTTGAAACCGTAGGGATTATCTTCCACATCGTGGAGCGGGATGTTTGTCAGGCCATTTAAAAAATCGCTTCGTATCTGAACAATTGTACCATTTGGCACAGGTAAGCCATATCCATCCAATCCATCCCAACCGGGTTGAAGCAAGTTGTAGCCGGGCAACACGCTGTAGCCCAGTTGTACATCCTCATTGCCTATATAGTCAGGATTGAACGGTGGCACATCAATCAGCAATTCAACATTTCCTCTCTTGCTAACAGTAACACCAAAGTTAATTACTGTATCACAGGCATTTGGCAAAGCGAAAGCATCAAACATCTCGCCTATCACGCCTGTTGGAAAAAGAGAAGGATCAGGTTCGCTGATAAAAATCTTGTATTGGGGTGGCACTGTTGCATTACCAAGGACAGATCGACGCCTCTGCGGCCAACTGCCTATTTTTGAAGTCCCCCACTCATTGCTATAAACCACCCATACTCCTCCGGCCAGTCCATTGCCTTGAAAAAGCGTTAAAGTGCTATCAGCCGAATAGATATACATATTATTGTATGAGCCGTTCTGATTGGAATATGTTCCACCCGAACTCAATTGCCAGGCTTTGCTCCACAGGCGTCCGGGGAGCTCAGTATTGCTTTCAACAACTGTAACATCAAAAAACTCGAGCACTCTTGCCTCAATTGGGTAGGTGCTGGGAAGTGAGAATTCAATGATATAATCACCATTCATTGAAGGATTTAAAACCAACGGCTTGTAACCATCAGGATTGGTGTTGTCAATATTTGGCCCGTTCAAAGCTTCTTCCCTGCTGAGAATAAAACCGTTGTCGCCAGGCATTGAAGGTAAGGGACCAAGAAGAAATCCATTCGGAACATTCCCATTAGGATCTCTTATCTGAAAATCAACATCATAAAATACTTCTCCGATTTGCGAAGAACCACCAATTACTTTACCAAAACCGATATAGATAAGTTGGTTTTGATAATTATCAATGCTGACATTGAGTCTGTATTCTTCGTTACACCCAACCAAAGCAAACGGAACCCTGTCACTTTGCAATGCATTAGACAAACAGATTTTGCAAAAAGAAACGGCCGGGGCATCAACAGGTTCAAGCTGCTTTGTTCCTTCAGCATTACCATGTTGAGAAGATAAGAAAAAAATCAACAGCAACACTGCTAAGAACTGATTATCACCAAGCCTGATTCTTAAAGAATCGGGATAAGTCATTTTATTTATCAGCGCATTTTGAGTCAACATTTTATACGAATATTATTGTTGTCAGAATACTTTGTTCATGGTGAAATTTATGTCTATCAGGTTTTGCCTTCGAACAACACAGATTTTTTTAATGTTATCAAATCACCCTAAGCTCTATAAATCCACCTCGCGAATAAGAAATGAATAAATTAAGAATCAAATTCAAATCAAGCTTTTCCAAAATTTTAATCTGAGAAAAACCAAAAAATACACATTCTCAACCAATCCTGAGAAGCTTGGCAGCAAAAACATTATTCATAATTTATTCCCTCATTTTACCTTATGCTATTATTTATTTATCAGCGTAACAGTACCTTTTTTCGAAACCACTTTCGTGCCTCCGTCAACGCCTTCACGGTAGTCGAGCGTATATACATAGACCCCTGTCGGGCAGGCTTCGCCATTGTGTTTGCCATCCCATCCTGTGGCCGGATCTGTCGTGCTAAAAAGCAGCTGACCCCAGGTGTTGTAAATCTGAAGCAGGTAGGGCTCAAGGGTGCTGCGCCCTGTGACGGGCTTAAACACATCATTCAAACCATCTAAATCGGGTGTAAAAGCGTTGGGCATGTACAATTCAGGATAGTAGTAGTACTCCTTCATTGTTGTGTCGGTGCAGCCTTCGGTGCTCACCGATACCAGCACTATCGTATAGTTCCGTTCCTCAAAATAAAGGGCTGTGGGCTCAAAAAGCGTGGAGGTGGTCGCGTTGCCAAAATCCCAATTATAGCCCACGGCGCCCGTTGTCAGGTTTTCGAAACGCAAAACACCCTGCGGATCGCTGTCATCACGCATATAATTGAAACTTCCCGCCGGCTTGGGAATGACCGAAACCACCGTGGCGGCGCTCCCGCTGCAGCCAAAGCCATCGGCCACATTGAGCTCAACCCGGTTTTCTCCGGATTTGTCGAAAATAATCGTGACAGGGTTTCCCTCAAACTGTTGCGTGTCGCCCAGCGGCGATTGCGTCTGCCAGCTATACGTTACCAATGTCGTGTCGGCGGGCAGGCTTTCGTCGGAAAAGACGATGCCACGACTTTGACAGGGAAACTCATGCGAAAATGCTGCAACGGGAGGATTATGGATATACACCTGTTCCACAACCGTGTCCTTGCAGCCATAAAGGTTGGTGACAATCATGCGCACGGGAAACTCACCCGGCTGATGAAACACCGCGGTGGGCTGCTGTTGGTTCAGATTGCCGGCTGTGACCGGCGCAGTGCCAAAGTCCCATTCCCAGTTTGCAAGGTTGATGCCCGTTGAAAGATCGGTGAGCTCGATACCCTGCGAAACACAGTTGCGCCAGGCTTTAAAGTCTGCCTCGGGATAGGGTATGATTTCGATGGTTTTTTCTGTGGCCGTCTCGCAGCCAAGATTGGTCGTCACAACAAGGCGTACGGTGTAAAAACCCGTATCGGCAAAGCTGTGGGCTATCTGCGCAAGGGTGGTGCTGTCGGTTTGTCCGTCGTCCCAGCTCCATTTGCGGCTGACAATGCTGCCCGTCGCAAGCGTTGAGACATCGCTGAAGCTGAGCGGCAGACCGGGACAGGAGACGGCTTCTATTCCGGCCACAAAAGCCACCTCCGCCACTGGTTTTATCACCACCGGAAGCAGCGAAAGCCTTGTGCCGCACGACTCTGTCACTGAATATACGCGCAGTGTATCCAATCCGGGCGCATCCCAGCGTATCGTCACCTCATTGTTTTGTGGCGAACCTACGATCTCTCCCCTGCCCGACGACCATTCTATATCAGAGTACAAGCCGGCGATGGAAAACTGCGATTCAACACTCACACAAGCCGACGGGGTGCCTGCAACTGCGGGAGGATCTTCGTCAAACAAGACTGTGTTGTAATAGGCTGTTGCACCCGGGCCACATTCGGGATTAAGACCATAGACCGAGACAACGTACTCGCCCGAGCTCATTCCCTGCAGAAACTGAAACGTAAAAGTGGTATCAGGAGCATTTTGCACATAATCGTATGA
>DISP01000195.1 GCA_002421995.1 Bacteroidales bacterium UBA6207 | reverse complement strand
ATTACTTTCGGAACAGACCTTTCAACAGAGTTTTCTCTCGTTTGGATCGGTTTGACCGGAAAAAATGTGAGCATACTCGATGTTCAGTACGATGTTGACGGAAACCCATACACTCCCGACGGGATGTGGATTGGCCAGAAAAACGGCGATAAATATGAATCTGCTTCTGTTCAACTTGTTAAGCTGAACTAAACTGCATTGGTTAAGAACCCGGTGATCTTCTTGCCGGGTTCTTTATCCAGACTCTTTGAATCTGAAAGCACGCACACCACATTCAGACCAAACCTCGACCCTTCTTCAACTCAAAACTCCTTTTCATCCATTTGTTGCCCGACATCACTTCAGGCCAAAATGAATTTATCTATTGTAGCACCCACAAAAATGAATCAGACCGAAACCACTGTTTGTAAATTTAGCTGTTTGACATTGGCAATCTTGCTGTTTGGTTTGCTCAACGCATGCAAAAAAAGCAACAATGCTACGAGAGAACACATCAACTTCAACAGCGGATGGCACTTTAGTTTATCAGATTCTAACCAATACAGCAGGGCCGGTTTCGACGATTCAAACTGGAGAAGCCTGCAACTGCCACACGACTGGAGCATTGAGGGCGAATTCAGTCCGAATCATCCGGCTGGGGTTGGTGGAGGTGCTCTGCCCGGTGGTACTGCCTGGTATCGAAAATCCTTTAAACTACGTCCGGCCGATTCAGCAAAAAGGATTTATATCACCTTCGATGGCGTTTATCATCATAGCGATGTTTTTGTCAATGGTGCCTTTCTGGGTCATCATGCCAATGGCTACATTGGTTTTCAATACGACCTCACAAAGTATCTGCATTTCGGAAAGCAAGACAATGTGATTGCTGTCAGAGTGAACAACTCCGATCAGCCTAACTCGCGTTGGTATAGCGGCTCAGGAATTTACAGAAACGTTTGGCTCGAAAAAACTGCTCCTGTTCACATTGATTATTGTGGAACATATATCAGCACACACAGCGTTTCGAGGGAATCGGCTATGGTTACGGCAGCCATAACCATCAAAAACACCCTTTTCGCCGAAGAAATGCTGGAGGTGGAAACCCAAATATTAGACAAAAATAACCGGCAGCTTGCAAAAGTAAGCAGCAATTGTAGTGCCCCACCCAACGACACCATCAGCATTGTGCAGCACCTGCGTGTTGTGCAGCCGCAATTGTGGTCGGTTGAAAATCCAACATTATACAAAACAAGAACCTACGTTCGATCGGCCGGCAAAACCACGGATGAATATGTAACAAATTTTGGCATCAGGTATTTTGAATTCGACAGCAACAAGGGTTTTTCGCTCAATGGAAAACCAACAAAAATATTAGGCGTTTGCAACCATCACGACCTTGGCGCACTGGGTGCCGCCATCCACAGCAGGGCTGTAGAAAGGCAATTGGAAATACTCAAATCCATGGGTTGCAACGCCATCCGAACAAGCCACAATCCGCCGGCGCCCGAACTGCTCGACCTCTGCGACCGCATGGGTTTCATCGTGATGAACGAAACATTTGACATGTGGGCCATAAAAAAAGTGGAGCATGACTATTCCACCATTTGGGAAACAGACCACAATGATGTGCTTGTCAAGCATCTTCTGCGCGACCGAAATCACCCAAGCGTAATGATGTGGAGCATTGGAAATGAAATACTTGAGCAATGGAACAGCAGTGGAATACACATTGCGGCTGAGCTTGCCGAAACAGTAAAAAAGTTTGCTCCCGGCATTCCTGTCACTTCGGCAATGAATCATCCGCAGCCCGACAATTATATCTATCGCTCAGGGGCGCTCGACCTTGTTGGGTACAACTACAAGCACGAAACCTTTGAAGCTTTTCCGCAGCAGTTTCCCGGTCAGAAATTTATTGCCACCGAAACCACCTCCTCGCTGCACACAAGAGGCAGCTATAACATGCCGGCCGACAGCATTCGGATTTGGCCTGTGCAATGGGACATCCCTTTCTATGAAGGCAATCCCGACCAAAGCTGCTCTGCTTACGATAACTGCCGTGCACCATGGGGATCAACACATGCCGACACCTGGAAAATTGTGAAAAAACACGACTTCCTTTCCGGAATGTTTATCTGGACAGGCTTCGATTATCTCGGCGAACCAACACCCTACCAATGGCCATCGAGAAGCTCCTACTTTGGCATTATTGACCTGGCCGGATTCCCGAAAGACATCTATTATATGTATCAAAGCGAATGGACCAATAAGCCGGTGCTTCACCTCTTGCCCCACTGGAACTGGGAGCAGGGTCAACTGATAGATGTGTTGGCTTACACCAATTTTGATGAGGTTGAGCTGTTTTTAAATGATCAGTCGCTTGGATTGCGCCGCAAAAACGATGGCGATCTGCACCTGGCGTGGAAAGTCAGGTTTGAACCGGGAACACTCAAAGCCGTGGGACGAAATGCCGATGGAACAACAGCTACAAACAGCAAAACAACTGCCGGACCTGCTGCCAAAATCGCACTCCATGCCGACAGAAGCCTCATCAATGCCGATGGCCATGACCTTGCTTTTATTACCGTCCGTGTGGAAGACAAAAATGGTGTTCTGGTGCCAAATGCCGACCATCTTATTCATTTTGAAGTAAGTGAAAATCTTTCGATTGCCGGAGTTGACAATGGCAGCCAGGTGAGCCACGAGCCATTCAAAGCCAATTACCGCAAGGCTTTCAATGGCCAATGTTTGCTCATTGTAAAGGCTGGCGAACGCGAAGGTTTTGCTGGAATCAAAGCCAAAGGCGACGGGCTTGAAACTGCGTTGATTCAAATAGAAATGAAATGATGAAAGCAGCAAGATACGGCACTGAAACCATTGAACAACATTCAATGCGAAAATCGGCGGCGATCATAATTGCTATTCGAGAAAAAAAATCAAATATGAACATAAAACTTCTACTGTTTGTCATCATTGCCTTGGTGGCATCCTCCTGTGCTTCGTCAAAAAAAGAAGCGCAAAAACACAGCGTCAGCTCTCCCGATGGGCGATTAAAGGTGGCCTTCTGGCTTACGAACGGAAAACCCAGCTATAGCGTTGATTTTAAAAACACCGTAGTTGTTGAAACATCCGATTTAGGCTTTGTTTTGTCGGATAATGATCGGTTTTCTGATGATTTTGAGATCATTAACACCAGAACTTTGCAAATTGATGAAAACTGGGATCAGATTTGGGGGCAGCAGAAAACTACAAGAAATCACTGCAACGAAGCTGTTTTTGAGTTGAAAGAAAAAAATGGAAAAAGGCGCGTTCTCGAAATCGCTTTTCGTGTTTTTGATGATGGAATCGGATTTCGCTACCTGTTTCCAGAGCAGCCCAACCTTAGCGCATTTATGATCACGGATGAGCTTACAACCTTTGCCATGGCTGGTGATCATCTGGCATGGTGGATTCCGGCCTATCGCGACAATCGTTACGAATACCTCTTTACACAATCACCCGTCAGCACCCTCGACACCGTACACACTCCACTGACGATGGAAACAACGGCCGGCCATTTTGTGAGCATCCACGAAGCGGCACTTGTTGACTATGCTTCGATGACATTGGCATCCATGCCCGGGCTGGTTCTTAAATGCGATCTTACGCCGTGGAGCGATGGAAGCAAAGTGAAAGCCAAAACGCCTTTCAAAAGCCCGTGGCGAACCATACAGATTGCCGAAAAACCCGGCGATCTTATCACCTCCAATTTGATTCTTAATCTTAACGAACCCAACAAACTCAGTGATATTTCATTCGTTGAACCCAATAAATATCTTGGCATCTGGTGGGGAATGCACATTGGGAAATATACATTCTGGGAAAGCGAAAATCATGGTGCAACCACCATCAACGCAAAGAAATACATTGACCTCTGCAATCAGCTTGGTATCAAACACCTGCTCATCGAAGGCTGGAATGTTGGCTGGACTCCTCAATGGTACGAAAACAAAATGCACTATTTCAGCTTCACACAAAGCACCTCCGATTTTGATTTTGCCGAGGTAATACGCTATGCGAAAGAGAAAAGTGTGAAGATTGTTGGCTATCACGAAACCGGCTCAAACATTGAAAACTACCTGACGCAGATTGATGCCGGAATGGACATGTACCATCAGGCAGGCATGGAATCCATCAAGATCGGACAGGTTGGCTCAAGGATGAATCTAAAAGAATGGCATCACGGGCAATTTGGTGTAAACTATTACCAGTTTGTACTTGATAAAGCAGCCGAATACAAACTGGCAGTCAATTTCCATGAACCTATCAAACCCACCGGCCTGTCGCGCACCTGGCCACATCTGATGTCGGGCGAAGGTGGTCGCGGGCAAGAATACAACGCATGGAGCGATGGAAATCCACCCGAACATGAAACCATTCTGCCTTTCACGCGCCTGCTCGGAGGTCCGATGGATTTTACACC
>DISP01000160.1 GCA_002421995.1 Bacteroidales bacterium UBA6207 | reverse complement strand
AACGACTTTTTCAAATACTACTCAAACGGTATGACTTAGATGCAGCGAAAAGCCTTTTCATTGACGACAATATCAACAACATCAACACCGCCAATGAACTTGGGTTTCGGACAATTCATTTTCAAAATCCGGCACAGCTGCGCATTGCTTTGTCAGATCTTGGGCTTTTATAGCGCCGGAATATTCCTGTTGCAGAACCACCTGAATTCCACATTCATTTAATTGGCAACCATGGCCGAAAAGGCTGCTTTTGTTACCTTTACACATTGGATTAAAGACTAAAATATGCGTCAAACAAAAAGGTTTTTCTTTCTTTTCTTGTTTATAAGTGTTTTTTATACAATCAGTTGCAGAAAAGACAAACTGAAGGAGTCACCGGTCATTTCGCGGAATTTCGAATCAGGAAGCATCGGGCAAACCGAAAGAACAAGCGATACGAGCTGGAACCTGTATCTTGCTGACGACAACGACAATCCTGCGCTGCCTGCATCCTGGCGAAGTTGGTGGTATGTGCGGGCAGATCATTTAACTGTTGGGCAAACACTTTCTTTCACCTTGAAAAACAGCGGCTGGACATATTATTACCTTCCTGTTTATTCTTATGATCAAACCAACTGGCTACGCTTTGAGGAGACAGAGGTGAAGCAAAACGACAAGCTCGAAATAGTGATCACCAAAGCATTTGCACGCCCAACGGTGTATATGGCACGATTCTACCCATATGGGTTTACCGATCTTCAGCGCTGGCTTAACCGCGTGAAGTCGCATCCGCATTTTCAATTGCTCAAACCGGGCTACACCCAACAAAACTATCCGATTTATCTTATAAAACTGACCGATGAATCTATTAATGTTTCCGGAAAAAAGCGTGTGCTAATTCATGCACGCACCCATCCGGCTGAAACACCACCAAGCTTTGCCATCGAAGGACTTGTTGATTTTCTGACCAATGGCTCGGCCGAAGCAGCCGATTGTCTTGCACGCTTTGAGTTTTATATTTTCCCGATGCAAAATGTTGACGGAGTGATTGCCGGCAACTACCGCAGCACGCCACAATCAGAAAACCTGGAAGTGTTGTGGAAGCGCCATCCTGAACTGCCTTTTCTTCTCGACCCCGACGTTCCTGCCGAAGTAAAAACCATTCACCAATATGCACTTGATCTGATGCAGGATGGCGGCCCCGGGCTGAGTGTGGCACTCAACCTGCACGCATCCAACAGCATGCCCGACACCCGAACCTTTTTCTTTCCGCATTTCGGACCATTATCGGCCGCATACACCACCGCCGAAGCTGCACTTTGGGATAAACAGATAAGGTTTATTGCAGCCTTCACAACCCATGCCGGACAAGCCCTTGTTGAGCCTCCACCGGCTGAAGGCGGCCGGGGTTTTGTTCAGAATGCCTTTCCCGAAAGCTGGTGGTGGATCAATTACAATGAGCATGTGATGGCGATGACCCTCGAAATGACATACGGAAGAGCAGGATATGCACCCTTGTGGGTTGCGCCGCCCGACATGCGCCTCACCGGAAAAGCACTTGCAAGAGCCATCAGGGATTATTTCGATTCTTCACTGCATTATAATATGGTCAATACCGCTGCTAAAACCAATCTGCCAATTACAGAGGAGGAATCAAAACAATAGATTTGATTTTGGAGCTTTGGGCCGGTAGTGAAACTTTTTGAATTTTAATACTTCGGCTGACAAAACGTTAAAACAATAATAATTCATTGTTTTTTGGGATCAACAGTATTATTTTTGTAATGCCGAACGATGGCCTCAATTGAAATGCACAACAATTATTATTTAACCTCCATTCTATGAAAACAAACATTGTCCCAGCCATTTTTACAACAATACTGCTTCTTCTGTTTGGTAATACAAAAGCTCAATACCTTTACGATTCGGTCTTTTTCGAAATGCCAACTTCGAAGATCGTTATTGATGCACCGGAAAATAACAGATGGCAAATCGGGCAGCCGGGAAAAACTTTTTTCAATGCAGCACACACCGGAAGCAAAGCCATTATGACTGACACAGTTGCTTCATATCCGATAAACGATACATCTTCATTTATTTACATTATACGCAATCCATACACTCAAACCTGTTTCACCAGCATGTCTTTCTGGCATAAGTTTGATACTGACAGCCTTACCGATGTTGGAATCATCGAAGCATCGTATGATGGCGGCAAATCATGGTTGATTGCCAAAGACACAAACGATGTTATGCCTCTATGGTCGAATTTCTGGTGGGAAGCAGACTATCACGCAGCGTCAGACACCTATACCAGTCATCTTGCCACAATCACCGGAAAATCAGATGGATGGATACAATCGCGTTTTAACTGGCAATGGTGGATTCCTGTCAAATCCGACACCATTATGTATCCGCTTGACAGCCTGATGATAAGGTTCACATTTATTTCGGATGGCATTGACAATGGTCGCGAAGGATGGCTCATTGATGACATTCTCACAAGCTCTGCCATACCTGAAATTTGCAGCGGACTTGATGATCATTCAGCTCAGAAGGCTTTGACCATATCACCAAATCCGTTTAAAACCTCCGCTACCATCACTGCCGGTTTCGATACCAGCAACGCGACATTTACCCTCTACACCAGCACCGGAAAACAACTTCGGGTTATTGAAACTAATTCAAATCAAAATCCGATCATACAACGAGACAAGTTGCCGGCAGGTGTTTATTACCTTGTAGTTTCATCAAAGGGACAATGGCAAGCCACCAAAAAATTTGTCATTATGGGCGAGGAGTGATAGGACTGAAAAGGCAAAAATCAAAATTACACACACCAATGTCAACGTATTTACATTAATTCGTGGACACCGGTACACGAATTTAGGCAAAGCATGACACTTCCATACCAAGGATGCTTTGGCATTTATTTCAGAAAATCCGGAAAACTGTCATGGTTAATTGTTTGGTAATGCGCGGCAGGATAGTTTTCAGCAAATGATTTGGGAATTTTTGATTGCTTATTGCCCCATTTGAATTCCCAGGCAAACAAGTGACCATCCATTTCTTCGATCAAGTCAATCTCTTGTTGATCATAGGTGCGCCAAAACCAAAAATTAGAAAAAGTTTCGGCATACCGCTGTTTCTTTATCCGCTCGGAGATGCAGAAGTTTTCCCATAACTTACCCATATCATCTCTCTGTTCGGGAGGATTAAAATTGGAAATCAACGCATTACGCACTCCGTTGTCCCAGAAGTAAAACCTGGGCGATTTATTAAATTCCTTTCGCAGGTTTCGGCTAAAGCCATACAATGAAAAAATAACAAACGCTTTTTCGAGAATATCAAGGTAGCGCTTGATGGTTTTAACTGTTGTTCCAAGGTTTGAGGCTAACTCACTGTAAGAAGTATCGTTGCCCGTTTGAAAAGCAAGCTGCCGAAGCAAGTTCATGATAAAATGGCTGTCTTTCAGATTATCCAATTGCAACACATCTTTAATGAGATAACCATTGCGAATACTTTCCAAAATATGACGCTTTTCTTTAAGGTTGTCCTCCAACATCACTTGCGGGTAGGTTCCATAGATCAAAATCTGGGGTAGTGATTTGATGGCGGACAAATAATCAAGGCCTGTTTCGCTAAAAGAAAGCGGATAAATTGAGTAGAACCTCGATCGGCCTGTCAGTGGCTCGCCAATCTCGTTTTTTAGGTCGAACGACGAGGAGCCGGTGGCAAAAACGGCGAGATGCGGCTGTGTATCAACGATGAGCTTCAATGCTTTTCCAATATCCGGGATGTTTTGCGCCTCATCAATAAACAGAAAATCGTAGCCTGCGGTCAGGTTTTTATAATTTTCGACCCGCAGACTTGCAATGAGGCGTGCTGTGTCATAATCTTCCCCATTCAACAGCAGCACACTTTTGCTTTCTAAACCAGCAGCAATGAGCTGCATAAGGGTTGTTTTACCGGTGCGTCTGGCTCCAAATAAAGCTGTTACATGGCCGGGTTTAAGATTTTCAACGAGTGATTGTTGCAATTTTCGCTCAAACATTTTTGTACGATTTGAATGCAAATATATAAATTACACACACCAATGTCAACGTATTTACATTAATTCGTGGACACCGGTACACGAATTTATGCTTTTTATAGGGTTATCATGTTTAACATCTGATAAAACAGGGGTGCTCCGTATTTTTCTGGCTGGCAGAATTTGAAGCTGGCGGTTTCATCTCAAGGTGTAAAAATATGACGGCATGTTTTAATTGGGAAAAAACTCAAAAATTAGTTACTTTTGAACTGAAATAATTCTTGGAACGCCGCTTTTTCCAAAGACAACTTCAGTTATGTGAAACTCATTATTCAGTAGTATGAAAAAGATTTTTGTTATTGCCTTGATCATATTCTTGTGGCAATCGAGCTTTGCACAATGGCGGGAACTTTACATTCAGGCAGCTTACAAAAAAATAGTCTATCCAAAATCTCAATCTGACATCAACAGACGTGATGGCGGATATCAGCTTGAGTTGAATTTGACGCATTTTTTTAGTGAAAATATTGCCTATTCAACTGGAGTTGCGTACGAAGCTAGAAAAATTCAGAAGGATTATGCAATCGTTGACCCGCAGCCCTGGATGAGCTACAAGGCCTTATACAATTTTGAATATATCGTTATACCACTGCAATTTGAGTATAAAATGATAGATACGAAATGGAACGTTCTATCCATGAGAGCCGGTTTTGAATTTTGTGGATTAATCTCAAAGGAAAACAAGACCTATTTCTTTAATGGGATGATAAAGAATTATATAGATGAACATTCAATAAGTAAATCCATTAGGAATGTTTCTTTTGGCTTCAACTACAGGTATTTATTCTGGAAAAACTATTTTATCTCATTAAGTCCTCTGGTTCGATTTAATACCTCAGCTAACCAAGGTGTTGGTAATCGGTTGGAAGGATCTCCATTTACTTATGTTATTACATTTGCGTCAGGATATCGGTTTCGTTAAAAGTTGAATAGTTTTTAGTTATGAAAAACACATTACCCTTTCCTCCTTTCAATGGTTTTCGTTTCACTTTTACCGAGAAACAGAAACTTCATTTATGCAATAGATTTCTGCCGCGCGAGAATGTATTGTTGCAAGCCGAACCATTTGTTTCGGCAGGCAGTTTTCCTGAGTTTACGACTTTTAATTATGGAGCTGAGGTTTCGGCACCGTATTTACACAAAAAGCTGGTGTCTGAAATGAAAATCCAAAAAGGAAAATACAGTGTCGAATCGTCCGGCTACAGTTTTTATCCGCCCTTTGTTTTTACCGCAGATGGTATAAGGCATTGATATAACAGCTTTTACCTGATCAACCCTTTTGTAAAAGCCACTTCCATGCAGGAATTACTTGAATTTCAATTCCGTCCTGTACAATCTTTTCCTCTGACTCATAGGTGACGATAACTTGCTTTTTGACAGCATATTTGGCGGCAGCTTTCATAAGCGCGGAGATTTCCCTGATTCGTGTTGATGGTTCATCAAGGCGATAGGCCACCTGTATTAAAACCGCTGAGGGAATATAAAAATCTACTTCAAAACCATTACGCAAATAGAATACGTTTGCTCCGTGTGTTCGCTTCAAATGATTGAATACCAGTGTTTCCAATTGAAAGGATGCAGGATCTGATAAGAAGAGCGAAAGGATTCCCAGATCATTGAAATAATACTTTTTCATGGTCTCGCGCGAGCTTATCTTGGCTTCATAATTAGAATGGGAGCGCATTAAAAAGGAATCTTCCAAATATCCGGCATATTCAATCACCGTTGCCGTACCTATTTGATTACCTGTTGATTGAATGATGTTTCTCATCCGGTTAAACGAAACTTCGTCCATTGTGCTTTCTGCAAGCTTCTTCACAAGCAGGCGCAAGGCAAAAGCATTACGCACCTGATAACGGGCAATGATATCACCCAGAAAAACTTTCTGAAACAAATTGCTCAGGTATTCTTTTTTATCCGTAAACTTAAACAACTCAGGAAAGCCTCCAAATGTAAAATACTGCCCGAATAAACGAATAATTTCAAACCTGGAAGGCGAAAACTCAAAATGTTCATCCACTGTTATTCCATGAAAATAAAGAAATTCAGGAAAGGATAAAGTACCTATTTCCTGCACGAGATATCTTCCCCCCAGCGTGGACGCCATTTCGCTGCTCAGCATTTGGGAATTGCTGCCGGTAATATAGGTTCTATAACCTTCGTCTGCCATTCGCCGAGCAAATTTTTGCCAGCCGGTGATGTTCTGTATTTCATCAAAAAACAATACCGGACGATGCGGAAAAAGTTCATAATAACATTCCAAAATCGTGTCAAAGTCCATGTGATTGAACCCGATGAGACGCTCGTCTTCAAAATTGATCGTCAAAAATGTTTCGATGGACTGACCCATTTTCAGCATTTCCTGTAGCAGACCAAAAACAAACCACGTTTTGCCGGCTCTACGCTGGCCCGTGAAAATGTAATTGGCTTGCTTTTCAACCGAAATTGATCTTGGATGTATCTCTAATGCAGCAATCCTTTGCTGATTTTCGAGTATGATTTTTTTTATAATCGTCTTATCCATACAATATTTGTTCTATATACAGAACAAAAATACAACATTTTGTTCTGCATATAGAACAAATTCAATCATTTTTATTCTGCATACAGAACAAAGCATGCATTTCCACTTTTTTTACCAGTTTCTGGCCTGATCGGTGTCAATGATCACAAAGTCGAGTTTTTTGCGCGCAAGGTCCACTTTTTTCACTTTGATGGTCACCGGATCGCCTAAGCGATATATCTTGCCAAAGCTTTGACCGATCACTCGGTAATTGTCTTCGTCTAGGTAATAATAGTCGCCAGGCATTTCGTTGTAGCGCACCATGCCTTCGCATTTGCTTTGTTTCAACTCCACAAAAATACCCCATTTGCTAACGCCCGAAATCAGGCCTTCGAACACCTTACCAACCTTATCAGAAAGATATTCGGCTTGTTTGTATTTGATGCTTTCGCGTTCCATCTCTGCTGCACGCCGCTCCATTTCAGATGAGTGCTTGCACAAGGGTTCGAGCGAATCCTGGCTCACGGAATCCTTGTTTTCGAGCAGGTAGCGCACAAGCAGCCGGTGAACCATCAGGTCGGGATAGCGGCGTATGGGCGAAGTGAAATGGGTATAAAACCTGAAGGCCAGGCCATAATGCCCTATATTGGCTGTGCTGTATTCGGCCTTGGCCATGGTGCGGATGGCCACCGTTTCCACCAGGTTTTTCTCTCCTTTGCCGTCAACTGCCTTAAACAAATCGTTGTATGATTTCACTAATTTCTCACGTGTGCTGATGTTCATGCTGTAGCCCAGCTTGCCGATAAACTGCAAGAATGTGTTGAGTTTCTCGGGATTGGGCTCATCGTGGATGCGGTAAACAAAGGTTTTGATTTTTTTTCTCCCGAGGGGTTTTCCAATGCGCTCGGCCACAGTGCGGTTAGCCAGAAGCATAAAATCTTCGATGAGCATATGACTCTCCTGCTGCACTTTCACATAGGTGTCGATGGGTTTTCCTGTTTCGTCGAGGATAAATTTCACCTCCTCAGAATGGAAGTTAATCGAGCCGGCTTTCATGCGCATCGCCCGGAGTTTGGACGCAAGACCATGCAATACCAGAATTTCTTCCTTGTAATCACCTTCGCCGCCTTCGATCACCGTTTGAACTTCTTCATAAGCATAGCGTCGGGCCGATTTGATCACCGTTTTGCCAATCCA
>DISP01000089.1:6497-7696 GCA_002421995.1 Bacteroidales bacterium UBA6207 | reverse complement strand
GGACAGACCAAATTGTGCTTGTCTTTAAAGCCCGATGGCTTCGTTATGTGCGTCACTCATGTCAGTCATTTACAGTAGTAAACTCCCGACAATCAAGCACCAGGCATTGTGGACAGACTAAATAGACTGATTATCAATCTTCCGGAAGCGACTTCAGGTCGGTATTAAGCCATGAAAGTGCTCTCTCAACCGAAGCAAAAACCTCGAGACGATAAGCCACCGACAGTCTTTTTGTGTTGAAAAGCATTGCAAAAACTGTGTTGATGGGCGAGTCGAGCAGCACTGCATGACGCACACTTTCATATTTTACCATCATTTCGTTGATGGCATTCACGATTAATTCGATGTCGTTATGCGTAAAAGTAATCTTTGCCTTTCGGCTGTCTTCGATGATGCGCAGTTGACGCGGAAGGCTTGTGTTTTCTGCCATGAAGCGGAGTCCGTCAAGCATCTGCTCTATCGAAATGCTTCCTTCCTGACGGGCATAAATGACAACACCATAATTGTCGTTGATAAGTTTTATCATTGGTTTTGACTTTTGGTTGTTTTATTCTTAGCTATTTTGTTTTAAAATTTATCCCGTTAAATCGCTGATTGTATGCCGGGCATACTTTCCGGCTGACGAAAGAATTGATTTTACTTTATGTTTCTACTATCATTTTTAGCATCAAAGTATCATTCTGCAGCGGCAGGAAACAACCGGAAGAAGATGCTGAGCCGGGTTTCGAGAATCAAGTTTTTGTCACAACAACTTCATTGTCATTGAGCTTCGTGGTAACAATGCTGTAAATATACAAAAGAAAGACGCGTTTTTCAATGCTTTTTTTTACAAAAATCACTTTATCTTTAATTCGGTCGAAAAGTCTGTTGCCCGACCTTGTTTGTAGTTAAACGGGGGGAGCCCGATAAATATTTTTTTGTCAGAATCAACCGACAAGGCCATCAAAAGAAGAAAAAATAGTTAAACGCAACCGATGAATTATTTGAGGAGCAATTTCGGTTATATGTTGTGGAATCATTAGTTTTGTAAGCAATTCAAACTTTGACTTCGACAAGAAGTAATAAACACAATTTTAAATGCCCGGAAAACAAGGAATCAGATCAAAGCAGTGGCTAACCGAACAAAGTGTGCATGTGTTCAACACCTTTGGGTTGGATATTACGATGAACCAGCTGGCTGACTATCTGGGTGTTAGCCG
>DISP01000089.1:3456-6390 GCA_002421995.1 Bacteroidales bacterium UBA6207 | reverse complement strand
CTTGTAGCTGCAAACGATCTGAAGGCCGAAATCCTCGATCAGCAGAACTATGATATTTTTGAGTTTCAGTTTGTGAATTTGTTTACATCCTGGGTGATTAGCAAGGAAATCTATTATCCAAACAATACCTATCCTGAGATGAAGCCATTGTTTCACAAGGGTTTGCTGAACCTTTTTGAACCTTATCTGACCTAAGTATCACTGGAAAAACTTCTGCCGGAAGCTGGATTCCTAACGACTATGTTTTGGAAAGGGTGGATGACTGTTGAAAAAGATAAAATAAAAAAAAGTCTGTAAACGCAATGCTTACAGACTTTAAGCGGACCGGACGGGACTCGAACCCGCGACCCCGTGCGTGACAGGCACGTATTCTAACCAACTGAACTACCGATCCAATATTTTTATGAACTTTGTTTGCTTCAAAAGCGTTTGCAAAAGTAACACCTTTTTTGATTCGTGCAAGGGGATGATGATTTTTTTTTGAAAAAATATCATCTGTCAACGCTTGCTCAATGAATCAAGTGCTTTCGCAATGCTTCCTCCCGACGGGTTCTGGAAAACACGCAACCCAAACTCAGGTATCACCGCCAGCACATGGTCGAAAATATCACTTTGGAGGTCTTCGTAGGTGCCCCAGGCCTGGTCTTTGCTGAAAAAATAGATCTCCATTGGCAGCCCCTTTTCCGAAGGTTGAAGCTGGCGCACCAACACCGACATCTCTTTGTGAACCATCGGATGTGCTTTGATATAGGCTTTGAGATAGGCCCTGAAGACACCAAGATTTGTTTGTCTTCTTCCGTTTACAAAAACTGATGTATCAATTTGATTAACAGTATTATACTCAGTTATTTCCAGTTCTTTTTCGTCGAGATATGTTTGCAGTAGCTGAAATTTTCTGAAGTATTCCATCATTTTCGCATCGCAAAACTTCACGCTTTCCATATCAATGCTGATGTGTCGCTTCACCCTGCGCCCGCCCGATTCTGCCATTCCCCGCCAGTTGGTGAATGAATCCGACACCAGGGCATAGGTTGGCAGGGTGGTGATTGTTTTATCAAAATTCTGAACCTTAACAGTCGTCAGGGTGATGTCGAGCACGTCGCCATCGGCGCCATACTTTGGCATACTGATCCAGTCGCCAATGCGCACCATATCGTTGGCCGACAGCTGCAAGCCACCAACAAAACCCAGAATAGGGTCTTTGAAAACAAGCATCAGCACTGCTGAAAGTGTGCCCAGTCCGATGACAAGATTTCCCAGATTCTGATTCAGTAGCGTTGCCACAATCATCAGGATTCCAACGATATAGACAATCAGTTTTAAAACCTGGGCAAAACCTTTAACCGGCTTGTTTTTTGATGTCTCAAGGCTGTTGTAAAAGTCGTACAATGAGTTGATAACAGCTGAAAGCAGCAGCATCACAACAAAAATTACATACATATCAACAGCTTTCTGAACGGCTGCAACGCCTTCGGGATAATCGGGCAATGCGTAGGGAGCCAAACGACTGATCAGAAAAGAGGGGATGAAATACGAAAAACGACTGATCACTTTGTTTTCAACAAGAATGTCGTCAAAGTTGTTTTCGCTGCGCTGTATAAAACTGATGATGGTTTTTTTCAGTATAAACCAGGTGAGATAATAAGCCGCAATTGCACCCAATATCAAACTTGCGAAAACACTTCCTTCAGCCATTAACTGCGCATGATCATAGCTGAAATGCATTGAAAGAAAAAGCTCCATCAGGAGCTTTATAAACGATTCAAACATAATAAATGTTGATAATCAATATTATAGATAACTTATTGCTTCAAGATATTTTTTCTGAATAAAGGCTAATTTCTCAGCGGCCGCGTGTTCATCGTAGATACGCACAAAGTCAATCAAACCGGTTTCATCATACATGCTTGTGAGCGCGGCATCAAAGGAGCGGTCTTCTACATTATGCTTGATATCCATTGTTATCTTCTCAAAGGTGCTCCATTTGAGTTTTGCGGGTATTTCAATATAATACATTCCTTTCCAGTTTTTATCGGAGAAAATTCCCGGTGCAATCCCGGTAATCTCGAAATACTTGGTGATATGAATGATCGAGTTGTATTCGGCAATCTTACGTTCGCGCATGAAGTCAATGCCTTGTTTTTCAAAAGCATCAACGAGCAAACCGGCTTCTTCATAGCTGAGGTGCTTCACGCGGATGGCTCCAACCGACTCATTATACAGGCTGATGTTGCCCGGAGCAGCATCAAAAGTCATTGGAAAGCCTGCTTTGATGGCCTTTATGGCCCTGATGATTTTTTCGTCGCTGTAAACTGATTTTGTGACAAGAAACAATGCGCGCGGATCGGTACGGTCGGGTACTGTTGTGCCGTTATATCCCGGAAAAGGATAGAGCGATTCGAGGATCAAAGCCGGACTGTAGGTGTTGTGTTCAACAGAGGCCAGATTTTCCTTCTTGCTGATAATGCCGATGGATGATAAAGATAGATGTTCCATAAAGCGGTTTTTTGTAGGTGAAGTGTTTTAGATCACAGGGCGAATATACAGAAAACTATATACATCCGTCAATCATTTTTTTTCAAGCAACAAAAACAATTCTCTTCCGGCCCTGGGTTTGATGCTGTTATAGGCTGTTTCAAAAACGATGATGTTGAAATATGGTTCAAAGCAGCTTTTGTATTCTTCCGGATTTCCACCATAGGGTGGTCCGTCGAAATCGAACTCATGGTTGAAAAGCAATCCCGTCAGTTTGCCTTTTTTATTGAGTAAACCAGCTGTGTGTTTGGCATATAGTTGCCGCATGTGACGTGGTATTCCACTGAAAAATGTTTGCTCAACGATGAGGTCGTAGCTGCCGGTGTGCTGAAAAAAATCTTCCGGCAGGATGTTTGATGCCGGAAATGCCGGGAAATTTTTCTGAAACTTATTCAGGGC
>DISP01000089.1:0-3414 GCA_002421995.1 Bacteroidales bacterium UBA6207 | reverse complement strand
TCCCAGCCATGGTGGTTACGGGCATACTGCTCGTTCCAATACGAGGCTTCGTGTGTTGGTTTGAATGACTGGCTCAACCTCCGGCAAGTTTTGCTTTATAGCCTTGTTTGATAAGCAGTTGCAGTATTTTTTCGCGAAAATCGCCCTGCACCAATATTTCACCATCTTTGGCCGAACCTCCAACACCACAAGCTGTTTTAAGTTGTTTGCCGAGTGCCTCGAGGTCGGACTGGCTTCCAATAAAACCCGTGATCAGCGTAACTTTTTTACCGCCACGTTGTTTTTTATCGAGCATAAGTCGCAGGTTTTGCTGTTGATTGGGCAAGGTTGTCTGCGATGGCTCATTGCTGCCATAATCAAAGTCAGGATTGGTTGAGTAAACAATACCCTCGCGTTTTGGCTTCATCGGATAATCTTTTTTAGTTCTTTACGAATGCGTTGATGCGTTTTTGTAAGCGTCTGCAGAATGACATCGGTAGGGTTGAAGTCTTTGTTTTCTGCAGGTATTATCACGTTCAGGCTGAGTGGGTCAACCTCTGCCTGAAGATTTTTTTTGAGTTTCACAGGTTCGCCGTCGAGATTGATTACACGGTTTTTGTCGCGTATCAGTTCAACTTTTGATGTTTTGAAAATTTTTACATATTTTGATTTATGTATCATCTTCAAAAACAATAAGTTGATGATGATGGGCATTTCCACAAGGTAAGGTTTTTCAACGATACAGACATCAATTAATCCGTCGTTCAGGCTGGCTTCGGGTGCGATGGTGGTGTTGTAGCCAAACTGGTTGGAGTTGGCGAGGCTGATGAAAAGTGCTTCGGTTTCGATGATTCTGGTATCATCGAGTATGAGCCTGTATCTTTTGGGCCGGTAGTTTGGATAGCGTGCAGCCACTATTTTGAAGTAGGCAAAAAATCCCCTGTTGGGGTCACGTGCAAAATGCTTTGCCACAAGCGCATCGAAACCAACACCGGCAATACTCACAAAAACCTCTTTGTTGATCTTCACCGTATCAATTTTCACCTGGTGGCAATTGTTGATGATGCGCAGCGCCCCCTCGAAGTCGAGGGGTATGTTGAGGTGGCGTGCCAGGCCGTTGCCTGAGCCGCTGGGGATGATTCCAAGCGCGGTGCGGGAGTGAATGAGGCAGCGCGCAACCTCATTGATGGTGCCATCGCCGCCTACAGCCACCACGATGTCGAAGCCGGCCTGCACCGCTTCAGTGGCCAAAGTGGTAGCATGTCCCGGAAAATCAGTGAAACAAATTTCATGGCTGAATTTGTCGTGCTGAAGCACCTGCTCCACAAATTCCGGAAAGCTTTCTTTGCCCGAATGTCCGGCAATCGGATTAACAATAAAGCGGATACGCTTTTTCTGTTGATTTTCAGTAATTGTTGGCGTCATGGTTTCAGATTATTGAAAATCAAACGGTTATTGTATTGCTGAATGATAGCTTTGAGGGTATTTTCCTGATTTTTTGATGTGAGCTCTTTTGCTGCAAGGTTTTGCTTCAGCTGTGGATCGGTCAGCAAATCATAAGTTTCTGTCACATATTGGCCGTTGAAAACCGTGAGCGTATCGTTGAGCAACATTTGATAAATACCACTGAGGTAATTGACAGCGTATGCCTGCGAAGTGCTGTCGAAAAGATTCCGGCCAAAGGCAAGGAGGGTATCCTTTGCCGGGGTCAATGCCACAAGACTTGGCAGAATATCGGCTTGTTGTGCAATGGTTTCGATGCGCTTTCCCTTGTCAAAAAGCGGTGAATAAAAGGCGAGCGGAACGCCATATAAACTCCAGTAGGGTTGATATGAACCATACTGTGATTTCTCGGGGGTGTGGTCGGCAGTGATTACAAAAATAGTATTGTTAAACCATTCATTTTGAGCAGCTTTGCTAAAAAACTTTCGCAATGCCTGATCAGTATAGCTGAATGTGGCTTCCATATTGCCTGATGCCTGAGGGAAGGCATCTTTATATTTTTCGGGCAACTGATAGGGGTGATGCGAGGATAGTGTGAACAAAGCTGTTGCAAAAGGCTCGCTGAAAGTGTTTAATTTGGCTGCAAAGTACTGCAGATAAGGCTCATCGAAAATGCCCCATTTGCCATCAAAATCAGCGTCGTTGGCATATTCATTGCGGCCGTAATAGGTATCGAAACCGGCGATATGAGAAAAATCATCAAAACGCATTGTGCCATTGTTTCCACCATGAAAAAATGCGGTTTGGTAGCCTTGTTTTTTGAGTATCGTTCCAAGTCCGTTGATCTGATTGGCTATGAAAGGCGTTGCCTGAAACTCTTTGTCCATCAGCGAAGGGATAGACGCCAGGATGCTCGGCAAGGCTTCGTTCGATCGTTTACCGTTGGCATATGCATTGAAAGTGATGCTATGCTGAAAAAGTGAGTCCAGAAAAGGTGTTAAGCCCGCTTTTGCAGGATTGTAATAGCCGATGTAGTCGCGTCCGAGACTTTCGATAATAAGTATGACGATATTTGGTTTTGCGACAAGAGATGATTTGTCAATATGTTGATTTACATCAAGATGTGTATGAATTGGAGAAAAGTAGCGGGCCAATTCATCTTCGCTGAAATAGTTTTTTTGAGAGATAGACTGTTTTCCCATCGTCTGCATGATCGAGAATGGCGAATTTATAAGCAGCGGTACGTTCCGGCTTTCGGTGTAGTTGGCTGCATTGATCAGACTGATGGGTTTGAGCTGAAGTCCTCCACGGGCGAAGATGAGGGTAAAAGCGCAAAAGACAAGGAAGATGATGCTGTGTGTGAGATACCATCTGAATTTGCGTACCGGTGTCGGGCTATGGCCTGTAAACCACACCGAAACCCGATACATCATCCATATTAAAATGGCGTAAACCAGCAACATATACCAAAAATCATATAAAAATGTAAGGAGAAGTGAACTTGTGTTTTCGGCCGGATTGCCAAAAAAAGCAAATACTTCGGATGTCGTTCTTTTGGCAATATAACGGAAAAAGATGACATCAATCAGGTTGAATAGCAAACCAAAACTGTTGAGCATGACGAACAACACCCTGAGCATTTTTTGATAGCTATCGTGGTACCTGAAATGGAAAGGAATGGTGGCCAACAAAATCAACGGAAGGTTTAGAATGGCTATCACCACAAGATCATAGCGAATACCGCCCCACATTAAGTGGCTGAGCTCTATCAGGTTGAGGTGCGAAAAACTTCGGATATTGACGAAGTAAAAAAGCCAGCGGGTGAAGCCGAAAAGTAATAACACTGCTGTAAGACGGATGATGAGTAAAGCACTCTGACTTTGCCGCCTTGGAAATACCATGAATAACTTTGAAATTTTCAGCCTCATTTATAGTTTTGTGATAACGCTCTATGTTTAAACTGATTATCCTGCCCAACACAAAATCCTCGAA
>DISP01000090.1:32412-37386 GCA_002421995.1 Bacteroidales bacterium UBA6207 | reverse complement strand
CCCAAACGCCATCAGTCTGCTGCAGGGGGTCGCGGGGATCGAGGTGATCAAACCACATCAGCGGACGCAGTAAATCGGCAGATCCAAAATTGATTTTCTGAAGTCCAAGTCTGATCTCCAACTGTTGGTTTGAGTAGCGGGTCCAGAGCCTGTATGGTTTTGCCACAAATTCTCCATGAGGCAATTTACCTGGGTTAACATGCTGATATCCGGCAATATTTAAGGCAATTTCGGCATCAACGAGTTCATTGTTAAATGAATCACCAATGCTAAGTTGCGGAACTGAGCGACCTCCGGCCTGGAAGCTACCACCCACTTGATAATTTGTCCAAACTGCGTTTTGAGCACCAAATTCAAGAAATGACTGTGCGGATGTGCCAAGCCAAATAACCAAACAACTCAATAACAAAAGGGGTGTTCTCATGGTTTGGAATTTAAATCTCGCGGAGCTATGCCCCAGGTGAAGAGACGTGTGATTTCCATGATGGCTTCCCGGCTGCCCCCACTCAGCCGGGTGAGGTAAGGATCGGTGATAAATTCACCAATCTTTTGCGCGATAAACAGAAAAAAAGCAGGGTTAAAATCTTTACGAAACTCACCCTTTTGCTGGGCCTCACCAAACAGAACCAAAATGTCCTGCCATGAATCGTTGGTTAGCTGGCCCACAAACTCTTTTAAACCAAGCTGTTCGTCCACATAAAAATCATGCAAAAAAGCCTGACTGATGTTTTCAACAGCATCGGATTTGAGTGTGATGATAGCCTCCAGCTTTTTATCAACGGCTTCCTCCGACTGCATGATTGCTCTGAAACGGTTAAGCGACATCTCCGCTTCCATTGAGTAAACCGCTTTTGCCAATGCGAGCTTATCGGGATAGAACTTATAAAAAGTCATCTTGCTCACACCGGCATGCTTGCACACATCTTCGATCGTGACTTTTCGATAGCCAAGTTGCCAGAATAGCATTCTGGCATTCGACAATAATGCAGATTGCTTTTTTGATAATAGATTTACGTTCATTTACAAATTATACGAATTTCGTACAAATGTAAATAATTCGTAAAGTTTTGTCAAGAACAAAATGAAGGATTTTAAGTAAAAAAATGAATCAGTAAGAGGATTTCAGTTTACGCATGTTTTGCTTGCTTCGGCACGAAAGGAAGGTGCGAGCTATGAAGGAAAATCTTTGGCTGACCTTCCTTGTTTCGGTGAATGCCAAACACAAACTCAACCTTTGTTTCTTCGCCGCCGATTTCGTGGGCAATTAGTAGTTACCCATAACCAAAGTAGCATTGTTGAAAACTTTTCAGCCGGCCGGCTCACAACGTACTGATTTCCAAGTCTTGAGCGCAAATCCTTTGTCCTCAGTAAACAGTTCATTCCTACCAATAAAATACGAAACTGCTCCTTATCTGGTAAGGCGAAACTGGGTTTCGGAAGCCAGAGTAGGTTTAAACAAAACTTCTGCTGACTGATAAACATAAGTATCATCAACCTATTGAGATGCAAGGTTTTTATAATCACCACCTTGTTGAAAGACCTCGCCCATCCGAATCACACCATCGGCCCATGTGGTTAAAAGTAATGATGCTTAGTCAATGCTGACAGCAGATTTTGTGGCCGTTTGCTGCGAATAGCCATTAAATGAAAAAGCGGTTAGAAATAGTACAAGGACAATATAGAAACTTAATGATTTTCTTGAATTAATTTTTTTCATCATTGCACAGGTTTTGTTTGAGAGTTCCTTGCTGAACAGCCAGTTCAATTAATTAATTTCTTTGCGGGCCTTCTCGCTTTGCACTTCGTTGAATATATATATCAATCTGAATGTCAATGCATTATTATATTGATGACGCGACCATTCGGCTCCACCACCTACATTGGTAAAATTCCTTGTACGGATTTTAACCATAGAGTAGTTGTAGCGAAAATTGAACTTCAAACGTTTGTAAATACGCATCCTGAGGTCGAGAATCACACTGATATCGGTAGGTTTATAGGTCCCGGAGCCTTCATTGGTCGGTGTTTGCAGGCCATGTTCCCATTCTTCGGCTCGAATTAGTTTTGACCATGAAGCACCTGCACCGACGGTAACAAAATCTTTGTCGGTATAATGAATCATAAGGGGAATTTCAACGTAGTCAAGCTTCAGTTTGTAGGCACCGTTCAGCGTATCAGCGATGTATTGTTCTTTTTGGTTGGCTCCTTTCTGCGTATATGATGTTTCGAGAGATATGTCCCAATTACGTCCAAAAGGCACAAGCGCACCCAAGCCCAGGTTTGCGCCCGGTTTTTTATAGCCATACACTTCATCACCATCAACCTGGGCCATATTGATTCCGCCGGCCAGATATCCTTTGATTATTTGTGCATTACCGAAACTGCCGATGGACAAAAGAAGTGCAATAAAAACAAGTTTTCGCATGACGAGCATTTATGTGGCAAATATAACGAAAATGCCGGTCAAGCTATTGTAAGAATTCATCAGTAAATTTTAATAACAACCCATCTTGTCGACAGGAAAATAAAAATGATAGATCTGCAATATATCTAAATAAAACGCATGGTTTATTTTCTATGATCACATCCTCCGATGAAAAAAAACCTTGTTTTTAATATACTTTCAAACAAACAAATGTTTTTTCTGTAACTAATATAATGAATTGTTGTATTTTATTGATAATGTACCAATTACATAAATTATCTTATGAATTATATTTTAAGTCAACCCCAACCAACAAATCAAGTCGTTTTCGTACTGCAACCGTTTGAAATTCCTTTGCAAAAAAAAAAAGATTCGATCATGAAAAAAGCAGTCATTGTGTCGGGCGCAAGAACGCCAATCGGGAACTTCGGCGGGGGTTTATCTTCCTTAAGTGCTGTTGATCTGGGTGTTATTGCAGCCAAAGAAGCCATTAGCAGAGCCGGTATAAATGCCGGTATAGTTGAAGATGTCATCGCAGGCAACATTCTCTCTGCCGGTCTGGGGCAAAACATTGCACGTCAAATTGGTATCAAAGCCGGTATTCCGGAAACTACCCCCGCCACCACCATCAATCAGCTTTGCGGCTCAGGCTTGCGGGCTGTGATGATGGCTGCGCATCAGATTATGTTGGGCGAAGCCGAAGTTGTTTTAGCCGGTGGCACCGAAAGCATGTCGAATGCTCCTTACCTTCTTCCTAAAGCCCGCTATGGTTACCGAATGGGCGATGGATTGCTGGTTGACAGCATGATAACCGATGGCTTGACCGATGCTTTCAACAATTACCACATGGGAATCACTGCAGAAAATATTGCCGAACGCTGGAATATCAGCCGGGTTGAACAGGATTTGTTTGCGCTCAACAGCCAGATGAAGACCGAAATCGCACAACAACACGGTAAATTTGCCGAAGAGATTGTTCCCGTTGTTTTGCCTCAAAAAAAGGGCGATCCTGTTGTTGTGAGCGATGACGAGTTCCCGAAACACGGCATGACCATTGAAAAATTGGCAAAGTTGCGACCAGCTTTTAAAAACGATGGTTCTGTAACGGCCGGAAACGCTTCAGGAATCAATGATGGAGCTGCCATGTTGCTTGTGATGAGCCAGGAAAAAGCCAAAAGTCTTGGTCTTCAGCCTTTAGCAACCATCGTTGATGCTTCTTATGCGGCCCTCGACCCTGCCATCATGGGCTATGGCCCTGTGCCGGCAACGCAAAAAGCACTCAAGAAAGCCGGCTGGACTGTTGCCGACCTCGACCTGATTGAAGCTAATGAAGCCTTTGCTGCGCAATCGCTGGCTGTTGTCAAAGACCTTGGTCTTAATCCGGAAATCGTGAATGTGAATGGTGGCGCCATTTCATTAGGTCATCCGGTGGGTGCCAGCGGCGCAAGAATCCTCATCACCCTGCTTTATGAAATGAGAAGGAGACAATTGCGCAGGGGTCTGGCCACTTTGTGCATCGGTGGCGGACAAGGCATTGCAATGCTGATTGAAAGAGAATAATCAATTTATAAAACATTTATAATGAAAAAGTTAGAGAATAAAATCGCAATCATCACCGGTGGTGCCGATGGTATTGGAAAAGCCGCAGTGAAACGTTTTGCCGAAGAAGGCGCCTCAGTAGTTATTTGGGATATGAACGAGCCTAAAGGGATTGAAACACGCGATCTTCTTGTAACAGAAGGTCTTATGGTTGATTTTATGAAGGTTAACACTTCTGATTTTGTTGCGGTGGAAGCTGCTGCAAAAAATGTTTTCGAGAAATATGGTCAAATCCATATTCTTGTCAACAATGCAGGTATCACCCGCGACAGCACCTTGAAAAAGATGACCGTCGAGCAGTGGCAGAGCGTGATTGATGTGAACCTCACCGGCGTATTCAATTGCACCAAATGTGTTTCGGAATACATGGTCGGGCAAAATTACGGACGCATCATCAACACCTCCTCAGTTGTTGCTTTGTATGGCAATTTCGGGCAGACCAATTATGTTGCCACCAAAGCCGCTCTGATCGGGATGACGAAAACCCTGGCCAAAGAGTTAGGTCGTAAAGGAGTCACGGTCAATGCCGTAGCTCCCGGCTTCATTGCCACCGAAATGGTTGCTAAAATGCCGGAAACGGTGCTTGCAGGCATGCGTGATAAAACGCCTGTTGGTCGTCTCGGGAAACCGGAAGAAATTGCTGCTGCTTATCTCTTTCTTGCAAGTGAGGAGGCTGCTTTTATCAATGGCACGGTTTTAAGTGTTGACGGTGGTGTAACCATCTGACATTAATACACAAGAACTTATCTTTGCAAATTAACACGCTTTAAACCGCAACACATGGCCAGTTCAGAACAAGTGATCGGAGGTTGGATACTCATAGCGATTTATGCCCTTGCCATCCTCTTCTTCGTTATCAGGGGAGCATTGCGCACAAAAAGCATCCAGGATTATGCACTGGGATCGGTCAATTTTTCTCCATTCTTTGTTGGACTGAGCCTTGCAGCTGC
>DISP01000090.1:0-32349 GCA_002421995.1 Bacteroidales bacterium UBA6207 | reverse complement strand
ACTTTCATCGTATTGATTCTTGTTGCCATCACCAAAGTAATCAGCAACGCATTGAACACCAACGAAGTATATACACTTTTAGCCGTTATTCTGTTTGTTTTTGGCTATATGATGTTTGGTGGTGCCAACTCAATGGTTTATACCAATACCATTCAGGCTGTTGTAATGGTAATCGTTGCAGTCATTCTGCTCCTGTCGGGCTATCCCTATTTAAAAGATGGATTGGGTGCTTTTTGGGGTAAATTGCAGGAAATTGATCCCGGACTCGTCAACAGCACATATCCTGCGAGTCCATTGTTTCGGAGCTTTTTCGAAATTGTTTTTGTGCAAATGGTGGTTGGAGCAGCCGTTGTGTGCCAACCTCATATTATTACAAAATCCCTGTTGCTCAAAAACGAAACTGATGTGAATAAATTCCTGGTTTCAGCTGTTATCATCCAATCGCTTTTCTATGCAGTAGTTCTTACCGGTCTTTATGCCAGACTAACTTTTCCAGACCTCACAGCGGATGGCAAAGCCCTTGGCATTGATGGCATCATCCCTGCATACGTGGTAAAGGTTTTTTCCTCGGGCTGGTTTGCAATTGCGGTTGGTTTGTTAGTGATTATGGGTCTGTTAAGCGCCGGACTTTCAACCATCGAAGGCTTGATTCAAAGCCTGAGTACAACCATCACTTCTGATCTGATTGGAACTATATTTGGTTCAAAAATAAAAGGAGATCACTTTATTACCATCAACCGTTTGGTAATCGTGATGATGGCGGTGGCTTCATTTCTTGCGGCACGCGAACAATTGCTGCATCCTAACCTTAGTGTGGCCATCTTTGCACAAAATGGTGTTTACTCGTTCTTTTCCATCAATTTTGTTCCGATAGTCTTTGGCATATTTGTTAAAAACGTTTCAAAACAAACTGCATTAACAGGTTCTTTAACAGCGCTTTTAGTATATTTTTCAATTTATTATATGCTTCCATGGCTCATCCGCGCACAAGGAATCAGTGTCGGATATTTTGATATGTATTTTGGCGGGAAAACACAAAATCCTGCTATCGCTGCCGCGCTGGCCATCATAACAGCCTCACTGGCTGCTATTTTGGTTCATTTGGTCGGTCGCAAAAAATTAAACCATTGAAATGATGAAAAACCCAAAAGAAATATACACCGAAAAAACAATCTCCATTGAGCAAGCTGTTGCATTGATCAAGAGTGATACCGACATTATCGTGGCACAATGTGCCTCGGAGCCACAAGGTTGCATGTCGAAATTTCATCTTGCGGCCGATCGCGTTCACGATGTGCAGGTTTTCTCGGTTCTCACTTTGAAACCTTACGATTTTTATATGAAACCGGAAATGAAAGGCAAGTTTGAACTTTGCAGCTGGTTTCATGCACCGGGATCGCGTGCTGCACTCAAAGCTGGAACTGGCACTGTAACTTATGTACCAAACATGCTTCACCGTGCAGCATCAGACAGGCTCAAAGTGAGAAAACCCCATCTGTTTTTTGGCACTTGTACTCCACCCGATGAGAAAGGATTTGTTTCGCTTTCGCTTGGCATCACCTACGAAAAAGACATACTCGAACAAGCCGAAATAACTGTTCTTGAAGTAAATAGCTTTTTACCACGTACCTTAGGCGATACACAGGTGCATGTTTCGGATGTGGATTATTTTGTCGAGTTTCATCAGCAGCCTCCTACCCTTCCCGAGCCTCAGCCCGATGAAACAGCCATGCAGATCGGCAGACATATTGCCAACTTAGTAGAAGACGGTTCTACCATTCAGCTTGGTATCGGTGAAATACCAAATGCCTGCGCGCTATCATTGAAAGACAAAAAAAACCTCGGCGTTCACACAGAGATGCTTGTTGACAGCATGATGGAATTGTACGAAGCAGGTGTGATCACCAACAACGAAAAATCGCTGCACAAAGGAAAATTCATTTGCACTTTTGCCATGGGCAGCGAAAAACTCTATCGCTGGCTAAACAACAATATGGCCGTTGAGTTTCTGCGTGGGAAATACGTGAATGATCCCTGCGTGATGAGACAAAACAGCAAAATGGTTTCGATCAACACCTGCATCATGGTTGATTTTACCGGGCAGGTAGCCAGCGAATCCATTGGTCCGGAGCAATATTCAGGCACCGGAGGCCAATCCGACACTGCAGTTGGCGCCATCGAAGGCCTCGACGGCAAAGGAAAATCCATCATTGCTTGCAGATCAACCGCGAGGGGCGGAAAAATCTCGACCATCGTTCCATTACTGCCCGAAGGCAGCGCCGTTACGCTTCACCGCAGCCATACCGACTGGGTTGTAACCGAATGGGGCAGCGTGCAACTAACCGGTCGAACCATCCGCGAACGCACCAAGGCACTGATCTCAATAGCGCATCCCGACTTCAGAGAAGAGTTAACCAATCATGCCATCCGGCTCGGATTCATTTAGTATCAACGATATGAAACACACCCACCACACGCTCCTTCCCATACAGATCATTGGATCAGGTGTTTACGCCCCAGGCGAACCTATCACCAACGAAGAACTTTCTGCACTCACCGGTCTCAGCTTCGATGCAGCAAAGTTAGAATCCAAATTGGGTATTTACCAGCGCCATATCGCCCACCTGCGCGGCATCAATGAAACCACCGCCGATTTTGCCACCAAAGCAGGTCTTGCTGCCATTCATGATGCCGGAATCAACGTCGAAGACATCCAACTCATCCTTGTTGGAACCGACACACCTGAATATATCACTCCTGCCACCTCCATTCTTGTGCAGGGAAGGATTCAAAAAGAGGAGAAATGGACTGCCACGTACGATGTTGCTGCGTCTTGCGCCAGTTTCACAATCGCATTCGATACAGCTGCCAAAATGATGGCAAGCGACAAAGATATCCGGCATGCACTCGTCATCGGTGTGTATAATATGCCGGCCTACCTTCGAAAAGACGACGCCTTTGGCTACAGCATTTTTTCTGATGGTGCCGGCGCTGTGGTCATTGGCCGAGCTACAGACGATTCTTTTGGATATGTTGGCAGCCAAATGCTGACCGATGGCACACAACATGACTACATTGGTGTTTATGCCGGTGGAACTAAAATCCCTGTAACACAAGAACTTATTGACAAAAACGAACAGGGACTTCTGAGTCTGAAACCACTTCCGGGCGATCGCAACACAAGGCTTTGGCCAATGGTTGTGCGAAAACTACTCCAAAAATATGATTTGATAGTTGACGACATTGACCATTTCATTTTCACACAAATCAATCGCTCTGTCATCGAAAAAGCAATGGAAGAATTGGGACAACCAATGGAAAAGACAACTACTGTGATGGACCGCTACGGCTATACCGGTTCGGGATGTGTGCCGATGGCATTCCATCATGCCGTACGCGATGACAAAATCCGAAGAGGCGACAAAGTAGTTTTTATGGCCTCCGGTGCCGGTCTGGCAGTAGGAAGCAATTTATTTATTTACTGATACTTACACAAAATCATTAAGCATAATGAATGATCAATCGTTTAATGTTGGCATCGTTGGAACCGGAATATTTATTCCCGAAGGAAGAATTAGTGCTGCCGGCATTGCAAGTGCAACAAACGGACAATGGACACCTGAGGCAATAACCGAGAAGCTTGGTATTATAGAGAAAGCAGTTGCAGCAAAACATGATGGAACACAGGAAATGGGAGCACTTGCAGCCCTTGATTGTCTCAAAAACACAAGCACCGATCCGCTTGAGATTGATTTGATCATTTCCATCGGCGAGGAGTGGAAAGAATATCCGCTCACTACCACCGGCATTTACATCCAGCACCGTATCGGCGCTGTCAATGCCTGGGCTTTCGACTTGCAACAAAGGTGCTGCACCACGGTTGCTGCCATGAAAATTGCAAAAGATATGATGTTTGCAGATCCGGAAATCCGGACAGTACTCATAGCCGGTGGTTATCGCAATGGCGACTTCATTGACTATACCGATTCAGCGGTTTCGTTTATGTTCAACCTTGGGGCAGGTGCCGGCGCCATCTTGCTCAAAAGAAACTTCAACCACAACCTGCTCTTAGGTACCCATATCATCACCGATGGAAGCATGGCGCGCGATGCCGGTGTGGAGTATGGGGGCACTGAAAAACCGATCACCTGCGCAGTGGCAGATGAAGCCTACAAATCTTTGCGTGTCTTTGACGAAAAACACATGAAAGACCGTCTTAACGAGGTTTCGATGGATAACTGGATGAAGTGTATTGATCAGGCTTTCAATAAATCAAGCTTGCAGCGCCAAACGCTCACTTATCTGGCAGCTTTGCACTTCAAACGCTCGATGTATTTCGGTTTTGTAAAACAGCTTGGCTTACAGCCTGAACAAACTACCTACCTCGAAAACTATGGCCATCTTGGACAGGTGGATCAAATTCTTTCTATCCACCTCGGGCTTAAAGAGCAGAAAATCAAAGCAGGCACTGTTGTTTCGATGGTTGCCGCCGGCATTGGATACGCCTGGGGTGCGAATGTTATCAAATGGGGCTAAAAATGGTCAACCCCATGTATTACTTGTTTATTTATTTGATTTATAATATTTTATATATTTGTTAAGTTAAATCGAATGTTTTGTCAAGGATAATTTTCTAAATTAATTTATTGTGATCTGAATACTAGTTATTTATTTTGTTTCATAACCTAAATCTATTCTCTATGAAAAAGTTAATGTTAATTCTTTTTGCGTTTTCAATCGTATTAACCTCCTGCAAAAAAAGTGAGGAGGAAGATGTTTACAATCCAGCCGAAGATGGCCTTGTTGGCGAATGGCAATCATCAGGTGCCAATGTTTCCGGCTTGCTTGTTACCTATTTTGGCATTGATTCAGTCTATGGCAAATTCAACACCAACAACACATACCTTGTTGAGTCATTTGCCGAAGGTGCCAAAACAACTTATACCGGAACCTATGTTCAAACCAAATCAACAACCGGAAGCATTTGGACCATCGTATTGAATCAAAGCAGCCCGACAGCCGTAACAAGCGAAGGCATCTTTGAAATTACAAAATCCGGTACAAGCTACACCATGAAATATGAAGTAGCACAAACCACACCAAGCATTGGCGCAACTGCCCCAACCCCGGCCGGTGGTTTTGGCAGCACCAGTGGCGGCGCACTCGGAAATCTTAACGTTCAAACATTTGTTCAGATTGTAAAATAGTCTGCTTATCTGAAAGATCAGAATCATGTCACACACATGGTTCTGGTCTTTTTTTACATCCTTTTGTTTCCTTACCTAAAAAAAATTCATGATGAAAAAGTACGTTATTCTTTTTTCATTTCTGGCACTTTCAGCAACTATTTTAGCGCAACTACCATCAAATCAATATTTTTCAAAAGAAATTCCACAAAAAGCAAACAAAGAATTTCAGTTTCTTGCTTTTTACATTAATCAGGCTGTCATTTCGGACATGTATCCTGAAAACGATTTTCTGAAAGGCCAGGTTGTGGGTCGTTTGTTCGGAGGCAACACCACAAAAACCAGCACTGAATACACCAGTGCTTATGTTGAACAACGCCTGATACCATTTTTCATTTATCAACCAAATCTATTCAACGGAAAAGCCACCTTACGTGCCTCATTTGAGCTCGACTGGACCTGGGGCGATGCTGCTTACGGGGCAGGCGGCAATTTCGGAGGAGGTTTCTCTGCCGATCAGGTGAACCTTCAAACTCAAAACCTGGAACTTGAGCTCAATCCTGCGAAAGGATGGTTCGTCAACATAGGGCTTCAACGCATTTTCGACACACCCTACAATCCATACAAAACCATGTTCGACAAGATGACAACAACAGGTTATCGTCTTGCATATTTTGGCACTGATGGCGTGGGAATTTCCGTGCGTAAGGACTGGGACTTTTCACGAATAAAAGCCGGTTATTACAAGCTGTATGAAAACTATGTGCAGCTTAATGACGATGTTACATTGATGGAACTCACAGGCGAAAAAGATATCAGCCGCAACTGGAAATTAGGCGCATCAGCCTATTATATGCGCGACAGAGCATCGGGAGCAGGTGGCGTTTCTATTCTCAGTCAGGGACTCAACAGCCTGTTGGCCACACACAACGGCGTCTATAAATTCAATTTTAAAAACACCGATTACAAAGCTGATATCGTATGGCTGGGAACATTTTTTGGCAGAAACACCGAGCACTGGAACGATCCTTTGATGGTCACCGGCTTCGTTAACTTCAATATAGGCAATACCGACACACTCCTAAATAGCAAAGACCCCAGCCTTGGATACACCAAAGCAACGAAAATCATGGGTGTGGCAGCAAATTTGCGGGCTTCATACCGCTACGGTCAGACCGCCAATGACGTGGTAACACTTGATGCACTCTATTCGAGCGGAGACAGCGATGGCCTGAAAGATGGTGTTTACTCAGGAGTTATCACCGGAAATCAGTGGGGTGCTCCGGGTGCAATCTTCATCAGCTCAGGTGCTTATTTGCTTATGCCTCATGGCAACGTGGTGAATCGTTACACACCGGCAATCATGGACATCTCCAATATGGGATATGGTCTCACCGCTGTTACATTGAATGCTTCTAAAGGAATCATACCCAATAGGTTAACTGCTAAACTTGGAACAGCGGCAGCCATCAGCAATGTGCAACCTCTTGGTGGTGGAAGCCTGATTGGAACAGAATTCAACGGCAATATTGCTTACAATTTTGGTCCGTTCATGAGCCTCGAACTTCATGGTGCTTACCTGATGCTTGGCGATTTTTACGACAGCAAACAAAGCTCTTACGGAAGCCCTGTTAATGGTGGAGTGGACGAACGACCTGTAAACCCCTGGACAAGTTTTCTCGTGTTTAAATGGCTCATGTTCTAATATTCAATTCGTTACAAAATGAAAAAATATATCATACCATTTATTTTGATACTCACATCACTCGTGTTTAGCCATTGCAGCACTCCTTATTCTGTTGTCAAACCATTGACATCAATGGATGAGCTGAGCTACAAACATGCAGTGAAAAAAGTGAAACTCCCCACATCGGGCTACACCATTGCCTTCACCGATGAGGGCCGGGGCGATAAGACCATCATTTTTATCCACGGACTTGGAAGCTACCTGCAGGCTTGGATAAAAAACGTGGAGGATTTGAAAAAAGACTATCGTTGCATCTCGATTGACTTGCCCGGCTATGGCAAATCGAGCAAAGAGCCACACAGCGGTCAAATGACTTTTTATGCAGGAATCATCAAGGAACTGATGGCGGAGCTTGATCTTCGGAAAGTGACCCTCGCAGGTCACTCAATGGGCGGTCAGATTGCTGTCACAACAGCCTTGCTATACCCAGAACTTGTTGAAAACCTTATACTTGTTGATCCGGCCGGTTTTGAATCATTTACGAAAGGTCAAAAGCAATGGTTTCGCAATGTGATGACTTACGATGGCGTGCGACTGACCACTGCCGAAGCCATACAAAACAACCTTGCAACAAACTTTTATCGCCTACCAAAAGACGCCGAGTTTATGATTACCGACCGCCTTGCCATGCGCACAGCCAGTGATTTCGGAGGTTATTGCTATGCGGTGGTGCAATCGGTAAGCGGAATGGTTGACAACCCTGTGATTGATTACCTTCAGGACATTAAAGTTCCGACACTAATCTTTTTTGGCGAGAACGACAACCTTATTCCAAACCGTTTCCTAAACCCCGGTTTTACAACAACAATTGCAAAACAAGGAGCTGAAAAAATAAAGAACAGCAAACTGATCCTTGTTCCAAAATGTGGACACTTTATGATGTTTGAGCATGCCGAAACATTCAATAAGGAAACAAAGATTTTCATGAAATAAAGTAAGTCTCATGTGTTAGAATTGGTAAAAATTGAGACCTCCATATATTTTGCGGGGTCTCTTTTTTTATTCATTCAAAATAGTTAATTTCAACCCGAAATTAAATCAGGATGAAACACAAGCTTGCATCTTTCACCGAATTCGTAAACCAGCTTTATCCCCATGAGGCTGATTATTTGTTGAATATCAACCAGTTTGTCAAGCCTGTAAATATTTCCATTCTCAAAATCATCCATCATAACTGTCATCACCCGGAAAATGCACAGGCTTTTGACGAGAAAATAGATAAACGAACCTATTCTTACCTCAAAAACTGGATTGTTGAAACCCTCGAAAAAGCAGATGTTGACAAGTTCTACGAATGGCTGCTTGAGACAGAAAAACTAGTGATGCTTGATGCCATATCCGCCGACGGCGAAAGAGAAATCATCAGCAAATTCAAACTTATAACGCCTTCGCACTATTACTTTCTGCGGTTTTACGAACTCACGCAGCATTTTCGCGATTATTTACTCATAAGGGTTAGAAACATTTTTTATAAACCAACCAACACCTATCTTGAACTTCATGAACAAGCTTATATTAAAGGTGTTGCAACCAATAAAAAACTGAACCGCGCCACCGAAGAAATCATCCGGCAACACGAAACGCCTCTCCTTCAGCAATCAGCTTTCTCGGATTTTTTGCACCAAACTTTTTCTGATACCGGCCTCGACGGCTATTCACGGTATCGAGCCGCTGTGCGGCTCACCTTTCATTATTATAACTTCAGAGAGTTTGCCAACCTAAGAAGCCTTTATGATGCATTGGATGAAGAGTTTAAACAAAATACTTTTTATTCAAAACGCTTGCTGTCAAACTACTACTCCAACCGAGCCATGATGCATAGTAAGTTGAATGAGCTGAACAAAGCCGAACATTATGGTTTTCTTTCGATCAGACAAAAAAACAGTGACTATCTTTTTTATTTAGCCAACCTTTGTGGCGTGTTGCTTAGGAATAAAAAATATGAGAAGGCATTAAAAATTATGAGCTCTTCCATTCCCGACCTAAAAAACACAAACAGCTTCTACAACAAAATCGGGTTTGTTAGTTTTTACATTAAAACATTGGTTTACAACAATAAAGCCAAAAATGCCGTGAGTTATGGGAGCACTTTTCTCGATGCTTACAAAAAAGAAATTTTCGATACGCGCTGGCATTTGTTCTTCTCGGCCTTTTTTCAGGCATTGCTTAATGCCGAAAAATATGCAAAAATTATATCCAACTGCAACAGATACAATCTGTTGACAAAAGAAAACAAATTTATTGAATCCAGTGTTTACACCCCAATCCTGTTTTGGTATTTCGAAGTTGCCATGTTTATCGAAGGAAGGCAAAACCGCGAAAACCTGCTTCAAACCATCAGGGAATCTTCGTTGAAGTTACTTAGCAACAACTACAAAACAGGTAAACTTTTCGAAATTCTTGATCAGCTAAAAGATTGTTTACCAGCCGAAACAGAAGAAATTCGCAGTTTCATACTTAAATACAAAGACCCTAAACTCACAAGCTAACGAAGATCGTTAGTTTCGCTAAACATTCTCCGAACTATTTTTTCGTCAGGCGCACCCACGAAACGATAATTCAAGGCAGCATCAACACCGGCATAATCAACACCAATTCTTGGACTTTCAACAATATGTTCAATACAATTATCTGATGGCTTTTCGATCCATATCAAGTCGCCACAGAGGCTTGTGGCATTGTGTTCCAATGTGATACCGAAAGCCTGTGCCAATTTTGCCGGACCATTCGTAAGCAAACGCTTATCTTTTGGAAAAGAACGCCTTTCCATCATAGTTTCAATGCCTGCCACCGGCCATACAGCCCGCAGCAATACGGCATGTGGCGTTCCCTCAGTAGCAGAAACAACATTGAAAAGACAATGCATCCCGTAAGTGAAATACACATAAGCGATGCCGCCTTCGCGATACATCACCTCGGTGCGTTTGGTAAGCCTTCCTCCAAAAGCATGAGAAGCCCTGTCAGTGACTCCGGCATAGGCTTCGGTCTCGGTCACAATACCCGCACAGTGTTTACCATTAATATTTGTATGAAAAATGGTGCCAATTAGCTCTTTAGCAAGCCCAACAACATTGTCGGTTGTAAAAAAATCATGTTCCAGCTTCATCAATTAAAATCCATTTGTTTTCTGATCGTCAGGCGTTCGGTGCTGTCTTTTATCAAAATACGGTTATCAAGCAGCCATCGAACTGCCATCAGGGTTTTTTCTTCCGGATAGCTTCTGATCATAGAAACAAGTTCATAGAGTGGATAGGGTCTGATTTTCAGCAGATCATAAACTTCCTGTTTGATACTACCAAACTCTATATCGGTGAGGTTAAGCCTGTTGCGCTGTGTGCAAACATCACATTTCCCACAGCGGTGTTTCAGGTTTTCACCAAAATAAGCCAAAACCTGCTGGCTTCGGCACTTATCATTGGAGTTTACGAATTCAATTACTGCCTGAAGACGCTTCGCAGCAACAGTTTTCCTGTCGTGAAAATGCTCATTGCTTAGCAACACAGCATCTGCCGACCTTCTTTCGCTCATGAAAACCAATTGCGGTTTGTCCTTGGCCGGCTGATAGGTAAGAAAGCTCAGCTTCATCAGTTTCTGAAGATATTCTTTGACTTTCATAGGCTCAAGGCCTGTTTTTCGTGCCAGCTCTTCTTCCCTTACGGCAACAAAATCTGTGAACAGGCCGGGATATGAGCGAAGCAATCCTTTGATAAATGCATCAAGTGAAGGCTGCTCCACCTGAAAACGGTATAAGTCCTCGCGACTTGCCTGCACAAAAATTCGGGCAGGTTGTTTCACACCATCTGTAACCATAATCAGACCTTCCTTTTCGAGAAACTGAAGCGCGGCAAACAGCTCCAAAACCTGAAAGCTGTAATTGTTTGCAAAGCTAAGCAGGTCAAAATCAAAACTTTGGTTTGATCCGCTTCCAATCGGAATTTGGTAGTAATTGCCCAATGCCTGATACACAGCCCTTATCTTTTTCAACTCGGGAAAACTGCTTTCAAAATTCGATTTTAACTGACTGATATCCTGATCCGAAACAAGCAGCCACGCTGACGAATCCTTTCCGTCGCGGCCTCCTCTCCCCGCTTCCTGAAAATAAGCCTCCAGGCTATCGGGCAGGTCAATATGTGCCACCACCCGCACATCAGGCTTGTCAATCCCCATTCCAAAGGCATTTGTGGCCACCATCACTTTCACTTTGCCATACATCCATTGCGATTGTCTTTCATCGCGTTGTTTGGCATCGAGCCCTGCATGATACCAGGTGCTTTTTATTCCTTTCGAGCTCAGATAATCCGATATTTCACGCGTCCTTCGGCGGTTTCGCACATAAACAATGCCGCTGCCAACCGTCATCCCTGCAAACAAACGCTCGAGTGTCCCATATTTATCAGGATGGTGTATAACATTGTAGGTGAGGTTGACACGCTCATAACTTGTTTGAAAAACATTCTTCTTTTTAAACTTCAGCTTTTCCTGAATATCCACCACAACCTCCGGTGTTGCAGTAGCAGTGAGGGCCATAACCGGAACACCGGGCAAGTATGGCCTTATTTCGGCAATGCGTAGATAAGGAGGCCTGAAATCATACCCCCATTGCGAAATACAATGCGACTCATCAACAGCTATAAGATTGATTTTCATTTGTTTGATGAGTTCAATAAAGCGATCTGTTACCAGCCTTTCGGGCGAAACATAAAGGAATTTCAGCCGATGAAAAACAGCATGGTTGTAAACGATTTCCATCTCGTTGGGATGCATTCCCGAAAAAAGTGCTGCAGCCTCAATACCTTTCTGTTTCAGGTGCTGCACCTGGTCTTTCATCAGGGCAATGAGCGGTGTCACGACCAAGGCCATACCTTCCATAGCCATTGCCGGCACCTGAAAACAAATTGATTTACCACCTCCTGTGGGTAAGAGTGCAAGCACATCCTCACCCTTCATCACAGCGTCAACAATGTCTTCCTGCATTGGACGAAAAGATGCGTAGCCCCAGTATTTCAACAATGTATCACGCGTTTGCTTGCTCATGACTGAAGCTCGATTTTTGATGCTTTTTTGTTAGAAACGAGATGTTAATCAGACTTAAGAAGCATCTGAATGATTGTCATCAGTTCTGATTGTTGGATAGGTTTGGTGATGTAATCATCGCAACCGGCGGCAAGTGCTTTCGTTTTGCCAAAATCATCAGCAAAAGCAGTTTGAGCAATAATAGGCAGCGATGGTCTGAAGGCTTTTATCTGAATTGCAGTGTCATAGCCGTCCATATGAGGCATCATCACATCCATCAGAACAAGTGAGATTGAAGCATCCTTTACACAGTGTGCGATGGCATCACGGCCATCTTTTGCCCAAATAAGCTTAACATAAGTATGTTTTAGCATGGACCTGTAAAACAAAAAGTTAGCTTCAACATCATCTACAACCAGAAACACCTCCTCAGACCAATCGGGCATCTTTCCCAAAGCCTTAGTTTTCCCTTTTATCAGGTTTGATTGATCCGGTTTGGCTAGAGGCAACGTAAAATAAAACGTTGATCCCTTCTGGTAAGCCGTATCAAACCATATTTTTCCACCCAGAAGCTCAACCAATTGTTTCGTAATCGAAAGACCTAAGCCGGTGCCTTCTTTGTTGTGGCCTTGCGGACTGTCGAATTTTGCAAAGCGCTGAAAAATGAGATGGGTTTTTTCGGCTTCGATGCCCGTGCCGGTATCTTTAACAAAAAACTGAACAAAATCTTGTTCTATCTCGGTGAAACCAAACCTGATAGAACCTTCATCACTGAATTTCAGTGCATTAGAAAGAAGATTCGTAAAAATTTGTCTGAATCTGTGTGGATCGGTTTGAATTTTAATATTTGCTTCAGGCTTTTCAAGAATCAACTGAACGTGGTCTTTTGCCCTTCTTTTCTTTTGATTTTCAAACGTCAGCAACAAATCTTCCAAAACAGAAGCAACATCAACTTCTGATTTTGAAATTTTTATCTGACCGGCTTCAATTTTTGAAATATCAATAATATCATTGATTAACTGCAACAGTAAATCGCCGGCAGTTTGAATCATCTGTGCATATTCCTGCGATTCGGCACCAACATCTTCCTGATCGAGCAACAATTCAGAAAAACCAATGATTGAATTGAGCGGCGTGCGTATTTCATGTGACATATTAGCAAGAAACACGGTCTTCAATCTGTCATTTTCTTCGGCTTTGATGCGCTTTTCCTGTTCATCATGGATCACCGTCACCTCTTCAGACAGATTGGTCATTTGCACCACGATCAAATCGTTTGCTGAATCAAGAGGATAGAATTTTGTTCGGTAGAAGTTTGTTGAATCACCAATGTTTTGTACCACATCGAGGTGTTTCCCGCCTGAATCCAAAACTTCGCTTAATAAACCCTCTATTGATCCGGCAGCAGAAAATCCGGCGATCTCCCACACATCTTGTAAGGCTTTATCTGTGAGGGATTCGTTGGATTGAAAAATAAGCAAGGCTTCTTTGTTTACCCAAATGATTTGCCCGTTGACTTTTACAAGCATATTCGCAACATCGCTCCCTTCTAAAATTCCGGGCAATAAATTAAGCATTTTTTCAGGCATCATGAAGTTGCGGTTGTTTTTATCATTCGAAGTTTCCATTTGCTGATTTGTTGGTTACAATAGCTACGCGTGGAAGTTGAGTGTGTAAATTTACACTAATGTTAATGACAAACTAAAAAAAATTCATTTTTACTTCTTTAAAGTTTTGTTTCCTTTAATGTGGGCAGGGTGATATGGACAATGCCTGCATCCATTCCCACAACAATAGCCCCGGTTTGTCAGAAATTTTTCGGTCAACACCCTGTATCCATTTTCTAAATAAAAGTCATCGCCTTCCTTTAAGTTGTTGTTAAAGCGGGAAAAACGATCGTCCAAAGGCATCTTCATGGTTCAAAATTATAAATATTTACTTCAAAATCGTCCAATTGAAAATTTCCTGCCTCTTTGTTCCACACATAAACCTTGATCATGCGGCTGCGGTTTATCCAGGCAGGTACTTTAAACCCAAAAACAGCATTGCGCCATTCATTAATCTGTGTATCAGGAATTTGTTTCACCTTGAAAGTTTTGTAAAAAGAGAGCTGATTCGACTTGTCAGTGGCGGCATAAACGAGTAATGCATTTTCAACAGCATTTTCATCAATTTCCTTAAACATCAAACTTACACTCACATACTTTTCGCAAGCAGTTGAATCAAAATCTTTCACCTGCAACACCAATGTAGGACTGTAAATATTGGACTGATTGAGCCCGGCTACGTTACTTCCACTGTAAGCGTTTTCTGATGTGACAAGACCGTTCGATGTCCAGAATTTCGACGGTGTTTCCATGTCATTCAAAAATGTAAGGCTTGTTTTTTGGTTTAAATCTCCGTAAAATGGCTCAGGCAAACTTCCAAAGATGTTTTTGTACTCATTGCTTGTTTTGAAAAAAATGTGCCAGTATTTCTCCTTCGTCATTGAATCCGGATGCAGAATGCCGGCCTGGTACTGATACGTCTGTGTAAGATTTAGCAATACCAGAAATCCCAAGACCACAAAAAGAAAAGCTTTACCATACTTAATGTAGTATAACTGATTAAAAAACAATGCCAAAGGAATTGACAGCAGTGAAAAATGATCAATCATGGCACGCATTCCATAACTATCGCCAAAATACCAGTTCCACCAGGAAGAAAGAAAAAGCGTGACGACAAGAAAATAAAAGACAAATGTGAAAAGGTAATATCTCGAAAGCTGAAAAAGCTTGAATAATGCCGGAATAATCAGGAACATGAGCGGAGTATAAACAAAAAATCCTTTTCTGTAACTAAATAAAAATGAATACAATGCAGGGTTTTCAAACCGAAAACCTTCTTTGTTGTAACTCCAGAGAAACCACTCGCCTGTTTGTATGTAGTTAAACAAAGGTTGAATAAAAAATACAGATCCAAAAAATGCAAACAGTAATAAAAGCAAACCTGGTTTCGAAAAAAGCTGGCCTAACCTAAGCTTCAGTATTTCGAAATTTCCGGCCAGAAAAGGAGCAGCCGCCACCACCAACACATTTGTGGGCCTTATCAACATCACCAATCCAAGCAGCAAGGCTGCAAAAAACAACGACCGCAACGATGCTTCCACAAAAAACCTGCGCAGCATAAGTGCAAAAACTGCAATTGCAGCAAAGGAATAAACATGAGAATGCGAAGGATGTAAAAAGCTATAATAAAATAAGTTAGTACCAAAAAGCAGTGCAATTAGTGTGATCAGTTGTACCTCCTTACGAATGTGGAATGTTGCAAGCAGTTTTCGCGTTGCCAACAATCCCAGCGCAAGGTATATTGCTGCACCCATGGAAACTGCATATTGAAAAAGTATGTTATAACCATCAACAGGCATCCCTGTAATAAAGGAATACATTGATGCAAGCAGGAAGAATGGTAAAAGCATCAAAGCCGTTCCCAGATAGTATTTATTCACCATCTTTCCGTCTTTTTCATGAAAATAATGCGCTGTATAGTCCAGACCTCGTCTTGATTTTTCCAATTCGTAGATTGTTGTGAAATCGGTCGTATGGTGTATCATCACTGCTGTCAGATAAGCATAATAACCGCTTCCGTCGCCATCAACCGTGCGCATTGCACTGCCACCGCGCCACAGCTGCGTTAAAATAAACATGATAATAACACCTCCAAGAATAAATGTCCTCATACCAGAAATTTTGGATTGGTTACAAAACAGCTAAACCTCTGTCAAAACCCAACTCTAAGGAGATGAAGGTTTCGGTAAACGAAATCTCGGGAATTGATTGAATGCGTTCAACAATTATTTGCTTAAGATGCTCATTGTTAAATGTATAAATCTTTACGAGTAAGGAATATTTCCCGCTGATATGGTGGCACTCAACGATTTCGGGAATTTGTTCAATTTTCCTGAAAACTTCGTTATGCGTACTCGTTGAATTGAGGTTTACCTGGATACCGATAAAAGCACACGTCATATAACCCATTGCTTTTGGGCTAAGTTTAAAGTGCGAACCATCAATCACTCCTGCCTCAGTGAGACGCGCAACACGCTGGTGCACAGCAGCTCCAGACACCCTGCAACGGCGTGCAACCTCAACAAATGGCATACGTGCATCCTGCAGCAGCAAAGTCATGATTCTTTTGTCCAAAGTATCAATATGAAAGTTTGAATTCGACATACCTCTCTAATTTTTACATTTTATGCAATAATAAGTAATTTTTATTACAATTTTAAGATTTGTTTCATGTTTTCATTTCATTTCTTAATAGGATATTGACTTTTAGTCACATATCTATAATTTTGCAATCATAATCAAACCCATTATTTCTATGAAAAGTAACCCTTCAAGCCGAATCTTCAATCTTAAACAATTTGGTGAGTTTGGTGATGTTAATCCATCAGTGACCGACTCCGCAACTTTTACATTCATGCAGGCAAAAACCATGACCGACACATTTCATGGCGAAGCTGAAGGTTGTTTTCTCTACTCAAGACACTGGAATCCAAGCAATAAATACCTCGCCGATGCATTGGCAGCAATGGATGGAACTCCTGCTGCATGGGTCACTGCAAGCGGAATGGGTGCAATTACTACTGCAATTCTGCAAATCTGCAAAAGCGGCGATCATATTGTTAGCAGCATGACAACGTATGGAGGCACCTTTGCTTTTATGCAAAACTGGCTTCCACGCTACAACATCGAAGTTACTTTTGTTGATATCACAAACATTGAGGCTGTGAAAGCAGCTATCAAACCAAATACACGCATGGTGTACACCGAAACCATGACCAATCCCCTATTACAAATAACATATCTGCCTGCTGTGTCTGCAATTTGTAAAGCCAACGGAATTCAACTTGTTGTGGACAATACGTTTACTCCTCTCATTGTTGAGCCATTCAAACATGGTGCTGATGTGGTGGTTTACAGCATGACCAAGTTTATTAACGGGAAAAATGACTGTGTTGCCGGTGCAATTTGTGGAACAGAAGCATTTATAAACGAGCTTATTGATGTAAACAACGGAACAGCAATGCTTCTCGGACCTGTTCTCGATCCCTATCGTAGCGCAAGTATTTTGAAGAATCTTCATACTTTGCATATCAGGATGAAGCAGCACAGCTATAATGCAATGTATCTGGCCGAGAAATTTCAGGAGGTTGGTTTAAAATTCAATTATCCCGGTTTGGCGTCGCACCCTGATCATGAAGTCTTCAAAAAGATGATGAATCCCCGCTATGGTTTTGGCGGCATGATCTCCATTGATATGGTAACTGCCTCAAAAGCAAGCGAGTTGATGGAGAAGATGGAAATTGCTGATGTTGGATATCTTGCAGTTAGTCTTGGCTATTTTAAAACGCTTTTCAGCAATAGTGGAAAAAGTACAAGCTCAGAAGTTCCGGAAGAGGTGCAGCGCGAAATGGGTCTTTCTGAAGGATTGGTTCGGTTTAGCGTCGGGCTCGACGATGATATTGAAGACACCTGGCAACGCATCAAAGCATGTCTGACCGAGATGGGCGAGATATAATAAATCATAAAAAAGCTCCCGGGGGAGCTTTTTTTTATTTCAACCGATCAGCAGCATAACAGGCAGCTCCGATAATGCCGGCCTGGTTTCTCAGGCTGGCAGGAACTACCTTAGCCTTTACTTTAAGCTGATGCTGAAAAAGCTCCATCTTTTTACTCACACCTCCACCAATGATAAACATATTTGGCGAGAAGAGTTTCTCCATATACATGAGGTATTTGTTGAACTTTTTACCCCATTTTTCCCATGTCATACCATCCCTGACGCGCGCTGCATCAGAGCAATAACGTTCTGCTATATCGCCTTTGAACTCGATGTGACCAAACTCTGTTGAAGGCAGCAACACCCCGTCGTTAAGCAAGGCTGAACCGATACCTGTTCCGATGGTAAGCAATAACACCACACCATCTGCCCCATTGCCCGCACCGAAACGAAGCTCCCCAATTCCGGCAGCATCGGCATCGTTCACAACAAAGACGGGCAATCCGGTATATTCCGAGAAAAGTGTCTCTGCATTGACACCAATCCACGATTTGTCAATATTCGATGCACTCATAGCCACACCATGATTGATAAGTGCCGGAAAACCACAACCTACCGGTCCTTCCCAGGCAAAATGCCGAACCAATTGAACAATGGTTTCTGCAACCATCTCAGGCGTAGCTGGTTGTGGTGTCACAATACGGTGACGGTCTGTAAGCAATGCACCTGTTTCAGCATCTACGATGGCTCCTTTAATGCCGCTTCCACCAAAATCAATACCTAATACTTCCATATTCTGTTTTTTTGCCAAAAATAATGATCAATCTGACTTCAAAAACTTTTTCTTTCATTCTTTTGCAAAAAAAAGACCTGGCAAAAAACCAGGTCTCGAAATATAAAGCTGACCGATGTTTAAAGGTAATCAGAAACAGGTGCGCATGTGCAAACAAGATTTCTGTCGCCAAAGGCATCATCAATTCTTGTGACAGGTGTAAAATATTTATCAACTCTCAGGTAATCAAGCGGAAAACCTGCTTTTTCGCGGCTATAAGGGAAGTCCCACTCCGAATTTATAAGCATCGCAGCTGTGTGTGGGGCATTGTGAAACACATTGTTCTTCCTGTCGGCAACGCATTCTTCCACCTCCTGAATTTCTTTTCGAATAGATACCATGGCATCAACAAATCTGTTCAATTCGGCAAGAGGTTCACTTTCTGTTGGTTCTACCATCAAAGTACCGTGAACGGGAAATGCAACCGTTGGTGCATGGAATCCGTAGTCCATCAAACGTTTGGCAATATCAATTGCGGCAACATCAGCTGTTTTGCTAAAGCTGTTGCAATCGAGTATCATTTCGTGTGCCACTGTGCCCTGATTACCGGTGTACAGAATTGGAAAATGATCTTTAAGTTTCTCTTTCAGGTAATTGGCGTTCAGGATGGCAATAATTGTAGAATAAGTCAATCCTTCGCCGCCGAGCATCTTGATATACCCATACGATATCGGAAGTATCATGGCGCTTCCGAATGGAGCAGCAGAAACCGCGCTTATTGCCTTTTTGCCTCCGGTTTTGACCTGACAATGACCCGGCAAAAACGGAAGTAAGTGTTTTGCAACACCTATAGGACCAACTCCCGGACCGCCTCCTCCGTGAGGAATAGCAAATGTTTTATGAAGGTTGAGATGACAAACATCAGCACCAATAAAACCAGGACTTGTGAGCCCGACCTGTGCGTTCATATTGGCACCGTCCATATACACCTGTCCGCCATTGCTATGCACAATGTCAATCAACTCAGAAATTCCCTTTTCGAAAACCCCATGTGTTGATGGATAGGTCACCATGATTGCAGCAAGACGGTCTTTGTTGGCTTCGGCTTTTTGTCTGAGATCAGCGAGGTCAACGTTTCCCATTTCATCGCATTTTACAACAAGCACTTCCATTCCCGCCATTACTGCACTTGCGGGATTTGTTCCGTGTGCTGAACTGGGAATCAGACAAATGTTTCGCTCGGCTTCTCCTTTGCTGATAAGGTACTCCCTGATAACAAGCAAACCTGCATATTCACCACTTGCTCCGGAATTGGGCTGGAATGAAATTCCCGCGAAGCGCGTTATTTCGCAGAGGTCTTTTTCGAGGTCCGAAATCAATTCATGATAACCTTCGGCTTGAGTGGCAGGAACAAATGGGTGAATATTGGCAAACTCAGGCCAGCTCAAGGCAAACATCTCTGCGGCAGCGTTGAGCTTCATTGTGCATGAACCTAAAGGAATCATCGTTCGGTTCAACGCCAAATCCCTGTTTTCTAATTTTTTAAGATAACGGAGCATATCAGTCTCCGAGTGATAGGAATTGAATACAGGATGAGTCAGAAATTGGCTCGACCGATTGAAAGCTGCCGGAAAGCTAAAAAGTGTTTCACAATAAGCAGGCTCACAAACATAATCGCTATGAGGCATTCCGCATACTGTGGCAATAATTTCTGCAATTTTGTTCACATCGGCTAAGGTGGTTGTCTCATCGAGACTAACGCCAAAACGCGAAGCATCAATGCATCTGAAGTTCATTCCGTTCTTCTCTGCCTCCAGACAAATCTGTTCTGCCATTCCCTCAACTTCAAGAAGCAAGGTATCGAAATATGCATTGTTGAGTTGTTTTGCACCGGCTTTTCCAGCTTCAATGGCTAAAACTGCTGTCAGGATATTGATATGTCGTGCTATCTGACGCAGTCCGTCCGGACCATGATAGATCGCGTAGAATGCAGCCATTGAAGCCAATAAGGCCTGGGCAGTGCAAATATTTGATGTAGCTTTTTCACGCTTGATGTGCTGTTCGCGGGTTTGCAAAGCCATGCGTAGCGCTTCGTTGCCCATTGCATCTTTTGAAACACCAATTATGCGGCCTGGAATACTGCGTTTGTATTTTTCTGTTGTTGCAAAAAAAGCCGCATGTGGTCCGCCAAAACCCATAGGAACTCCAAATCGCTGCGAAGAACCAACCACAACATCGGCTCCCCATTCGCCGGGAGGTGTAAGCAATACAAGGCTCAATAGATCAGCAGCAACGGCAAGCTGAATATCTTTTATGTGAAGTTTCGCTGCAAATTCTTTGTAATCAGCAACTAAACCAAACTGATCGGGATATTGAAGCAATAACCCGAAGAAATTGCCGTCAAAATCAAAGTTTTCTGCTTTTCCAACAACAACATCAATATTCAGAGGCAGAGCGCGTGTTTTCACAACATCCAATGTTTGAGGAAACACGTTGTCGGCAACATAGAATTTGTTTACACCATCTTTGGTCTGTTGCCGCGTACGGCTGTTAAAAAACATGATCATTGCTTCTGAAGCAGCCGTAGCTTCATCCAAAAGCGAAGCATTGGCTATAGGCATCGAAGTCAAATCGCTGATCATTGTCTGAAAGTTAAGCAATGCTTCGAGTCTTCCTTGCGAAATTTCGGCCTGATAAGGGGTATAGGCCGTGTACCAACCCGGATTCTCCAAAACGTTTCGTGTAATAACCCCCGGGGTGATCGTGTTGTAGTAACCCTGACCTATGAAAGTTTTAAATATTTTATTCTTACCACCAAGTTGTTTAAGGTGTTGCAAATATTCATATTCATTCATTCCTGTTCCAATGTTCAGTGGATTTGGATGTCTGATGTTGTCAGGGAAAATTCTGTATAACAATTCATCCATGGAATCAACACCAAGGGTGCCAAGCATTTTGGTAACGTCTTTATCAGTTGGTCCAATATGACGTTTAACGAAGTTATTGGTTATCATATATTTAGATAAGCAGATTTATTTGTTTACTGATGACTTTCCTCATTATACGAAAGCCCTAAATGCGTTGCAAAGTTAAGAATTGTTCGGGAAATAACACAATTTATTTGAAGTACTGTTAAATAATTAACAATCAATTGAGTGTGATTTAAAACGGTTGCGGAAAAACAACTTACTTAGGTTTAAAACGGAAGTTCCATTTGCAATGGTCCATCGGGGCGTGGTTTACCTTTAATTTCCTCATCGGGGGTATAAGTGGTTACCGACGGCTCCTGCACGTTTTTTTCCGGATCTGCATTATTGGACTCATCAACGGGCTCGCTCACTTCAGCATTGGCTGCATCAGTGATATCAGGTTCGTCATCCAATGGTTCCGGTTCATCGGGATCCAACACATTAATTGTGTCAATGGCATGGGTTGAAATGCGCTTGCCTTTTGCCTTAAAGCTTTTAACGCCAATAAATTCCGCTATTTTGATTTCTTCATCTTCAGGTTGTTTTCCCTTGTCATTTTCCAGGTAACTCACCATAATTTTTGGAAGTTCGTCAAAAAGGATCATTACATATTTCGACGCAGCATTATCGCCAATCACAGCAAAGCGTTTGTTTAACGGTGTTTCTTCTTCCAACTGAAAACGCTTGATATAATGAAAACCGGTCTCTCCTTCTACGTACACCAAACTAAAGACTTCATCAGGCTCAAATTTTCGCAGCATTATCATATCTTCTTCAAAATGAGAAGACAACTCATATCCACTTAATTTCATGTCGCCGTTCGACATGATTGCCAGCAGACGGTCATCGCTCATAAAATCACCAATGTATTGCCCCCTTCCATCAGTATTAAGTCTTTTTACAGTCTCGTCATACCAAATAGATCTGGCTCCAAGTGTTGAAACGCCGTCTTCTCTTTTGTTGATCTGCCGGATAGGGTTCTTGGTTAGCGTATTTCCTTTGGATGCACGGCCTTTAATTGTCAGACTCGCGAAATCGAACTCAAAGCTGGTTTTTTTAAGCTTTGGTTTTGGTCTTAACAGCACCTTAATCGTTTCGGCTTCTCCATTTGGGTTCGCCGAAAAATAAACAACTTTTGAGTCGGGGTTTCCTGCCGTGAGGTCGTATTCTTTGTCGCGGGTCACGCCCAAAACGGCAAATCGTTTCACAAACCACGGCCCTTTCCTTCCATCCCTGTAAACAAGGTTGTAGGTTGTTCGGTCGTCATTTTTCCTGAAAACATCAATATGAATGATATTTTCGCCCACAAACGACTTGGTACTCACCTTTGTTACGAGGAAGGTTCCATTTTCTCTGAATACGATGATGTCGTCCAGGTCGGAACACTCGCAAACAAATTCGTCTTTTTTGAGTGATGTTCCGGCAAAACCTTCGATTCTGTTTACATACAATTTCTCATTATTGGCTGCCACAGCTGCAGCCTGGATTACATCAAAATTTCGAAGTTCAGTTTTTCGTTGCTTGTCGGCACCATACTTTTTCTTTATTTGCTCAAAAAAGTTGATAGCGTAGGCTGTAAGGTGATCGAGGTGATTTTTCACCTCATCCATCTCATTTTCAAGTCCTTTGATATGTTCGTCTGCTTTGAAGGCATTGAATTTCGAGATGCGTTTGATTTTAATTTCGGTGAGTCTGATCACATCGTCACGCGTGATCTCATTCCTGAGTAATTTGCGGAATGGCTCTAATCCTTTAAAAATTGTTTCGATAACTTCTTCCCAACTTTCGCATTGCTCAATATCGTGATAGATACGGTTTTCGATAAAAATTTTCTCAAGCGATGAAAGATGCCAATCTGATTCAAGTTCACTAAGGCGTATCAGCAGTTCCTGCCGCAACAACTCTTTTGTGTTATCGGTATTGTACCTCAAAATCTGGCTCACACCCCAAAAAGCCGGCTTACCTTCTGCTATTACACAGGCATTTGGCGAAACCGATACTTCGCATTGTGTGAAAGCATAAAGCGCATCAATTGTTTGATCGGGTGAAGTGCCGGGGTTAAGATGAATTACAATTTCGACGTTTAGCGCGGTGTTATCATCTATCTTTCTGATTTTTATTTTTCCTTTGTCGTTGGCAGTGATAATCGAATCAATCAAACCTCCTGTGGTGGTTGAGAATGGTATCTCATTGATTACTAATGTTTTCTTATCTAGCTGCGAAATCTTTGCCCTGATACGTACTCGCCCGCCACGCAGGCCATCATTGTATTTGGAAACATCGGCTAAACCACCCGTCAAAAAATCCGGAAACAATTCGAATGATTCACCTTTCAGATGCAGGATAGAAGCATCAATGAGTTCGTTGAAATTGTGGGGAAGTATCTTCGAAGCAAGCCCAACAGCAATACCTTCGACACCCTGGGCAAGCAGCAGCGGAAATTTCACAGGTAAAGTAACAGGCTCTTTGTTTCTCCCGTCATATGACGATTTCCAGTTGGTTGTTTTTGGATTGAAGATCACTTCCTGCGCAAATTTCGACAAGCGGGCTTCGATGTACCTTGCAGCGGCTGCACTGTCGCCTGTGAGAATATTTCCCCAGTTTCCCTGCATATCAATACTCAGTTCTTTTTGTCCCAGCTGAACGAGTGCATCACCAATCGAAGCATCGCCATGTGGATGGTATTGCATGGTATGCCCAATGATATTGGCAACTTTATTATACCGACCGTCATCAAGCTGTTTCATAGCATGGAGAATCCTGCGCTGAACCGGTTTGAGGCCATCGTTGATATCAGGAACTGCCCGTTCCAGAATCACATATGAGGCATAATCCAAAAACCAGCTTTCATACATTCCGCTCAGATGCATTGTTCTGTGCTGGTCTTTACCGGGTTGAGTCGCTTGGGTTAAGCCATCATTTTCAAGTTCGTTTGACATAGATTACAATACGTTTATTTCCAATACCTTAATAAAATTCCTTCGATCAATAACCAGCCTAAAACCAGTAAAACAAAAATCCACACGGTGTTTTTTCCGTTTAAAAGTTCAGCCATTTCGTTCCCAACTGATCCCGTATCACCTGCTAACATTTCGACTTGCCTGAAACCTTTTGCAATAAACGCTTTTTTAAGACTTCCGGCTTCAATTGACTTTAAATACGACTCTGTACGTGACATATTCACCGAAAAAACTTCTACCACAGCGTCGGCCTTGCTCACCAGATAATGTGTTGAAATGGCAGGCAATTGCGAAACGATCAACTTACTGCCACCCATTCCCTGATCAATAGCAGGAATTATCTCAATCTGCCCGGCAGCATCACGCACACGCAATCTGTCTCCTTCGGCTGCTGCTTTCAATTTCAACTGAACAGATGCTTTTTCGTTTTGGATTTCATACAATGGCTGCAGTGACGGGCTTCTGAACAACATCCTGTAAATGAGTGGAACGAACAATTGGTTTCGCGTCAGATTACTCCAATCGGGACTTAAAGAAGAGGCAAACACATAAAGTTTTCCTCCCCCCCTGGTTTCTGATAAGGCAATAAAAACATTTCCCGAAACAAGTTTCATCAGTTGAAAGGCTTGCGAACCGGGCGTCTCTTCAATGAGCAAATGCTTCATAACAATTGGAAGATCAGCATTATCAGGAATTTTAACAAATACGTTCTTAAAAAATGGATGCTGATCCGCGATGGCAAAAACCCTGGTTTTTGTTGTATCTGCATTTCCAAACGACAAGCCGAAATTTTGACTTAATCCATTATAAGCCAAAGCACTTTGTTCGCCGGGAATCAAAGCCACACTCCCGCCTGCTTGCAGAAACTGCTCAACAGCCAGCTGCATGCCTGTTGAGAAAGAACTAAGTTGGTTAATGATGACCAACTGATATGAGGACAATGATTGCACATCCAAACGAAGCTGCGGACTTGAAACGAACTCAACATCTGTCCTGTCTTCAAAAAGTAATTTCAAACCCGGATCTGGCGACGATTCATAAATTTCGAGTACTTTGATGGTCGGGATTGCGTTAAAAGAAAAATACAATTCATCATCGAAGACCACCGGGTAATCCTGCAATGACACAACTCCCTGATGAAAACCATTTTCCGGCACAAGAAATTGTAATTCAATTGTTTCTGTTGATTTTGCCTGTATATCCACATTTGTGATTGACATCAGTCTGCCACCGATTTCCAGCTTCACCGGAATCCCCTTTAAATCATTGTTTCCGTCGTTTACAATGCGCACACTAAAAACAGCTTCTTTGTCTTTCTGGAGCAAAACATCATTGATCCACAGCGAATCAATAAAAACATTTTCATCAGCCGACCCGGTTGAAGGCACCAAAAATACGCGCAGGGAGCTATCAGATGGCAAATTGTCCCATTTTGTAGCAGACTCCTGAAAATCAGTCAATAAAAATAAATACTTATCAGCTTCAGGATCGTTTTTGGTTGTAATCAAAGCGCGTTTTATCACATTTCCCAGATCAGCAGAAGCAGCAGCCGGTTGCAGAGCTTCAATTTCCTGCATGAATTCGTTTCGGGTCAACATCCTGTTGTGGCGCGGATGAAAATCGTTTGTGAGTAATACGAAGCTGGTATTCAGATCAAATCCGGAGACAATTTCTTTTGCTTTTTGCTGTGCACTTTCAAAATAAGTAGTAGCATTGACACGTCTTTGCATGCTCAATGAGTTATCAAGATAAACTGACACAATTTTTTTTCCGGAACGTAGCTCAGAACTGGTATTTTTTAGAAATGGTTGGGCAAAAACCATCACAAGCGAAACAATTGCCAAAATTCGGGCTGAAAGCACAACAAGATGCTTAAGCTGATTTGTTTTGTTGGTTTGTTCCTGCAGGTTTTTCAATAGTTCTATATTGCTAAAAAGCAATGTCTTATGCCTTCTGAAGTTAAACAGATGGATCACAACCGGAATGAGTGCAGCAAACAACCACCAAAGCATGGCAGGATGAAGAAAGCCCATAGGATTCTAATAAAGTCAGCAAAAGTAATGAAATGCCGACAAAAAAGACTTATGCTAAGCATGGAACATCAAAAAAAGCCACCCCAAAATGAGGTGGCTTTTCTGAATAAGTTTGGAAGCAGGCTTAGATCACGCCCTGGTCCATCATTGCGTTGGCAACTTTTAGGAAACCGGCAATATTTGCACCTTTAACATAATCAACATAACCGTCTTCACGCTTACCATATTTCACACATGAAGCATGGATGTTGCGCATGATAGTATGAAGTTTTTCGTCAACTTCTTCTCTGCTCCAGTTGTATTTCATGGAGTTTTGCGACATTTCGAGTCCCGAAGTTGCAACACCACCTGCGTTTACAGCTTTACCGGGCCCAAAGAGGATCTTGTTGTGCAGGAATACCTCAACAGCTTCGGGAGTTGAAGGCATATTTGCACCTTCGGCAACACATTTACAACCATTGGCAACCAAAGCTTCTGCATCAGCTTTTCCAAGTTCATTTTGAGTGGCGCAAGGCAATGCAACATCGCACTTAACTTCCCAAGGACGTTTTCCGGCAACAAACTGTGCACCTGGAAACTCGAGTGAATAGGGTTTCACGATGTCCTGATTCGAGGCACGCAGTTCGAGCAAGTATTCAATCTTCTCGCCTGAAATGCCATCCGGATCATATATATATCCATCTGGTCCGGAGATAGTTACAACTTTGCCACCCAGCTCGGTTACCTTTGAAACGGCACCCCACGCAACATTACCAAAACCGGATATAGCTACTGTTTTACCTTTGAAAGATTCGCCTTTGGTGGCAAGCATTTCCTGGGCAAAATACACAGCACCGAAACCGGTTGCTTCAGGACGAATCAGCGAACCACCCCAGTTGAGTCCTTTGCCGGTGAGTACACCAACGTGCTCGAGGGTAAGTTTTTTGTACATGCCATACATATACCCGATTTCTTTTCCACCAACACCGATATCACCGGCAGGAACATCCATTTCTGGACCAATCATACGCCAAAGCTCGAGCATGAAAGATTGGCAAAAACGCATGATTTCGGCATCTGACTTGCCTTTTGGATCAAAATCAGAACCGCCTTTACCACCGCCCATAGGCAAGGTAGTTAAGCTGTTTTTGAAGATTTGCTCAAATCCAAGGAATTTCAGAATACTCAGATTCACACTCGGGTGAAAACGCAATCCACCTTTGTACGGACCGATTGCATTGTTAAACTGAACCCTGTAACCAAGGTTCACATGCACTTTGCCATTGTCGTCAACCCATGGCACCTTAAATGTGAGTACCCGATCGGGTTCAACAATGCGCTCAATAATTCCTTTTGCTTCGAACTGAGGATTCTGATTCACCACTTCTTCAATGGATTCCAGCACCTCGCGTACGGCTTGTAAGTACTCAACTTCGCCCGGATGTTTTTTCTCCAGGTCGTTCATGATTTTTTCAAGATTCATGGTCTTGGATTTAAAAGGTTATGTGTCAATGTCTGTGAACTTTTAACATTGTTAATTTCTTAACAGCGCAAAATTAGTACTTTTCGGGCAATTCCAACAAAAAAATCACATGATTTTTTGGCTTTTACCTTAAAGTGTACTCAGTCTAAATAAGAAATTGCAACCGTTTGCTTTGATACCGTACATTTTCGGACATCTGGCAGGTTTTGTGCAATTAATGCCTATTCCTAAAAAATTGCGAAAAAAAATTGCAATCAGCTTTGAAATTTGAAAAAAGAGCTATTTTTGCTCCGTTCAAAACATACATAATGATAATGCAATTAAATTTTTGGTGGTGGCGTCATTTATCAGGCAATCGGCTGATGAATTGATGTGACTATCCATATAACAATATGAAGGTCTGTCGTTCGCGGCAGGCCTTTTTTTTTTTAAACCCATTTTTAACATGAGACTAAACATAAAACGAATTGAGCTCCCCGGAGATTTGTACAGTCCGGTTGGATTATATCTCAACTTAAGAGACATCTACCCAGGTGCATTACTGCTTGAAAGCGCTGATTATCATGATTCTACGAATAGTTCTTCTTTTTTGTGTCTGCTCCCGCTTGCCACAATAAAGCTACAAAATGGCTCACTCAACACAATAATGCATGGCAAAGAGCAAAAACTTGCAGTTAAAGATCGTGAGTCGTTTGAAATTGCATTCGACCAATTTATCAGGAATTTTCAACAGGAGGGCCTCAAAGCCGGTGATGGTCTTTACGGATATATCAGCTATGACGCAGTTCAATACTTTGAAGACCTGAGCCTTAACAAGAGAATGAATGCGCATTTTGCACATCCCGATATGGTTTTCAGTTTGTTTAGGTTTGTCATCAAACTAAATCATTTTAACGATACGCTAAGCATCACAGAAAATATTCCTGAGGGGGAAACAAGCGAGATCAGTCAGCTAATCAATCACTTAAACAACCACAGGAGTGTTGCGTTTCCGTTTATTCCATCAGGAGAAATTGTTTCAAATCTTAGCGATGAACAATTTCTCGAAATGATTGCCATAGCCAAAAACCACTGTCGCCGCGGAGATGTGTTTCAAGTTGTCTTGTCGAGGAGATTTAAAACCACATTTAAAGGCGATGACCTCAATGTTTACAGGGCGTTGAGACGAATAAACCCTTCACCCTATCTCTTCTATTTCGATTATGGAAGCTACCGCATTTTTGGTTCATCGCCTGAAAGTCAGCTACGTATATCCAATGGCAAGGCGACACTCAATCCCATTGCAGGAACTTATCGCCGCAGTGGTGATGAAACAAAAGACAGAAAACTTGCCAGCGACCTGGCACTCGATCCAAAAGAAAATGCCGAACATGCCATGCTTGTTGATCTGGCCCGCAACGACCTAAGTCGCAATTGCCACAATGTGGAAGTGAAAACCTATAAAGAAATTCAATATTTCAGTCATGTCATTCACCTTGTTTCAAAAGTAAGCGGTGACCTAAAAAATGCGGATGATGTGATTTCGGCAATTGCTGACACCTTTCCGGCAGGAACGCTTTCGGGCGCTCCTAAACACAGAGCCATGCAAATTATTGATGCGCTCGAACCCGAAAGCCGTGGTTATTACGGAGGAGCTGTTGGGTTTGTTGGCTTCAATGGCGATGTTAACATGGCCATCCTGATTAGGTCGTTTTTAAGTAAGAACAATACACTCTATTTTCAGGCAGGCGCAGGAATTGTGGATGCCTCTGATGCTCAGAGTGAGTTGCAGGAAGTTAACAACAAGCTCGCGGCGCTGAAAAAAGCAATTGAAGTAGCAACTGATAAAAAAGACTTAACACTATGAAAATTCTTGTTTTAGACAATTACGACTCCTTCACCTACAACCTGGTTCACCTGCTTGAGAAGTTGAGTACGGACCAAATAGATGTGTTTCGCAACGATAAGATATCGCTGCGTGACCTTGATAGGTACGACAAAATTTTGCTCTCGCCCGGCCCGGGTCTTCCCGCCGAATCGGGAATTCTGATGGAAACCATCAAAAATTACCACAAAACGAAGAGCATCTTTGGTGTTTGTCTTGGGCTTCAGGCGATGGCTGAATGTTTTGGAGGAAAACTACTTAATCTTCCGCATGTGGTTCACGGACTTGCAACGCCTGTAATGGTTTTAGCTTCCAATGAACCACTTTTCGAGGGCATTCCTAAAACTTTTATGGCAGGTCGCTACCATTCCTGGGTGGCCGAAAAGGAATCACTTCCTTCGTGTTTTAGTATCACCGCTGAAAGCGACGATGGCCACATAATGGCTATACGTCATAATACCAGCAACTTAGCTGCCGTACAATTTCATCCTGAATCCATTCTCACTGAGTTTGGAGCAGAAATTATCAATAACTGGCTAAAACACTAAAATGAAAAAAATACTTAACGCCCTCTATCAGCAACAGCTCCTGAGTCACTCGCAGGCCCGCGAAATTCTGATTAATATCGCAAAAGGAGTTTACAATCCATCCGAAATTGCCTCTTTTTTAACAGTTTTCATGATGCGCGGTGTAACGGTGCAGGAGCTTTCGGGTTTCAGAGAAGCATTGTTGGAACTCTGCCGTCCGGTTGACTTCAATGGGATTGAAACGATTGATCTTTGCGGAACCGGTGGTGATGAAAAAAACACTTTCAACATCTCAACGCTTGCCTCGTTTGTGGTTGCCGGAGCTGGAGTTTCTGTAGCCAAGCATGGAAATTATGGTGTTTCGAGTGTGAGCGGTTCTTCAAATGTATTGGAATATTTGGGCTATCGTTTCAGCAACGACAACGCTGTTTTGCTTCGCCAGTTAGAGCAGGCAGGCATTTGCTTTATGCACGCCCCGCTTTTTCATCCTGCAATGAAAACCGTAGCCCCCATCCGTAAAGAACTGGGTGTCAAAACATTCTTTAATATGCTCGGGCCATTAGTCAACCCTGCCCGGCCAAAATATCAAATGTCAGGTGTGTTTAGTCTGGAACTTGCGCGCATGTATCATTACATTTTTCAGCAGGAAGAAACCCAATATGCTGTTGTTTATGACCTTGGCGGATACGATGAGTGTTCGCTCACAAACACGACACGGCTGCTCACAACGAGCGGTGAATTTGAAATTGAACCTTCGGATTTCAAATTTGATAAACTAAAGCAAGCCGATATCGAAGGAGGCCGTTCAATTGCTGAAAATGCAGCACTTTTTATTGACGTATTAAACAACACAGCACCCGAAGCACACACACAGGTCGTTTTGGCAAATGCTGCTATTGCATTGCAATGTCGTTTCGGAGAGAGCTTGAACGACAGCCTCTTACGTGCTGAAGATTCACTAAAATCAGGCAATGCACTGGCTGCCTTTACCAAACTAATACAATTGGCATCATGAAATCAATCCTTGAAAAAATAGTAGCGGCGAAAAAAGCCGAAGTCGAAGAAAGAAAAAGCTTATATCCTGAAAAGCTTCTTGAACGAAGTTTATTTTTTGAAACCAAAAGTGTGTCATTGCGACAATATCTTTTGCGAACTGATTTGCAAGGCATCATCGCGGAGTTTAAGAGAAAATCACCATCAAAAGGAATGATCAATGAGTTTGCGCAAGTTGAAACAACCACTTTAGGATATATGCAGGCAGGCGCATCGGCTTTGTCGGTTCTCACTGATAATCAGTTCTTTGGCGGAAGCAACGAAGACCTTTCAAAAGCACGAAAATTCAACTTTTGTCCGATTTTGCGAAAAGACTTCATTATTGATCCTTACCAACTGATCGAAGCTAAATCTATTGGTGCGGATGCGATTTTGCTTATTGCAGCAATCCTAAAGAAATCAGAGATTGAATCACTTGGTAAACAAGCACTTGAACTTGGACTTGAGGTTTTGCTTGAGCTTCACGATGTAGAAGAAATTGAAAAGATTCCTGATTTTGAAGTCATCATTGGGGTGAACAACCGCAACCTGAAAACCATGACAACAACAATTGAAACAGCTTTGCTTATGTCGAAAAAATTGCCCGTAGCCAACCTGAAAGTGGCAGAAAGCGGCATCACGGATGCATCGGTTTTATGTAGCCTGAAACAAAGCGGCTATCAGGGTTTTTTAATCGGTGAACAGTTTATGAAACACAGGAGGCCTGAACTAGGTTGCAAAAAAATGATCGAGGCGATAAAACAAACCAAGCCATGTTGAAAATAAAAGTTTGCGGAATGCGTCAGTTACCAAATATCAAGGCCTTGGAAGCGCTGAAACCCGACATAATGGGATTTATTTTTTTTCCGGGATCGAAGAGATATGTTGGTGCTGATTTTCGCGTACCTGATTTGAAAAACATTCAAAAAGCGGGTGTTTTCGTTGATGAACAAACCGAAAACATCAAAGAAATAGTCATCAAAAACAAACTCGATTTGGTTCAGCTACATGGCAATGAATCTCCAAAACTTTGCTGCGAACTGGCATCGGCAGGCATTAAAATAATCAAAGCGATCAGCATTGGCAATTCGGTTGATTGGCCATCAATTGAAGCATATCTGCCTTATTGTCAATACCTTTTGTTCGACACAAAATCAGAAAACCATGGTGGCAGCGGCAGAAAATTCAACTGGGACTTGCTTCAAAGCTATCCCTTCAGCACACCATATTTCATTGGAGG
>DISP01000035.1:32276-37624 GCA_002421995.1 Bacteroidales bacterium UBA6207 | reverse complement strand
TACAGCAGGCAATCCAACGAAGTGAAAGATACCTACGGGCGGGCTTTGGCCAAACGCGATAACCAAAAACCGGCAACGGCATTGCCGGAGTGGGCACTTAAGTTAGGCCTTACCGAACCTGTCGGTATGGTTCTTGACCAGGCTTTCTCGCAGATCACTTCGGTCGAAAACAGGGATGAAGGCTTCAATTCGGTGTTAATGGTTTATTCAGGAAAGTATGATTTGGCCATGCAGGAAGCCACACGTATTGCACGACAGGCCGGAATTCCATTGAGTAAAGACTTCATCCAGGCAAAAGAGATTGCCGAAACATACAGTTCATCCCCAATGAAAGGCATTGCTTACATGAATTTTGATCCTTTTGTTAAAGATGCTCCGATCAACATCTCGATAACAGTGGATGAAACCGGAATGTTAACAATAAGCGCGGTGGATGTTGAGCAGATGCGGCGTCAGTTTGAGCGTGGCGGTAATCAGGAATAAACAAAACCAACATTCATTTGCATGGACATCATCATAACCGGAGCAGGCAAGGGAATTGGTTTTGAACTTGTTCGTTGTTTTACCAAAGATGAAGCAAACAGGGTGCTTGCTGTTTCGAGAAATGTTGCAGCTTTAGATACTGATGATTTTGCAAAATCGAAGAATTTATTTCTTTTAAGCACCGACCTTACTGATGAGTCATCAATGAAGCAAATAGTGAGCTTCGTTGAGAAGAATCATTTTAAACCCGCTATACTGATAAACAACGCCGGCATTTTGGTGAATAAATCATTTCATGCACTAACTTCTGACGACTTTGACGCGATGTTTGATGTGAATGTGAAAGCGCCTTTTTTACTTGTTCAAACACTTTTGCCTTTTTTTGCCGCCAACGCACACATTGTAAATATTGGAAGTATGGGTGGATATCAGGGGAGTGTCAAATTTCCTGGTCTTTCTCTTTATAGTGCCAGCAAAGGTGCATTGGCAATTTTGACTGAAAGCCTTGCTGCCGAACTTGTTGATTTTCAAGTCAGATGCAATTGCCTGGCGCTGGGTGCTGCGCAAACAGAAATGTTGTCAAACGCGTTTCCCGGATACCAGGCGCCTGTGTCAGCCCGGGAAATGGCCGGCTTCATCTTTGATTTTGCGTGCAACAGCTCAAAATTCATCAATGGTAAAGTAATACCGGTTTCTGTTTCAACACCCTGAATGAAATTCGTAGAATGACACAAAACCATCCTGTGATCGAGCATCCGGCTATTGTTGTTAAGATCAATGAATCTGATTATGATGTGATGATAATGGCACAATCTGCTTGTGCCTCCTGTCACGCAAAAGGAGCTTGCAGTGCCGCAGATATGGAGCAAAAAATTGTCAAAGTACCCAAACTGCAAAAAGACACCTTCCAAACAGGGGAGAAGGTTACGGTTTTTATGAAACAGCAGGCAGGTGGCTGGGCTGTCTTTTTTGGATATATCTTGCCGTTTCTGATCATGGTGAGTACACTTATAATTCTGATATCCTGTAAGTTGTCAGAAGGCCTTGCCGGCCTTGCCGCGCTTTTTATACTCATTCCATATTATCTGGTCCTTTACCTGAACAAGAAAAAACTCGACAGCAGATTTGAGTTCGCGCTGAAGGAAACGCAGGAGGACCATTTTTCCTGATCACCAATTCAACCAAATTGTCTTAAGACAATCTAAATTATTGATTATCTGTTAATTTAGAAAGTTTCTAAACTAACAATCAATAGAATTGATTCTCAGTTGTTTTGCTTTTTTTCCAATGGCAAAGTCCAGTGAATTAATTTTGTAAATAATTGATAATAATACAGATAAGATTGTTTGGAGTTAATAATCGTTTTTCATTTTGTTTCCATTCAAAAACTTTACTTTTGCGCTTCTGTTTATTTATTAACAGTAGATGTTTTTAGATTTTTTTGTTAACAAAATACTTCATAGAGGTGAACGATATCTTGTTATTTACGCTGCTGACACTGGGATTGCTGGGTTTGTTTCTGGCGGTTGTGCTATATTTTGTAGCACAGAAGTTCAAGGTGATTGAAGATCCAAATATTGATTTGGTTGAAGATGTGCTTCCGAAAGCCAACTGCGGGGGTTGTGGTTTCCCGGGCTGCCGCAACTTTGCTGAGGTTTCGGTTGCTGCTGCCAACGAAAAACAAAGTCTCGAAGGCTTAAATTGTCCTGTTGGTGGCAACGAGGTGATGAAACAAGTGGCAGCCATTCTTAAGCTTGAAGTGGCAGAGAAAGAACCCATGATTGCTGTGGTCAGGTGCAATGGTTCATTTGCAAATTCGCCGGCCAAGGTTCAATACGAAGGGCCAAAGTCATGTGCTTTTGCCCATCAGTTGTATGCAGGTGAAGGTGGTTGTCAGTTTGGTTGTCTTGGACTGGGCGATTGCGTGGTTTCATGCGATTTTGATGCCATTCACATTAGCCCGCTCACCGGATTGCCTGTGGTTAACGACAAATGTGTTTCTTGCGGTGCCTGTGTGAAAGCATGTCCGCGAGGTATTATTGAGTTGCGTCCTAAAGGAAAGAAAGACCGCAGAATTTTTGTGAGTTGCGTGAACAAAGAAAAAGGCGGACCGGCAAAGAAAAATTGCAGTGTTGCCTGTATCGGCTGTTTAAAGTGTCAGCAGGTTTGTCCTTATGATGCCATCACAATCGAGAATAACCTGGCCTATATTGACTTTGAAAAATGTAAGCTTTGCCGGAAATGTGTCGAAGTTTGTCCAACTGATGCGATTCATGAGTTGAACTTCCCGCCGAGGAAACCAAAAAACGATGACGGAACTGAACAAGCAAAACAGCTGAAAGTTGATGCAACAGCTTCTGCTGCGTCTGCCGGGTCACAGAATTTATCCTAAGTGTATGAACAGTAATACTATGTTGACGACATTTAAAATGGGTGGTGTACACCCGCCGGAGAACAAACTGTCAGCAAAAGCTGCCATTCAAAGATTGCCACTGCCTAAGCAATTGATTGTTACTTTGGGGCAAAACCTTGGTGTGGCACCGAAACTGCTTGTAAAAAAAGGAGATGAGGTGAAGACAGGCCAGCTTTTGGCGCGGGGCGAAGCGTTTATTTCGGCCAATATCCATGCGCCGGCCAGTGGAAAAATAGCAAAAATTGACGATGCACTGGACGCTTCAGGCTATCGTCGTCAAGCTATCTTTATAGATGTTACGGGTGATGAGTGGATCGAAGATGTTGATACCGGCTCATCCATAATCGCTGATTTGAGTGTTTCAAAGGAGGATATTATCGCCAGAATCAAAGCTGGCGGATTGGTGGGTCTGGGCGGTGCTACTTTTCCAACCCATGTCAAAATGATGGTTCCAAATGGAAAAAAAGCCGAATATCTTGTAATAAACGGCGTTGAATGTGAGCCATTTCTAACTTCTGACCACCGCCTGATGTTAGAGCGGGGAGAAGAACTTCTCATTGGCATCAGCCTGATGATGAAAGCGATAGATGCAACAAGAGCCATTATTGGAATTGAAAATAACAAGCCTGATGCCATCGAACACCTCAGGCAGTTGTCATCAAAATTCAGCGGAATCAGTGTTCAGGCACTTAAGGTTAAATACCCGCAGGGCGGAGAGAAGCAATTGATAAAAGCTGCTGTTAACCGTGAAGTTCCTTCAGGAAAACTTCCTATCGAGGTGGGCTGTGTTGTGTCGAATGTTGGAACTGCCTTTGCCGTTTATGAAGCGGTACAAAAAAATAAACCCCTGATCGAACGGGTTGTAACGGTAACAGGCGACGGACTCGCAGCGCCTTCAAATTTTCTGGTTCGCATCGGAACGTCTGTGAGCGAACTGATACAGGCGGCTGGCGGACTGCCTGATGACACAGCAAAGATCATCAATGGTGGCCCGATGATGGGCAAGGCGCTTGTTTCATCCGATATTCCGGTGGTGAAGGGTTCGTCAGGCATTTTATTGTTGAAGGCGGCCAACAGCAGCAGAAAGATGCCGAAAAGCTGCATTCGTTGTTCCAAATGCACGACTGTCTGCCCGATGGGTCTCGAACCTTTCCTGCTGGCAAAACTTAGCAAGCTAAGTCTGTTTGACAGATGTGAGAATGAACGAATCATGGATTGTATTGAATGTGGTTCGTGCCAGTTCACCTGTCCTTCAATGCTTCCTCTGCTTGATTACCTTCGGTTGGGAAAGCAAAAAACCGGAAACCTTATACGCACTAGAAAATAATTGAATATGAGCAAATTGATTGTATCGGGTTCTCCCCATGTGCATGGAGACGAAAGCGTAAAAAGCATCATGTTTACCGTGGTGCTTGCCATGGTTCCGGCCATGCTTGTTTCGGTTTATTTTTTTGGTTTCAACGCCTTACGCGTATTACTGATAGCTGTTGCTTCGGCTGTTTTCTTTGAATGGGTCATTCAGAAATATATCATCAAAGGGCCACTCACCATCAATGATGGTTCGGCCATTGTTGCCGGTATCCTGCTGGGTTTCAACGTGCCTTCGGGTGTTCCGGCCTGGATGCTTATTGCCGGTTCGCTGGTTATGATAGGTGTAGCAAAGATGTCGTTTGGCGGATTGGGTAAAAATCCATTCAACCCGGCATTGGTTGGTCGTGTTTTCATGCTGATTTCATTTCCTGTTGAGATGACCAGCTGGCCTGTTCCAAAGCCATTGTTTGCCCCGGCGATAACGGATGCAATCACCGGGCCCACAGCTCTGGGATTGATGAAGGAAGGTGTTGCTGCAGGAAAAACTGTTGAGCAAATGTTGGCAAGCGGCGAAATGCCACAGTATATGGAGCGTTTTATCGGACAGATGGGTGGATCTCTTGGCGAGATTTCGGCACTGGCGCTTTTGCTCGGCGGACTGTATATGGTTTGGAAGAAAGTCATTGACTGGCAAATACCTGTCGCAATACTTTTAACAGTTGCAGCTATTGCCGGAATTATGCATCTTGTTGATCCTCAACATTATGTTGAGCCGGTGTTTCATCTTTTTTCGGGTGGTTTAATGCTCGGTGCTGTCTTTATGGCTACCGATATGGTAAGCTCACCAATGAACATGAATGGCAAGATTGTGTATGGAATCGGAATAGGGTTGATAACCATCATTATACGTTTGTGGGGTGCATATCCTGAAGGAATTTCATTTGCTATCCTTATCATGAACGCATTAACGCCTTTGATTAACAATGCGTTTAAACCAAAGCGCTTCGGACTTGTCAGGAAATAATCAGATAAAAGAATTTTAATCATGGCTGGGAAACGTGAATCGAATTTTATAAACATGGTGAGTACACTACTGGTTGTTTCAGTGGTTTCGGCCATGGCTCTGGGTAGTGTTTACAAC
>DISP01000035.1:2255-32223 GCA_002421995.1 Bacteroidales bacterium UBA6207 | reverse complement strand
GTTGGCGTTGCTGTGAATACATTTACAAAAAAAGGGTTTGGTGGCGAAATAAAATTGATGGCGGGTTTTCTGCCCGACGGTTCAATTTATGACATTTCGGTGTTGGAACACAAAGAAACACCGGGGCTTGGCGACAAGATGCAAGCTTCAAAGTCGGATTGGGCGCAGCAATTCAAAGGAAAAAACCCGGCGAATTTTAGCCTGAAGGTTAAAAAAGACGGTGGCGATGTGGATGCAATCACGGCAGCCACGATTAGTTCAAGGGCCTATGTGGATGCGGTGCAGCGGGCTTACGAAACGTATCTTCAAAACAAAGGAGGGAATTGATTATGAATCAGTGGAAAAATTTTTCAAAAGGACTTTTCAAAGAGAATCCAACCCTTGTTTTGCTCTTGGGAATGTGTCCGACACTTGGGGTCACTACTTCTGCCATTAATGGAATGGGTATGGGTCTGGCTACAACTTTCGTGTTGGTTATGTCAAACCTTGTGGTTTCGCTTGTTAAAAATTTGATTCCTGACAAGGTGCGAATCCCTGCATTTATTGTGATTATTGCCTCATTTGTTACTGTGGTTGAGCTTGTTATGCAAGGGTTTATGCCTGCATTGTTTGAGCAGTTGGGTTTGTTCATCCCGTTGATTGTTGTAAACTGTATCGTGCTTGGTAGAGCGGAGGCATTTGCTTCAAAAAACGGAGTGTTCTCCTCAATAATTGATGGATTGGGCATGGGCTTTGGTTTCACATTGTCCCTTACTTTGCTTGGGGCTGTTCGAGAATTGCTGGGTAGTGGGGCGGTGTTTAGTGTTAAAGTTATTCAAGGAGACCTGATGCTGGTCTTTGTACTCGCTCCAGGTGCTTTTTTGGCCTTGGGATATATGATTGCAATAGCACGGAAGTTTAACAATTAGCATTAATTACCATGGAATATATCATCATAATCATATCGGCTATTTTTGTCAATAACATTGTTTTAGCGCAGTTCCTTGGAATTTGTCCGTTCATTGGTGTTTCAAATAAAATCTCGACTTCTCTGGGAATGGCTGGAGCGGTTTTGTTTGTAATTACTCTGGCAACAATAGTCACCTGGCTCGTGCAGTATTATGTATTGGCTCCATTAGGAATTGGTTTTCTCCAGACGATCGCGTTTATTCTTGTAATTGCCGGCTTGGTGCAGATGGTCGAAATCATCCTCAAGAAAGTAAGTCCGGGTCTGTATTCTGCGCTTGGAGTTTTTCTTCCGCTCATAACAACAAACTGCGCTGTGCTTGGGTTGGCCATTTTAACAATCCAAAAAGACTACAGCCTCCTCGAAGGGGTAGTTTTTGCAATAGCAAATTCTTTGGGTTTTGCCTTTGCACTGATTATTTTCGCCGGCATTCGTGAACACCTCGATCTGATGGAAGTGCCTAAGGGTATGCGCGGTGTACCGATTGCGCTTGTCACAGCAGGTATTCTGGCGCTGGCTTTTATGGGTTTCACTGGTCTCGTATAGTTTTTTAGCACTCCAAAAGACTGCTTATTTTTTTAATGTTGTTGAGCGACATTATCGAATGCTTCATTCACCTTTATAATTCTCTTTTGTTAAATGTTGAGAATTATTGCCTGTCACTAGAGTCCGATGTCTTCGATATGTACGGCATTGATGTCTGTCAATTGCATAAGTAAACTCCTGACATTCACTCCATAAATGCCTTGCCTTCAAAATTAAAGAGTAAGCACCAGACATTACTGACAGGCTTATTACTGTTTTCATTATAAGTTTTTTCTTTAATCGAATTGATGCTGAGCAATATCGGTATTAGTAAGCGCAGTTCTGTAATTTTGACCGCAGGGATTTTACTGAAGCTTCGTTAAACCAATTTTTCACTTCTGTAATGTTTAGACCCCGGATAGGTGGCAAAATTTTCCGGCCTTGAGATATGCCGTGACAGCCAGCTAAGAACAGCTGTTAATGAATTAATATTGAATGAGATATTGTACTTTAGCAATACTTCTCTTTGGCTTTTTGTTGTTGAAAGTGCCAACACTTCAAAATCAAGATTGTCGTTGATTTTGTATGGATTTACACTTATCTTTGCTTTATCTGAAACGTTGTCAAATGCCTAATAAATCTAATTATGGGAAATAATTCCAAAAATAGAGATGTGTTTATGTGACCGGATTCATAAAACACTTAATATTGAGTGTCTTACCTTTTGGTATAGTTTTGGTGATATCACAAATGTCAATTTTGTAAACTTTGAACTATGAAATATATTAACATACTTAGAGCAGTTTCACTGTCAATGCTTTTAATTTTTGTTGTTGCCTGTAAGAAAGATCATCCGGGCGCCGATCAAAACATTGATGGCATGACGGATTTAAAGATAAACCCTTCGTTTAACTGGGCTACAACACAAAATGTGTTGGTCAATATCTCGATAAACGACCCCGGGTTTTTGCCGTTGAAGTCGAAAATCAGTCTTTTCACCGCTGATCCGGCTTCGGGTGCAGCAATCATTCACAGTGGAAGTATAAGTCCAAGCGAAGCTTTCAGTGCAGAAGTAAAAATAGCTTCCTTCTACAAGGTAATGTATATTAAACTCGAAACAACCACTGGGAATGTCAGGATTGAAAAAGTGCAGATCACTAATAACAAACTGGATTATGTCTTCACTCCTTCAAAACAGTCGGGTATTTCAACTCCGGTTTTAAAAAGTGTTCCGGATCCAGGCCCGGATTGTGATGAGTGTGATGTGACCATCAGCGGTAGCGGAAATGTTACCATCACCGGTGGAAAGACCTATTGCGTTACCGATAGTTTTATAGGCAGTGTTACCTATGAAACATGGAATGGTGGCGGAACGCTCAAAGTATGCGGAACAGCTTCCTTGTCGGGTACAACCACACTTGGAACCAATAGTCATATCATTGTGACACAGAATGGTAATCTCACGCTCAACGCTATTTCAATGTGGGGAAGTAATCCTTCGGTGACTGTTTATGCAAATGCGAAACTTACGATTAATTCGGGCTTTACCACCAGCGGTTATTTTACCAATCATGGTTCAGTAACTGTGAACGGTGGCATGGTTTTGCAGCAGCTGAGCGGAGCATCGGTAAACAATGGAACGATCACACTTTTAAAGAATTCATTACAGATAAATACCGCCACACTAACCAATAACGGTACAATTTCAGTTCCACAGTATATCCACCTGAACACCTCTACCACGCTTAACAACAATGGCAGCATCACCGCCGGTAAGAATATGGAAGTCAATGGCTCGAATTTCTATAACGACGGCGAAATGATCATCAGCACGGGCTATTTTAACATGAACTCAGGCAGCAAAGTGATCAACAGGGGGACGATTGATGCTGAAATTGGCAGTATCAGTTTCAATTCAAATATCATCGTTGAAAACCACGACCTTATGCATGCCGGCACCGACATCAATTTAAACTCGGCCAGCAATGTAACCAATTATTGCAAAATGATTGCCGACAACAAAGTTGAGTTGAACACTGGCACTTTTGTGATGGAAGGCGGATATCTTAAGGCAGATGTGAAGATAACACTCAATGGTTCAGGAAGTTTGAGTCTTAAAGATGCAAGCATGGTCTCAACCAAATTGCTAACGATGAATGCCAGTGTTTATGGAAGCGGTGATCGCAATACTGTTTTAGCCGTTAACAAAATTCATATCAATTCGTCGAATGTGTTTTCGGGAAGTATAGAGGCTGCTTCGAACCAGCTTTACATCAGCCAAAACACACCTGCATCGCAGCACCTTTTGAATGGAGCAACATTTGTGGCTCCAGATAATATGCAGAATTTTATTCCAATCACAGCCTGCAACCCTGAAGGAGTTGGCTCGCAGGGAATTACTGATACTGACAATGATGGCGTTCCTGATGAGCTTGATGAGTTTCCCAACGATCCTCAACGGGCTTTCCGTTCGTGGTATCCTTCGGAAAGCACTTTTGCAACGCTTGCTTTCGAGGACCTTTGGCCAGGATTGGGTGATTTTGATTTCAATGACGCTGTCGTTATTTTCCAGTATGAAATGATCACCAATGCACAAAATGCACTCAAAGACATGAATGCGAAATACAAAGTGATTGCCGCCGGCGCAAGCTTGAACAATGGCTTTGCTGTTTCTATTCCTTTTAATCCTTCAAAGGTTGCTTCAATCACCGGAAATATGCTGGTTGGGGATGCTTTGAGTTTCGATGCAAACGGAACTGAATCCGGACACAATAATGAAACAGTTGTTGTTGTGCTCGATGCCATCGGCACTGCTTACGGTACGTTTTTTAATACCCTTCCTGACAAGGAGTTTGTTGAAACAGACACAATTAAGGTCAATATGATTTTGGCAACTGCTGAAAGTAATTTTGGAAGCGCGCCATTCAATCCATTCATTTTTGTTGATCAGGAACGTGCAAAAGAAGTGCATATGATTGACAATGTTCCTACGGGTCTTGTTGATCCTTCCTATTTTGGAGAGTGGGAAGATCGCTCCGATCTGGCACAAGGAAAATATTACCAAACATCCGGGAGACTTCCCTGGGCACTTGAAATACCCGTGACCTTTGATTATCCGAAAGAAACTGTTGACATCCTGCTCACTCACCTGAAATTTGCTGCTTGGGCACAATCTTCAGGCACAGAATACCAGGACTGGTACCTCGACAAAGCGGGATACCGTAATGCCGAAAATATTTATGTAAAACCAGAATAGATACCGGATTTTATTTAAAAAAGTCAGGTAAATGATAAAAATCGTTTACCTGATTTTTTTTTTGCCGCTGAAAATCCTTATTCTTTTCATAATAGCTGAAGCCTGAAAATGTTTTGACTTATTTTTGTCAGAAATATCTGGCTTTTGGAACTGCTTGTTAAATACTTCAATGAATTGGTTCACTTAACCAATGAGATGTCGCCCTATCTGTTGCTGGGCTTTTTATTTGCCGGCTTACTAAAGTTTTATTTTCCGCAAAGAATTTTAAACCGGTATATGGGAAGGCCAAATGCAAGTGCTTCATTTTATGCGGGTTTGCTTGGAGTTCCCATGCCATTATGTTCTTGTGGGGTTTTGCCAACGGGCATTTCGCTGTTTCGCAACGGTGCTTCACGGGCTGCAACCACCTCTTTTTTGATCAGCACTCCCCAAACAGGTGTTGATTCAATTTTAGTTACCTATTCAATGCTTGGGCTGCCCTTCGCAATTATTCGCCCATTAGTTGCGCTGGCTACCGGTTTTATAGGCGGTGTAGTGACGAATATCTTTGGTAAAAAAGATGCAGCCGACTGTAGTTCGGGAGCTGGTGAATCTGCCGAAGTGCCGAAAAAAGGTATTATGGCGATGCTTCGGTTTGCTTTTCTCGATTTTTTACAGGATATCTCAAAGTGGTTGATCATTGGTTTACTGCTTGCCGCGCTCGTGGCAGTGGCAGTGCCCGACAATTACTTCACCAACATTCAAGCAGGACAACTCACAGAGATGTTGCTGGTGCTTGCAGCAAGTGTTCCAATGTATGTATGTGCAACAGCTTCCGTTCCTTTGGCTGCTGTTTTGCTTTTAAAAGGCTTGTCTCCGGGAGCTGTTTTTGTGTTTCTGATGGCCGGACCTGCCACAAATGCTGCCACCATCACAGTTTTGCTCAAGACCCTCGGGCGCTTAAATACTGCCATTTACCTTGGAACAATTGTGACGGGTGCTGTTATAGCCGGTGTTTTAATCAACCAATTGCCTGCTGATTGGTTTAATCTGCAACACATTCACCATGCTCATATACATGGTGAAATGCTGCCGGCATGGCTGCGCTATTTCTCCTCGTTAAGTTTATTGCTCCTTATTGCAATAGCTTTATTCTCAAAATATAAACATAAAAAAGGTACGAATATGAATATGCAATTTTCAATGGATCAAAACAGGACAAGCTACAAAGTCGGTGGCATGGAATGTAGTCACTGCAAAAAAAGTGTCGAGACAAATCTTCTAAAAATTGATGGTGTCGAAGAGGTTGAAGCTGATATTATTAGCGAGACTGTAATGGTCAGGGGCAAGGCAATTGATATGGCAGTCGTGAAAGAGACTATCGAAAAACTTGGTTACTCCTTTGGTGGAAAAGTATAAATTGAAATGATTATGCATACGATGTTTAAAACGATCACACTGATTTTGGTGTTGCTGTTTGCGGTTTCTGTGTCTGGGCGAAGCCAGGTGGTAGGAAAGCAGTATTTCAAATACAGCAACACTGATTCAACGGTATGGATTGGTCTTACCACAACTGCTGATAAAATGAGCGCAGATGTATTTCTTCACCTGAAGGGCGATGCCGAAACCTGTACGCATTTTAGTTTCTCAACAGATAAGCTTTCAAATAAGCACATTCAGCTTGCTGCAATAAGTGATGACAAGATTATACTGACCGGAAAGCTGTCGGAACAACGCTTCGAAGGAATTATAAAGATGGAAAATGATCTTTTTATCATGTTCAATGCCGAACGGTTAATGGTAAACAACACATTGAAAATGAATGAGTTATACAGAAACGCCTCTCAGAAGCTGCTTCCAAAGGATGTTTCTTCTCCCGAAGCCATTATCGAAGCGAAACTGTTGGTGCCTGTTGAAACAGCAGATACAGTTCTGGAACAAAGCCTCGGCCTGTTTTATTCGCTCACTGATGACGACCAACAGCATTTGCGCCTTGAGCAGCAACTGAATGTTGCGATCACCGGTTTTTTGTCGCAATACGCACAGGCTGCATCATTTGAAGGTGAAAAAGGCCCCTCTTTTCAATGGTTTAAAACCATTGATGTCACCTTGCCCTGGGCTGATGGGCTTTTTACAACTTTCTCAAAGCAAACATACGTTTTCACAGGCGGTGCACATGGGATGCAGCACAATAGTTTTGTGGTGATTAAAAACCAGGATAAGGTAGCATTGTCAGCAGATGATGTTTTTGTTCCGGAAGCCCGCGAAGAAATTAGTAAATTATTGACTTCAATGCTGAAAAAAAACATTGGTATTGCCACCGGTGATTCTTTGAGTCAGAAGGGTTATTTTGTTGATGAGGTGCCGTTTACGTCAAATTTTTACATTCACCCTGTTGGAATTTGTTTTTATTATAACAGCTATGAAATAGCACCCTACGCCTATGGTCACACAGCTATTCATCTCACTTACAAGCAGCTGGCGCCATTTCTGAAAACTGATTTCTACGAAAGTATCAAGGCTGCCGGTTACCTGGATTAGTAATAATCAAAACATGATGTACACAGTTTTTCATACGGTTTTAACAGTCCTTGGCTCGCTAGCATTGTTCATTTTTGGAATGAAATTGCTGAGTGAAGCTCTGCAAAAGCTGGCTGGCGAACGTATGAGGCATTATCTTTCCACGCTCACATCAAATCGCTGGAAAGGCTTGTTTACCGGCTTTTTTATCACAGCAACTATTCAGTCATCGTCGGCTTCAACGGTTATGTTGATTGGTTTTGTGAATGCCGGGCTTATTTCGGTGATTGATTCGATCGGCATAGTGCTTGGCGCGAACATTGGAACAACTGTAACCACTTGGTTTTTAACTTTTTTTGGTTTCACTGTCAATATTATGCATGTAGTGCTGCCACTGATGGCTTTGTCTTTTCCGTTTTATTTTTCCGGTAAATCAAACTACAAATCTTTCGCTGATTTTATTTTTGGGTTTTCTCTGCTTTTCATAGGCTTACAGTTTTTGCGCGATGCGCTGCCGGCGATCGAGCAGGATAATGCCCTGATAGCGTATTTATCTTCACTCACTGATCATAAACCACTGACTCTGATAGGAATAGCTTTGGTAGGTTTTCTTATCACCTTGTTGATACAATCCTCCACGGCTACAATCGCCTTGACAATAGTGCTCATGTCCGATGGCTACTTTGATTTTGAAGTGGCTGCAGCACTTGTGCTCGGAGAAAACATCGGAACAACTGCAACTGCCAACTTCGCCGCCATATTTGCAAACAAGAATGCCAAACGCGTGGCACTGATTCATTTTCTGTTTAATCTTTTTGGTGCATTAACAATCCTTCCTTTCTTTTACTATACGGTGACCGGCGTTACTCTACTTGCTGACAGTTTTACTCAATTAATAGGTAATAAGGCTGTTGTAATTCCTGTTCAGGTTAGCTTATACCACAGTTTATTCAATATTTTTAATGCGCTAATATGGATAAATCTTACAAAGTACCTCGAAAGGATTGCTTTTTGGATCATAAAGCCTGTTCAGAACGAAGCCGCGAAAAACAAACTCAATTACAGCGATACTTTTATTACACCCATTTCGGAGATCGCTATTGTACAGGCATCCAAAGAATTGCAAATGCTGAGCCTTACCATCGAGCGTATGTTTTTGCTACTGCCACGCTTATTGCTCGAAAAGGATGAGGCGCGATTTCGCGAACTCGCTGACGAAATCTATCTGAAAGAAGAGGTGGTTGACCGGGTTGAGAGCGAAGTGAACAAATATTTATCCAAAATAAGCGAAAATAAACTGAGTGGCGAAGTAAGCAGGTTGATCAACGGCATCACGATAAGTGTAAACAACCTCGAGAGTATGGCCGATGTGTGTTATAAGGTTGCCCGAGCGATTGAAAAGAAGAATGAGCAAAAAGCCTGGTTCACGCAGGAGCAGCGCAATGCAATCGAGTCGCTTGGGCAGATGGTTCAAAAGTCGGTTACCATCATGCAGCTGCATCTGTCTTCATCAAAGAAATTAGGCATTGAGGAAGCGCTTGACAACGAGGCAGCTATCAACCTTATGCGGCTTAAATTAGCTGATCAGAATACCGAAGATATCCAACTCAAACACTACCCTGTTCAGTCGGGCAATTACTATCTTCAAATCGTGAACTATTATGAAAAGATTGCCGACCACGCTATTAATGTTGTAGAAGCGATAAACAAAAGCCTCAAAACAAGCTGATTTTACCAGCCTGAAGCCAATACGTCGGCGATATGAATGGTCTTTATCGGGAGTTTATACCTGTTAATAAAAGACTGCTGGTGCATCAGGCAGGAGAGGTCGGTCGAGACAATGTATTCTGCATCAGTATTTAAGGCATTGTGCACCTTTTGTTCAGTCATGGCAATCGAAATTGACTCGTTCTTGATGCTGAAAGTGCCACCAAAACCACAACATACGTGCCTGTCTTCCATTTCGACGAGTTCCAGCCCCTTTACCATTGAAAGCAGCATGCGTGCCTCGGTTTTCAATCCATATTCCCGCAAGCCGGCGCAACTGTCGTGAAAGGTAACCTTGTGCGGGAAACTTGCACCCAGGTCAATCACACCTAATTGGTTGACTAAAAAGTCAGTAAGTTCAAAAATATTTTTCGTCAGGCGTTTATATTCCAGGTGGTTCGAGGTGTTGTGAAATAGACTCTGGTACGATGTTTTTATAAAACCCGTACACGAAGCCGAAGGCCCGACAACCGGCCTGTCATTGGGGAAATCCTTCAGGAATTTATCGCCAAGATTTTTTGCTTCATCCCAGAATCCGCTGTTATAGGCCATCTGACCGCAGCAGGTTTGGTCAGGATTGTAATGCACATCAACACCGGCTTTACGTAAAATTTTAAGGACATTCATGCCTGTCTCGGGGTAGATTTGATCTACAAAGCATGGGATGAACAAGTCAACCGTCATAATCAATGGTTTAAAGTGCAAATATAGACCAATCCATTATTTTTCCGATTATTTTTTTTCGCTTCCTGCACTCAGTGTTTCAATTTCGACCGCTCCGCAGGCTTTGAGTTCATCCCAGAATGTAGGATATGATTTTTCAACCACTTCTGCTTCAGCAACTGTCAGCCGGTCGGTTACCAGCGCCAGCGGAGCAAAAGCCATGGCCATACGGTGGTCTTTGTAGGTGTCGAACAGAATATTCATATTGTTACGCGAAACATTCGAAGCATGGAGTTTATATTCGCCCGCAGAAAGCTTTTCAAAGATGACACCCATTTTTTTCATTTCATTCTGCAATGCTGCTGTTCGGTCCGACTCTTTAAACTGAAGGTTCTCGAGGCCCGAAAAACTCGCCTCAATGCCCAGTCCTGCACAACAAGCCACCAGCGAAGGCAACATATCAGGATAATCCTGAAGATCGAAATGTGGTTTCCTGGCAAAGACTCCGGTTTTAAAAATCAGCACACCATCCGGTTCCTGAAATGACTCCACGCCCAATTTTCTGAACATCGTGATCATCGCGCTGTCGCCTTGAAGGCTTTCATAGGTGAGCCCTTTCAGCAAAAGCTCTCCTTTCTCGCTCAAAGCCACCAGCTCATACCAAAATGCAGCAGAGCTCCAGTCTGATTCAACAACAAAGTTGTTTTTTTTGTAGTTGACCGGTAAAATATGGATTATACGTTCATTTTCTATCACTTTTGCGCCAAAACGACGCATCATCTCAAGGCTCATTTTTAGATATGGCATCGAACTTAAAGTGCCTTCGAGATGAAGTTCGAGCCCGTTTTTCCATGTTGGTGCTGCCAGCACGAGCGAGCTTGCAAACTGACTGCTTTTCTGCATGCTGACAGCACTAATGCCGCCTGTAAGCACCTTTCCGTGTATGATCAACGGTGGAAAACCTTGCTGCTCAGCGTATTCGATAGAGGCGCCAAGGTGTTTAAGCGCGTCAACAAGATCGGCTACCGGTCTGGCTTTCATGCGTTCAGTTCCGGTAAGGAGCCATGTGCCGGGCGATGAGGCTAATAAACTCACCAGAAACCGGAAAACTGTACCTGCATTGCCGCAATCTATCACCATGGGAATGTTGGAGTGAGAACAACCACGAATCTGGCGCAGGTTTTTCAACAGTATTCTGGTGTCATCAGCTTCCGAAAGTTTTTCGATACTCATGCGATCTACCTGAGCATAGGCGCGAATCATCAAAGCCCTGTTGCTTATGCTTTTGCTGCCAGGTAAATTGATTGTTGCTTTGAAAGCGGGATTGCTTTTTTTAATCGTTAGATTCATCGTTGATCTGAGCAAGATAAAACAATAATGCCTCTTTTATCATATCTATTTGTACTTCAACATCATAAATTGGCTTTCCGATCGTCTCGAGAAGTACAAAACGCAGGCTTGTCCCCTGATTTTTTTTGTCCTGACCCATCCTGTGGATTAGGTCATCAATGGCAGAAACCGAAAACTTGAAAGGTTCAAAATTTTGCTTTAGGCTCTCAATATACTGGCTGATAACACTTTTCTCGAGATTGAATATTTTTTGTGAGAGATTCAATTCAACCAAAATGCCGGAGGCCACTGCTTGTCCATGAAACAATTCAATGTTGTTTTCGAGCGCAAACGACTCAAAAGCATGCCCGATGGTATGGCCGAAATTGAGGATTTTCCGTAAGCCGGTTTCTAATGGATCAAGGTCTGTTACCCTTACTTTGATTGAAACACATTCGCTGATCAGTTGATGCCATGCCTCAGCAGAACTAATTGTTTCAGGATTAATTTGAAGCAAGGCAGGCGAAGCAATAAAACCGTATTTGGTCACTTCTCCCCATCCTGATTGCAATTGCCCTGACGGTAGTGTTGAAAGAAATTCCGGCAAAATCAACACTTTTTCCGGCAGGTAAAAGGTGCCGATGTGGTTCTTCAGAAAGTTGAAATCAATGCCGGTTTTGCCGCCAATCGCGGCGTCGTTCATGGCAAGCAGGGTGGTGGGGATGTGAATGCATCTGATGCCGCGTTTGTAGCACGATGCTGCAAAGCCACCGATATCGGTAACTACGCCACCGCCAAGACAAATCAGAACAGCATCGCGGCCAGCCTTGTGGTCTGTAAGCTCCTGCCAGATAGCAGCCGCAGTTTCAAGTGTTTTGTGTGATTCACCTGCGGGAATGCTGATATTGATCCATCCTGCATCACAAAAACCAAGCAATAGTTTGAGCTGTGGGAGGCAATATTTATGGGTGTTGTGATCGGTTAGCAAAAAAACGCCGGACGACCCGGATTTGCTGTTGTCCAGGACTTCATGCAATGCAGCAACTGCTTCGCTTCCAAACAGAATGGCTGTTTTTTTTGTCATATCGTGATAATCCGGCAATAATTATATGCTTCAAATCATTGTCTGCAAAAGTAATGCATATAAACCAATACACCGGAATTTGTGTTTTATTAGCAATAATTCTGGAAATTATTTGGAAATAACCTCTTGAAAATCAATAAAATGCAGCAAGAAGCAAATCCAAATGCTGGAATGGAATGTCGTACATCCTGCTGATTTGCTGATTTGTGAGCACTCCGTTGAAAATGTACGCACCTTTGGAAAAAGCCCTGTTGTTCTTAAGGGTCTGATCCACACCGCCATTTTCTGCAATTTCGAGCAACAATGAGCTGAAGAAATTACTGAATGAGGTGGAGGCAGTGCGAGGCACTCTCGAAGCTATGTTGGGAACACAATAATGTGTGATTCCATGAACCTGATACACCGGATTCTGGTGGTTGGTTGGGCGGGATGTTTCGAAACAACCTCCCTGATCAATGCTGACATCAATAATTACCGAACCGGGTTTCATCTTTTTTACCATGCTCTCCGGTACAAAACAGGGAGTTGTGCTTTCAGGTGCGTGTTTGGCTGCTATCACCACATCAGCAGTCGAAAGTGCTTTTTCAATGTCATCAGGCTGAAATACTGAGGTGTATATTCTGTTGCCAAGGTTGTTCTGCAATGATCGCAGCTTATACATCGAGTTGTCGAAAACTTTTACCAAAGCACCCAGCCCGATCGCAGCTCTTGAAGCATATTCCGAAACAGTGCCTGATCCGATGATAACCACTTCGGTTGATGGAACGCCCGGAAACCCGCCCAGCATGATGCCTTTTCCATATTGCGGGTGGCACAGGTATTCTGCCGCAATGAGCATACTTGCGTTGCCAATGATTTCGCTCATAGATCTAATAAGCGGAAGCGCTCCGGTTTTATCCTGAATATGTTCGAAAGCAATCGCATTGATCTTGCGATTCATCAGCAGCTGAAAATACTCTTTGGAGCGCGTTGGCAGCTGCAATACCGACATCAGACATTTGCGCTTGTCAATAAGTTCAGCTTCTTCTCTGATCGGAGGTGCGATTTTAAGAATAATATCAGCATTGAAAACAGTTGCATGATTGTCAACGATCTCGGCTCCTGCATCGGCATATTCCTGATTGGTGAAACGTGCTTTTTCGCCGGCATGTTCTTCCACAAGAATATGGTGACCGCGATCGGTAAGCAACTTTACTGCATTGGGAACCAGTCCGATGCGGTTTTCATTTGCTGATAACTCGCGCGGAATTCCAATGATAAGCTGGCTTGATTTTCGCTTTAGCTCAAGCATCTCTTCCTGTGGCATCAAGCCGGATGCTGTTGAAAACTGCACAAATTGCCTGTTATCGGCCATTTTTATTAAATTACATTCGTAGGCATCATTTCGATTGTAAAGGTCCTTTTCTCCGATGAATCAGACACCTCAACCGTAACTTTTACGTGTTTTTCAGGCAAAAGTTGCCCGATTTTTTCGGGCCATTCAATCAGGCATGGATAACCGCTGAAAAAATAATTTTCGTAGCCAATATCATAAACTTCTTCGAGGTGGTTAATTCTATAAAAATCAAAATGATACACAACAAAACCGCTTTGATCAGCATATTCATTTACGATAGAAAAAGTTGGACTGCTCACTTCATCTATCACCTTTAACTGCTCGCACAATGCTTTGATAAGGGTAGTTTTTCCGGCTCCCATTGCGCCATAAAAGGCGATAATATTTGATTCGTCAAGATAAGGGATAAGCGCCTTTGCAACGATACCTAGCTCTGACAAATTGTTGATTTCAAGCTGCTGTGTCATTTGGATTTGAGATAGACCACCGGAATCATAATTTCCTGCATGGAGATGCCGCCATGCTGAAATGTGTTGCGGTAATAGCTTACGTAATGGTTGTAATTATTGGGATAGGCAAAAAAATCGTTGCTTCTGGCAAAAACATAGGCGGTGCTTACGTTTACGCGTGGAAGAAAGATGTCTTCGGGGTTTTTCACCTCAAACATTTCTTTCGGATTGTATTTCAGACTCTTGCCATATTTATAGCGAAGATTTGTGTTCACATTGCGGTCGCCGAGGATTTTTACCGGGTCTTTCACATACACCGACCCATGGTCGGTGGTGATGACAATGTCGCATTTTTTGGAAGCAATAAATTTTATGATGTCGAAAAGCGATGAGTGTCTGAACCACGAAAGCATGAGCGATCTGTAGGCAGCTTCATTCTCAGCAAGTTCGCGAATCATTTCCATCTCGGTGCGGGCATGCGACAACATGTCAACAAAATTGTAAACGATCACATTCAGCTTATTGCCCATGAGATTCGACATGCCTTCGGCAAGTTTTTTGCCGGCATTCAGGTTCAGTACTTTGTTGTAACTGTACTTTATATCTTTACCAAAACGCTTCAGCTGTTCGCCCAGCAATTCAGATTCATATTGATTTTTTGTGCCTTCATCTTCTTCGTCCACCCAGTATTTAGGAAATCTTTTTCGGATTTCTGAGGGCATCAAGCCTGAAAAGAGTGCGTTTCTGGCGTATTGTGTGGTGGTGGGTAGAATGCTGAAATACAAGTCGTCAGCCTCTGTTCTGAAGTTTTCCTCGATCAGTGGCTGTATGGATTTCCATTGGTCATAGCGCAAGTTATCAATGAGAATCACAAACAGGGGCTTGTCGCTGCTGTCGAGTCGCGGGAGTATTTTGTCTCGTACAAGGGTGTGCGAAAGCACAGGTTTTTCGTTGCTTTTATTGTTGACCCAGGCAATGTAGTTTCGTTCGATAAAACGTGTAAACATGCTGTTAGCTTCGTCTTGCTGCATCCGCAAAACTTGCATAATGCCTTCATCCTGTGATTGTTCCAGTTCGAGCTCCCAGCGGGTGAGTTTTTTATAAACTTCTACCCATTCCTGAAAGTTGAGTTGGTTTGAGAGCTCAAGTCCAATCTGCCTGAACTCTTGCTGATAGCTCATTGTTGCCTTTTCGCTCACTAACTTTTGGTTTTCGAGGTTGCGTTTCAGCGACAGAAGAATCTGATTCGGTTTGACAGGCTTTATGAGGTAGTCGGCAATCTTGCTGCCAATGGCGTCTTCCATTATTGACTCTTCCTCGCTTTTGGTGATCATGACTACAGGCAGGTTGGGATAATCCAGCTTTATTTTTTCAAGCGTTTCAATTCCAGACAATCCTGGCATGTTTTCATCAAGAAAAACAATGTCGAAGGTCTTGGTTTGTAGTATTTCAATGGCCTCGTTCCCATTGTTTGAAGTTTCAACTTCGTAGCCCTTGTGTTCCAAAAAAATGATGTGGGGCTTTAGCATATCAATTTCGTCATCGGCCCAGAGTATTCTGATTTTTTCCATTGTGTTAAAATTCAAATTGTTAATTGTGGGTAGAGGTCTGTCATTGATATGTGATTACTTTTGCAGCTTATAATGCGTTTTTTGAGGGATTATTGTTTCAACAATGGTGCCATCATTACAAAATTAACTTTTTTTATGGCTGATAGTGTTCGTCCCGGAAAGAAAATCTTCAATGATCCTGTGTATGGGTTTATTCAAATACCTGACAGGTTGCATTTTAGCCTCATTGAGCATCCGTATTTTCAGCGTTTGAGAAGGATTAAGCAACTCGGATTGACGCATCTTGTTTATGCAGGTGCATTGCATGCGCGATTTCAGCATTCGGTAGGTGCAATGCATCTGATGCAGCAGGCAATAGCCGTGCTTAGGTCAAAAGGGCATCACATCCATGACGACGAGCAATTGGCAGCCTCATTGGCAATTTTACTGCATGACATTGGCCATGGCCCGTATTCCCATACCCTCGAAAAAACCATTGTAACAAAAATGTCGCACGAACAGTTGAGTGCACTTATGATGCGCGAGCTGAACGCCCAATTTGGGCACACTTTGGATCAGGCAATCGCTGTGTTTGAAGGTACACATCAGCGTAACTTTTTGAATCAATTAGTATCCAGTCAGTTGGATATGGATCGGATGGATTATCTAAAGCGCGACAGTTTTTTTACGGGAGTTGCTGAAGGAACGATCAATGCCGAACGCCTGCTTGCCATGCTCGATATGGTTGACGACAGACTGGTGATTGAGGCGAAAGGGATTTACTCGGTGGAGAAGTTTATTGGTGCGAGACGCATGATGTATTGGCAGGTTTACCTGCACAAAACAGTTCTGTCGGCAGAATATATGCTCATGAACTGCCTCCGTAGGGCAAAACAGCTGTCGAATCTTGGTCATGAGCTGCCGGCAACTCCTTCTCTATCATGGTTTTTGAAAAATGATCCCGGTGTTGAAGCGTTTTATCCGGGTTCAGAAGCTTTGGCTAAGTTTGCTCAACTTGATGATTATGATGTGTTTACGGCTTTAAAGCTTTGGCAGAATTACCCTGACAAAGTGCTTTCGATACTGAGTACAGGCATCGTAAACCGCAAACTTTTCAGGATTGAACTTTCCGGCGAACCATTTGACGATGCCCGCTGCGAGATGATTCAGGCAAGGATCGGGCATGATTTCAGTCTCTCTAAAGAGGAAGTACAATACTTATTTATCAAGGAATCTACTTCAAACCATGCTTATCACCCGCATCATCCCGGCATCAATATCTTGTACAAAGACGGGAAGCTGCTCGATATTTCAAAGGCCTCGGATCAGCTGAATATTTCTGTGCTGTCGCAGCCTGTAACCAAATTTTTTATCTGCTATCCAAAATCAATCATGGTATCATAAGGCGGGGCAAAGGCTCCCGTTTTGTCAAAATCAGCTTTCACGGCTACGTTGTTGGTTACAGATTTGAATTTCATACCACATCAAAATTTACTCAATTGTTATTTAAATAACAGTGAAACAGTGCATTAAAATGATTTAGGAAAAATCAGTTGTTCCAATCAGTGTTTTATGTTGAAAAAGGATAACTTTGAGGCTGAAATACAAAATGATGTGATGCAGCACAGAAAACAAACGGAGATCACCTTGGCCATTCTTAGAATTGCAGTTGGATGGCATTTTTTATTTGAAGGTCTGGTGAAGGTTTTCAATCCGGCATGGACCTCCAGGGCTTACCTGCTCGATTCCGGTGGTTGGTTCAGAAATTTCTTTTATTGGATTGCCGGGAATCAGGCTGTTTTGAACGCCTCCGATTTTTTAAATGCCTGGGGACTCACATTCATTGGTTTGGCAATGGTGCTGGGCTTTTTGAGCAGGTATGCTGCCGCTGCCGGAATCTTTTTATTGTCATTGTATTATCTCTCGCACCCGCCTTTTCCCGGAATTACATACCTTTTTCCATCCGACGGGAGCTATTTTGTGGTGAACAAAACCTTGATCGAAGGCTTGTTGCTGCTGCTTATCTATCAGTATCCCGCTGAGGAAGTGATTGGTATTAAAAGAATTATGTTTAAGAAGTAGATTTTCAGTGATGAATCAGGAGAAAGATAAAAACAAAGGAATTTCGCGCAGAGATATGCTTGCCGGCCTGGCTGCAATACCTGTTTTAGGGGCAATCGGATATGGACTTTGGTCGCATCAGGACGAAAAAGCATCAAAAAAAGTGAACGGACTGCCCGAAATGGATTTCTCCGCTGTGGCTGCAGTGCCTGCACTCGTTGACGGACCTGAGATTCGGGTTGGTGTGGTAGGTGTTGGAGGCCGTGGCGGCTATCTTATGAAAGCACTTGGTTTTGTGCACCCCGACCGGATTGACGATTGGAAATTAAAGGGAGAAAAAGATGTGTTTTGGCAGCATTACCTGAATGATTTTTTACATCAGGAGAACCTGAATGTCAAAATAACAGCTGTTTGCGATGTCTTTGAGAAAAACGCGAACAGAGCCATCATGATGGGAGCCAACGTGCACCGTAACGGTAAAGACGGACCTCAGGGCGATGCACCTGTGCGTTTCAATACCTATCAGGAGCTTGTTTCGTCCGATTTGGTTGATGCTGTGATCATTGCTACACCTGATCATTTGCATGTGCCCGTTGCACTGGCTGCTGCAAAAAACGGAAAACATGTTTATTGCGAGAAACCGCTTTCCTGGACTGTTGAGGAAACTTTCGAAGTCAGGAACGTGGTCAAAGAAAACAATATAGTTTTTCAATTGGGGCATCAGGGCCGTCAAACCGAAAGCTATCAGGTAGCCAGATCAATGATTGCCAAAAATCTGATTGGGAAAATTTCGCTGATTGAAGTGTGTACAAACCGCAATGATCCAAATGGTGCCTGGGTTTATGATATTGATCCTGAAGCGAATGAGCAGACTATTGACTGGAAACAGTTTATCGGACCGGCTCCATGGCACCCTTTCAGTCTGGAGCGCTTCTTCAGATGGCGCTGCTGGTGGGACTACAGCACCGGATTAAGCGGCGATTTATTTACACATGAATTCGATGCAATGAACCAAATCCTGGGCCTTGGAATACCACAATCGGCCATGGCCTCGGGAGGAATTTATTTCTACAAAGACGGACGCACTGTGCCCGATGTTTTAAATATGGCATTCGAATATCCCGACAAGGACCTGACGCTCCTTTACAGTGCCACTCTCAGCAGCGAGAAAAACAGGGGCAAAGCCATTATGGGGCATGATGCCTGGATGGAACTGGATGAAAACCTGACAATATTTCTTGATCCCCGCTCCACACAGTACAAACAGCAAATTGAAAAGGGTTTGCTTGAACCCAATAAACCAATCTATTCCTATGTGCCGGGTCAGGGAAAAGTGGATGCAATAACCACACCGACAGAGAAGTATTTTGCAGGCAGAGGACTGCTCTACACTTACCGCGACGGAAAAGCTGTGGACACCACACACCTTCATTTGCGCGAATGGCTCAATTGTATCAGACTCAATAATGGAACCCAACCGAGCTGTAATATAGACCAGGCTTTTGAGGAGGCAATTTCTGCACACATGGGCACTATCTCATACCATGAAGGCAGAAGAACCTATTGGGACAAAGAAAAAGAAATTATCATCTGACCATGATCCAACAATCACCAAAGCCGGAAAATCTCCAAGACCGTAAAATAATTCATGCGGCAGTGGTGGGCTTTGGATTATCAGGCAAGGTTTTTCATGCGCCGTTGCTGCGGGCACATAAAGGTTTCCACATCGGAGCCTTTGTCAGTAATAATACCTTAGTTCATGAGCAATATCCTGATGCAAAGATATATACGCGTTTTGAAGAGGTGCTGAATGATCCGCAAATTGACCTTGTTGTGATTTGCACTCCACATCAGTTGCATCTTTCGCAAACAGTTGAATCGTTGCGTGCCGGCAAACATGTGGTTGTTGAAAAGCCGGTGGCGCTTTCTTCGGCTGATTTTAAAATCATGATGGAAACAGCTAAGAAAACCCAAAGACTACTGATTCCGTTTCATAACAGACGCTGGGACGGTGATTTTCTGACCATCCGGCACCTTATCGCAAGCGGGAGTCTTGGGCAACTTGTTGATTTTGAGTCGCGTTTCGACAGGTATAGCCCAATCGTCAGCAGGGCAGAGTGGAGATACCTCGGTAGTGAAGCTGGTGGGACATTGTATGATCTTGGTCCTCACCTCATTGATCAGGCAATTGTATTGTTTGGAAAACCTAAGGCAGTATATGCAAATCTCAGGTTTTTGCGTCAAAAGAGCCAATCCAACGATGGCTTCGACCTCACATTGTTTTATGACAAGCTTGTGGTAACACTAAAAGCCGGAGTTTATGTTAAAGAAGCCGGTCCGCGTTTTCAGCTGCATGGCACACTTGGATCGTTTCTAAAATATGGTCTTGATCCCCAGGAAGGACGGCTCAAAGAAAAGGCTTCAAGCTCATTGAAAGGAATTGGCAGAGACAAAAAACAGGATTTTGGCATTTTGAATTGCGTTGTGGACGGTGAAACTTCAAGGCGGAAGTTCCCAACAATACCGGGAAACTACCTTGGCTTTTATGACAATGTTTTCGATGCCATTGTGCATGGAGCACCGCAGGATGTGAAGATGGAAGAGGCATTGATGGTGCTTGAAATAATTGAAGCAGCTATAAAAAGTTATAATACCGGAAAAAATATTGATCTTTAAGAACTTAAAATCAGAAATATGCAGAACAGACGCGATTTTTTGAAGACACTTCCCCTGGTGCCCGGCACCCTAATGCTCGCTGTGTTGCCCCAAAAGGAAAGCTATGGGGCTTCGCTGTTGCAGAAAGAAGCCGGCATTCAATTGTGGACACTCCGAAACGAAATGCAAAACAATGTGGATGAAACGCTTAAGGCGGTTTCGGCATTGGGCTACAAAAGTATTGAAACCTATGGCTTCGATGGCGGTTTTTATGGCAGAGAAGCCGTCGAGTTTAGCAGGTTTTGCAACGCTCTGGGTTTGACAATCCACAGCAGCCATTCCGGAATTTCAGACAGCACAGCCGCTGCCTGGTCGGGAAAAGCTGCTGAGGCAGGCTTGAGTTTTTTAATACTGCCTTCGATGATGGGAAGACCAGAAAAAAGCCTGGATGATTTTCGGCGCACGGCCGATGAAATGAACCGTATTGGAGAGGCTTGTCTGAAAAATGGCATTCGCTTTGGCTATCACAACCATGATTTTGAGTTCAGGGAAATGGAAGGCAAACTGCCATATGAGATTTTATTGCAAAATACTGATCCTAAATTGGTTTCGTTTCAAATGGATATCTATTGGGTGATCAAAGGCGGACAAGATCCTTATAAGTATTTTGATAAATATCCGGGACGCTTCACCACCTGGCACATGAAGGATCTGGCAACTGATGGCAAGAGCTGTATCGTTGGCAATGGCCGGATTGACTTTCGAAATCTTTTGGAAAAAGCCGGTCAAGCCGGATTGGAGCGCGTTTTCGTTGAACAGGAGCAGTATGATGAAGGCGCTCCTTTGCACTGTGCAGGCAAAAGCCTGAATTACATTAAGAAACATCTTTTTTAACCAATAACAATATATGAATATGGAAGATCAGACCAAAACCAACAATGGCATGGATCGGCGCACATTTCTCAGAAATTCTGCCCTTACTGCTGCCGGTTTCATGATTCTGCCCAGCAAGGTGATCTCGGGCCTTGGACATAAAGCTCCCAGTGATAAACTGAATATCGTTGGCGTGGGAGTTGGTGGCCGTGGCGGTGGAGTGATCCGCGCCGTGAGCAGCGAAAACATCATTGCGCTTTGTGATGTTGACTGGAAATACTCACGCAAAATCTTTAACGAGTTTCCCGATGCTGCCAAGTATTACGACTGGCGCAAAATGTTTGATGAGCTCGGTGAATCCATTGATGCCGTGGTGGTTGGAACTCCTGACCATACACATGCGATCATCAGTATCAATGCCATGAAGATGGGCAAGCACGTTTATTGCGAAAAACCTCTTACGCATTCGGTGTGGGAATCAAGGCAAATGACAGAGGTTGCAAAACAGTACAAAGTTGCTACCCAGATGGGAAATCAGGGAAATTCGGGCGAAGGAATTCGCAAAGTTTGTGAGTGGGTGTGGGATGGTGCCATTGGCGAGATCAGGGAAGCACACGCATGGACCAACCGCCCTATCTGGCCACAAGGCCTCGAGCGCCCGATTGAAACACCTGCCGTTCCAGAAACACTGGCCTGGGATCTGTTTCTCGGACCCGCCAAAGAACGGCCTTACAACCCCATCTATACACCATGGAACTGGCGTGGTTGGTGGGATTTTGGAACAGGAGCCCTTGGCGATATGGCTTGCCACATCATGGATCCGATTTTCATGTCGCTCAACCTGAAATATCCTTCAAAGGTTCAGGGAACGTCATCGCAGTTTAATACCGAGTCGCCACCATTGGCCGAAGTTGTGAAATATGTTTTTCCTGCCAGGGAAAATTACAAAGGTCTTGCCATGCCCGAAGTGAATGTCACCTGGTGGGATGGCGGGCTTCTGCCTCCACGTCCGGAAGAACTTCCCGATGGCGAAGTGATGGGACGCGATCCCAATGGCGGATGTCTGCTCATCGGTTCAAAGGGTAAGATTATGACAGGTTGTTATGGACGCGATCCGTTCCTTTTGCCGCTCGACTATGACAAGGATTACAAGCGCCCTGCCCCCAGCATGCGCCGCGTCGAAACAGGTCACGAGATGGACTGGGTGAGAGCTTGCAAGGAAAGTCCCGAAAGCAGGGTCGAAGCCAGCTCCTATTTTGGCTATTCAGGCCCGATGAACGAGATGGTGGTGATGGGTGTTGTTGCAGTACGTTTGCAAGACCTCAAGCGCGAGCTGCTTTGGGACGGTGCCAATATGAAATTCACTAACATTGGCGCTGACGACGAGATCAGGGTTGTGAAAAGCGATAAATTTGAGGTGATTGACGGCCATCCTCATTTTGATACACAACACGAAACCATGAATGCCAGGAAAGCCGCAGAGGACTATATCCGACACACCTATCGCGAAGGATGGTCTCTTTAATTAATTTGTAAATTACTTAAAATCAATAAAAAAGAAGTATTATGAAAAAAATTGTTTTATTCTTAATGTTAGGCCTGGCTATCGTTTCATGCCAGAATGCTGCCAATAAAACCGTTGAAAACAAAGCTGCTGCTCAGCCCGAAGTTGTTGCAGATAACACCCTTTCGGCTGCTGAAGCAGAAGCCGGCTGGATGTTGATGTTTGACGGAACTACCCCCGGAAAATGGCGTGGCTATGGTAAAGATTACTTCCCAACGGGTTGGAAAATCGAGAATGGTATGCTGCAATGCATTGGCTCGGGACGCGGTGAAGCCGGCGCACATGATGGCGGTGATATTATTTTTGATGAAAAATTCCAAAATTTTGAGTTGACACTCGAATGGAAGATTTCAGAGGGAGGCAATAGCGGTATCCTCTACCTTGCACAGGAATTGCCCGGTAAAACAATCTGGCAAACAGCACCGGAAATGCAGGTGCTTGACAACACAAAACATCCTGACGGACGCGAAGGACTTCATAGTGCAGGTGCATTGTATGATATGATTGGTGTTTCGGCCGACAAGGTAAAAGCTGTTGGCGAATGGAATCAGGTTAAGTTGCTTATTTACAAAGGTTTGGTTGAGCACTGGCTCAATGGTGAAAAGGTTGTTGAATACCATTTATGGACTCCTGAATGGAACGAGATGGTTGCCAAAAGCAAGTTCCCGCAATACAACCCTGATTGGGCAAACGTGGCACAGGAAGGTTTTATCGGGTTGCAGGACCACGGCGACGATGTGTGGTATAAAAACATTAAAATCAGAAAACTGTAGTTTCTTTTAAGTTTTCTATATGATTTTCCGCTTTTTTCGGGCAGCTGAACAAACTGACCGGGAAAAGCGGTTTTTTTTATCAACTTCAGGGGCGCAGGTTCAGTATTCACGTCAAAGCTGTATTTTCGTGAAAAATTTCTTTGATGGCAGATAAAAAAGCATGTCTGATATCTATCGTTGGAACAGGAAGGGTTGCCTGGAACCTGGGTCGGGCACTTACTGCAAAAGGTTATGCCATTCAGGAAGTTAGCGGCAGAAATAGTGAGAATATCCGCCTTCTTGCCGCCAAACTGAACGCACGTCCTGTTGACAAGCCTTCGAAACTAAATCCGCTCTGCGACCTATTTATCCTTGCAGTCAACGATGATGCAATCGAAGATGTTTCAGCAAAACTTCCTGAAAATAAAGGAGTTGTTGTGCATACTTCAGGAATGAAACCAATTTCCAGCCTCAAAGGAAAATTTGCACATGCAGGAGTTTTTTACCCTTTGCAAACCTTCAGCTTCGATAGGCAAGCCAACTTTGAAAACATTCCCATCTTGCTTCAAGCCGGCAACAGGGACAATCTCTTGTTTTTGGAAAATATTGCAGGTAGTTTGAGCCGAAACCTTGTTCATACCAACGATACGCAACGCCAATCTATTCACCTTGCAGCAGTGTTTGTCAATAATTTTACAAATGCACTCTATGGGATAGCTGATGATATTTTGAAAGATAAAGAATTATCAATCAAGATTTTATATCCGTTGATTCTTGAAACTGCAAACAAAATCCTGGATCATTCACCTTTTGAAGCACAAACCGGCCCTGCACGACGAAAAGATATTGGAACCATTGAAACACATTTGAAGCTGCTGGCCGACTCAGAAGAAAAGTCAAATATCTATAAGCTTTTTACAGACTATATTTTAAACAAATATCATCCTGAAAATAATGGGTAATTATAAAACTAAACTGCTGGGTGTCACAACCTTTATATTTGATTATGATGGAGTTATGACTGATGGTGTCATCGTGTTAAGCAATGATGGTGAACCACTTCGCACTGCCAATGTGAAGGATGGCTATGCGCTGCAACTGATTCGTAAGTTGGGCTATAATATTGCTATCATTTCTGGTGGTTTTGCGCCCAGCATGCAGAAACGTTTTGATGCGCTCAACATCACCGATGTTTTTCTTGGTGTGAGCGATAAGCTGCAGGTGTATGAGCAATACAAAGCCGACAAAGGTTTAACAGATGAGGAGATTGTGTATATGGGCGATGATGTTCCGGACTACCGATGCATGAAAATGGCAGGAGTTCCAACATGCCCCTCCGATGCTGCCGAAGAAATTAAACGTATCAGTGTATATATCAGTCATTATAAAGGTGGACATGGTTGTGTGAGAGATATCATTGAGCAGGTTTTAAAAGTGCAGGGAAAATGGATGACAGACACTGCACATCATTGGTAAAATATTTAATATGAAGTATATACAACTTATCCGATGGCCGAACTTAGTCATCATTGCTGCAACAATGCTGCTTGTGAGGTATTTTGTTGTTTGGCCGGGTTTAAGTCCTTTTGGTGCTGATGCGATCACGCCGGTGCCTTTGTTTTTATTGCTTGTTTTGTCATTTGTTTTGCTTGCGGCGGCCGGATATGTCATCAATGATATTGCTGATACTGATGTAGATAGCATAAATAAACCAAACAAGGTTCTGGTTGGCAGATCAATTAGCTTTAAAAATGCCTACAACCTCTATTATTTTTTGAATGGTCTGGTTGTCGCGATAAGCCTCTTTCTGGGTTATATGCTTCACAGCTGGCGACTTTCAATGATCATTCTGATGATGATTGGCTTGTTGTGGTTCTATTCGAAGAAGTATAAACGAATGAACCTGATTGGAAATGTGGTTGTTGCATTTGCATCTTCAATGGCTTTGATGATTGTTTGGCTAAGTGATTTTTTCTATTTGTCATTGCAGCCCGAACTTTTTGCTGATGCTTCGGATGCTTTTCCGGCCATCACAACTACCCTGATGGCTTATACGCTATTTTCGTTTTTAACCAGTCTGATACGTGAGATGGTGAAAGATTTGGAAGATATGGAAGGTGATAAGCGCTTCGGTTGCAAAACCTTCCCTGTTGTTGCCGGAAAGAAAACAGCTAAACTGGCTGTAATTGCAGTCGGGTTCATTTTGTTTATTTTAATCGCCTACTGGCAATTTGTTTTGTTCCAAAAGACCTTTTTTCTCACTGTTGGTGCGCTGGTCGTTACCAATACAATCTTGTTATACATAATGCTTCGTTTGTTTAAATCGGAAGAGAAAGAAGATTTTCGTTTCGTTGCCAATGCAGCCAAACTATTGATGATCAGCGGAATGATCTCGATGTTGTTTTTGGCATAATCCATTCGCCAGGCTTAACCCAATTTTGTATTTATTAAGAATTGCGCAAGTTTTCAGGTCTCTTTATTTGGCAATATTTTACTGTTTTTATTGATCGAAAAGCCTCATCTTTGCAGCAACGCACTGCCTTGATATAGCATTTTTTTATTGTGTTTAAAACCAGTACTATGCAATGTAAGGAAACTGTTTTTGGAAAATTGGCTGATGGCCGCGAAGTTTGCTTATTTCACTTTGCGTGCGAAGGCGGAATGAAGGTAGGTATTACAAATTTTGGTGGCATTATCACTTCCTTGGAAGTGCCTGATCGGAATGGGAAGTTGAGCGAAGTGACAGCCGGCTTCCCGAATCTTGAAGAATATTTGAAACCGCATCCCTACTTTGGCGCGCTGATCGGTAGGTATGCAGGCCGTATCGGTAATGGACATTTGACAGTTCAAGATGAAGTGTATCAGCTCAATAAGCATGATACATATTGTCATCTCCACGGAGGTGAAACCGGTTTTCATACGCGTTTGTGGAATGCTGACCTGAAAATTAGTGAGCATTTTGGCACACTTACACTAAAGTATCTTAGTCCGCATCTCGAAGAAAACTATCCCGGAAACCTTGATGTTGCCGCTGTTTATACCATTTTCGACGACAACCGGATTCAACTGGAGTTCACTGCGGTCACCGATAGACCGACCCATCTCAATCTGACAAATCATGCCTACTTCAACCTGAATGGCTTTGAATCCGGAGTTTCTGATCATATGATAAGGGTTTCTGCTGATAGTAGTGTTGAATTGAGTGATACCATGTTGCCAACCGGCAGAATCGTTTCCATTAAAGGTGGAATAATGGATTTTGGTCATTTGACAAAGCTTACATCTCGCAACATCCCGGCTTCTTTCGAACTTGATCATTGCTTTGTGCTTGATCATTTGAATAGTGAAGTTGCTGATGTTGAGGTTGTTCATGCTGATTCAGGTCGCCGGTTGCAAATTTTCACCTCACAACCCGGTGTTCAAATCTATTCCGGCAATTTCCTCGATGGCTCTTTAACCGGTAACAACGGAACTGTTTACCACAAACATAGTGCGATTTGTTTTGAAACACAGCATTTTGCCGACAGTCCCAATCAGCCTGACTTTCCTTCCACATTGTTGCTGCCGGGAAATGTTTTTAAAGCAATCACTACCTATAAGTTTGACACTGTGTAAATTGATAGTTTGTAGAATAACCCAAATCCCAAAACTTCATGCAAAAGAAAGCACCAACACTTGTTATACTGGCTGCCGGGATGGGAAGCCGCTATGGAGGTCTGAAGCAAGTTGACCGCCTTGGACCCTCTGGCGAAACAATTATTGATTACTCCGTTTTTGATGCCATCAGGGCTGGATTTGGAAAAGTAGTGCTGGTGATCAGAAAAAGCATTGAAAAAGACTTTTTGGAAACGTATGGAGATGGTTTTCTCAAGGCAATCCCTATCGAAATCGTTTTTCAGGAACTTGATATGCTCCCCGAAGGATTTTCGCTGCCGGCCGACCGATCAAAACCATGGGGAACCGCTCATGCCATTTGGGTGGCAAGGCATGTTGTTGATACTGATTTTGTTGTGATCAATGCCGATGACTTTTACGATGCGCCTTCATACCGGGCGCTGGCCAATTTTATTGCCGATCAGCAAAAGCCGGGCAATATGTTTGCGATGTGCGGTTATCGCCTGCAAAACACCTTGTCGCTGAACGGAACAGTATCAAGGGGTATTTGTATGAGCGATGAGCAGGGGCTTTTGCAGCGTGTGGAAGAGCATCAAAAAATCGGATATAGCCTCGAAGGCAAAATCCTTAGCGAACACAAGGATACATCAATTGAGCTGTCGGCCGATGTTTTGGTTTCGATGAATATCTGGGCATTCAGTCCACTCATCTTCGATTATATCGAACACTATTTCAGGAAGTTTCTTGCAGAAAATGCAAACGATCCAAAGCGGGAATTATTTACACCTTTGTTGGTTGATATGCTGATCAGAGATCGTAAAATCAACGTGAAGGTGTTGGCAACAGAATCGCAGTGGTTTGGAGTAACCTATAGCGAAGATAAACCAGCTGTAAAGGATAAACTTGCAAAGCTGGTTGCCGAAGGAAGCTACCCTTCGCCTTTGTGGAAGTAGAATAGAAAAATTGATTCAGTTTAAAATAATTCATTGTGATCATGGAAACATTTCAAACGCTTGATTATATAATATTTACAGCTTATGCCCTGTTGATTTTGGGCGTTGGGCTTTGGGTGTCGCGCAGCAAAACAGGAGCCAAAAAAAATGCTGAAGAGTATTTTCTTGCAGGAAAAAGCCTGCCTTTCTGGGCCATTGGCGCCTCGCTTATTGCTGCCAATATCTCTGCCGAGCAATTTATCGGCATGTCGGGATCGGGTTTTGCCATCGGACTTGCAATAGCTTCCTACGAATGGATGGGAGCACTGACCCTGATTATCGTTGCAAAGTTTTTTCTGCCTGTTTTTATTCGTCAGGGCTTGTTCACGATTCCTGAATTCATCGAAAAACGATTCAATACCAACCTTAAAACAATACTTGCTGTTTTCTGGGTGTCGTTGTTTATTTTTGTGAATCTCACTTCGGTGCTGTTTCTGGGAGCCAAGGCACTTGATACTGTCATAGGAAACGGTGACGGAAGTATGATTTTTCCGCTGATAATTGGTTTAGCGCTTTTTGCGGCTGCCTATTCAATCTGGGGAGGCCTTTCGGCAGTAGCCTGGACAGATGTGATTCAGGTGATTTTACTTGTGTTTGGAGGGCTAATCACCACATGGATTGCACTTGACAGGGTGACGCCCGGAGGTGGCGTGATCGAAGGATTCTCGCATGTCTATCAGCAAGCGGGCGATAAATTTCACATGATTCTGCACCGTGATCATCCTCAGTTTATGAATCTTCCCGGCATCGGTGTGATCATTGGCGGACTGTGGGTTGCCAATCTGTATTATTTCGGATTCAATCAATACATCATTCAGCGTGCTTTGGCAGCAAAATCACTGCGCGAGGCCCAGAAAGGTCTGGCATTTGCTGCTTTTCTAAAACTGTTGCTGCCTTTGTTGGTGGTGATACCGGGCATCATTGCTTATGTTTTGTATGTTCAAGGCGATGGAACAGCTGTTGTGAACGGTGTGAAAGATATTTTTAACAAGCAGGACGGAAGTCTCAACTACGATTTGGCGTATCCATGGCTTGTTAAAACTTTTATTCCAACTGGCATCAAAGGGCTTGTCGTGGCTGCGCTAACAGCGGCCATTCTCTCCTCGCTTGCTTCGATGCTCAATTCAACAGCCACCATATTCACCATGGACATCTATAAACCGTATTTTTCAAAGAAAACGGATGGCTCCGATCTTGTGGGAGTTGGTCGTATTGCAGTTATGGTTGCATTGGCCATCGCAGTTGTGTTGGCTCCTGCACTTGAAACCATGCCGCAGATGTTTCAATACATTCAGGAATACACCGGTGTCGTAAGCCCGGGTGTTTTGGCGGTGTTTCTGATGGGGCTTTTCTGGAAAAAGACAAATACAACAGCGGCTATCACCGGCGTGGTTATTTCAATACCTATAGCATTGGCACTCAAATTACTGCCTGTTGAATTGCCTTTTCTTGATCAGATGCTTTACACTTGTCTGCTGACAGTTGTGGTGATTTTGATGGTAAGTCTTGTTACGGCTGATACTGATGAAGATGCAAAAGCTATTTCATTGCCCAAAGAGATTTTTAAGACCGGCATCAATTTCAATATTGCCGCTTACATTGTCATGGTGATTCTGGCCGTGATCTATACTGTCTTTTGGTAGAATTTCGAAATTGAGCACATCGCTTTAAACCAGCGACATTAAAAAGACGTTAAAACCTGCTGCCCGGATGCTAAAACCGGGAGCATCGGAGTATATTTGCAAACGCTTGGGGCTAGGTGTTTCTGGTTTTAGGCGGTTTGTTTCAAATATAAGTAATTATTTTTCTAATGGTTCTTGCTGATTATCAAATTGTTCTTGCCTCAAAATCACCACGCCGACAGCAATTGCTTTCGGGGATGGACATTCATTTCACTATTCAAACAAAAGAAACCGAAGAATCCTTTCCGGCCGAAATGCCTTTGCAAAAAGTTGCACCTTTTTTAAGTGAGAAAAAAGCAATGGCTTTTGAACTTGCCGAATTGCCTGCTAATTTTCTTTTAATCACAGCTGATACTGTGGTGATTGTGGA
>DISP01000035.1:1675-2101 GCA_002421995.1 Bacteroidales bacterium UBA6207 | reverse complement strand
TATAATGTGATGGGTTTGCCAACACACCGCCTGTTTGAGGAATTAAAAAAATTTTAGTTTACATTAATTTAGTCTGATTCATATGAAAGTGATCCTGAAGAAATTTCTTAACTACTTCTTGCAAGGCTTGTTATATATTGCACCGATAACACTGACAATTTGGGGTGTAATTGCAATTTTTGAGTTTATTGACGGTCTTTTGATCGGCTATCTCGACACCTTATTGCAGCGACATATTCCTGGACTTGGCATCATTGTCCTGTTGATTTCCATCACACTGATCGGCTTGTTGGGTTCGAGCATTTTATTCAGGCCTTTTATTGCTTATTTTGATCATGTTTTTGCAAAAGCCCCCTTGATTAAAATCATCTACACTTCGGTGAAGGACCTTGTTTCGGCTTTTGTTGGGCAGAAGAAACGTTTTAC
>DISP01000035.1:0-1604 GCA_002421995.1 Bacteroidales bacterium UBA6207 | reverse complement strand
AATCTGTTTATTGTCCCGGCCGAAAATGTCCGCCCGATTGATGCTTCTTCCACCGAAGTGATGAAGTTTATTATCTCTGCCGGAGTAACTAATTTAGAAACACAGAATGACAACGATGCAAACTGAAAGTAAACCTATAATACTGATTACCAACGATGACGGGTATTTTGCCTCAGGCATTAAACAGCTGATACGTATGATGAGGCCATTGGGTAAAGTGGTTGTTGTTTCGTCAGAACAGCCCATGTCGGGGATGGGACATGCCATCACGATTAAAACACCACTACGGCTGAAACAGACTGCGTCTGAGTTTGATTATGAAGAATATGTGTGTAATGGCACGCCTGTTGACTGTGTGAAGCTTGGCGAACAGGTTGTGTTGAAGCACAAGCCCGATCTCGTGGTTTCGGGGATTAACCATGGTTCAAATGCCTCAGTAAACATCATCTACTCCGGAACAATGGCAGCTGTGATCGAAGCTTGTATTGATGGTGTTCCTGCCATTGGATTCAGTCTCGATGATTATAGTTCTCAGGCCGATTTCAGTCACCTCGATGCCTTCGTTCAGTCTATCACCCGAAAAGTTCTTGAAAACGGGTTACCCGAAGGCCTGTGCCTCAATGTAAATCTGCCAAAGAAGCAGGAACAGGGTATTAAAGGTATTCGGGTCTGCCGCCAGGCTCATGCAAGGTGGGTCGAATCGTTTGATTCGCGCCGCGACCCGCGGGGAGCCGAATACCACTGGCTGATGGGTGAGTTTGAAAACGACGACAAAGCCGAAGATACTGATGTGTGGGCACTCGAAAACAATTTTGTATCGGTCGTACCAGTACAGTACGACCTCACTGCTTATAAATATCTGCAAATGCTCCGTGAGTGGGACATGACATGATAAATCAATATTTTGTATTCAAATGATGAAATTATTTTTTGATAAAGACCGCTTTGTAACGGGTATAATCCTGGGACTTGTCAGCACTTCGTTGCTGTATTTTGCAATGGGAATCGGTCTTGATGCCGTTGGAACCGTGCCACAGTGGTTGTCGAATCCACGCACTCCATTTCTTATTGCATTGATTCCCAATGTGTTTTTGTTTAGGTATTTTATGGTAAACCGAAAACAAGACAAAATTGGAAGAGGACTCCTACTCGTGCTATTTGTAGTTATTTTTCTTGTTTTCCTATTGATTAAATAAGTCTGAAAAGCATGAAGTATTATGTGATTGCAGGCGAAGCTTCGGGCGATTTGCACGCATCAAATCTGCTTAAAGAGATCAGGCAGCGCGATCCCGATGCCAGGTTCAAGGCATGGGGTGGCGACCTGATGCAAGCACAAGGTGCCGAAATTGTTAAACACTATCGCGATCTGGCTTTCATGGGTTTTGTGGAAGTGGCAATGAATCTGCACACAATACTTGGAAACATGCGCTTTTGTAAAAAAGACATCAAAGAATATCAACCGGATGTGCTGATTTTGGTTGACTATCCGGGCTTTAACCTCCCAATTGCGAAATTTGCACATGCCCTTGGAATAAAAGTGGTTTATTACATTTCGCCCCAGGTATGGGCCTGGAAAAAAGGCAGGGTTAAAACCATCCGAAAGG
>DISP01000073.1 GCA_002421995.1 Bacteroidales bacterium UBA6207 | reverse complement strand
CGTTGGTCGGGCGACAAAGTGATGCCGTTTGGCCGCCACAAAGTGCTGTCAATAAGCAACAAGCTGTCGTTTCTAATCAGATACACTCCGTTAAAGCGCAGTTCTTTATCGGGCGACTGTTCCTGATTGGTCAGTCCCCAGCAGGGATCGGTAAAATATATCCATCCACTCTTATTGATAACAAGATCATTGGGACTGTTCAGCTTCAAACCTCTGAAGGTATGTGCGAGTGTCTGTGTTGCACCTTTTACATCCAATCGCAATACCGAACGCATTCCGTGCGAACACATTACCAACTTATTGTCATTATCGAAAGAAAGTCCGTTGGTGTTGGCAGAGGGGCTCAGAAAGTCCGAAAAACCGTTTTCATCGCTCCAGCGAATGATCCTGTCGGCAGGTATGTCAGAGAATAGCAAAAAGCCGTCAGGATGCCAAACAGGTCCTTCGATAAAAACAAAATTTGTATCGAGGGTCTCGAGCTTAGTTGCAGGATACACGATGCTTAACAGCGAAGAATCAGCAATTAGCAGCTCCACACGGCTGTTTTGAGTGTGGGCAAAATTGCCAAATGCCAGAAAAGCAATGATGTAGATAAAAATCGCAGAGGTTCTCATCTTGCAATGATAACCAATTTTTCCACGAAAAAGATGAAGCAGATGGTAAAATGAGTGCCTTGAGGTGTAAAGTTCCCTGAAGAAGGCAAGGAATACTAAGCTTTTTTACGTGCTTTTTTGGCTTCAGTTTCCAAAAATTCTTCAATGGCCATGGTCATTGAAGGGCTGTTTTTTGTAGGCGCCTCAATGTGCAGCGTGAATCCGGATTCTTTGATCGCTTCACAGGTTGATTCGCCAAAACCGCCAAACACTTTGTCACCCTGCTTGAATTTGGGAAAATTTTTCTGAAGTGATTTTATACCTGCAGGACTGAAGAAGATGACCATGTCGTAGTTTTCCAGTTTCACACCTGATAAGTTGCTGGCAACGGTGCGGTAGAGCACTGCTTTTGTAAACTCAACTTTGTTTTGCTCGAGAAGATCGGCCATGCTTTCTTTGGCGATATCAGAGCAAGGCAGCAGAAATTTATCTTCTTTGTGCTTGCGGATTATTTCCAACAAATCATTAAAACTTTGTTTACCGTAGAAAATTTTGCGTTTACGGTACTGCACATATTTCTGTAAATAATAGGCCGTTGACTCTGAAATGCAGAAATACTTCAGGGTTTCCGGCACTTCAAACCGCATTTCCTTTGCGATTCGGAAAAAATGATCAACAGAATTTCGGCTTGTCATGATCACTGCAGTGTGATCCGCCAACGAAACACGGTCTTGCCGGAAATCCCGCGCCGGAACACCTTCGATGGTGATAAACTTGTGAAAGTCAATTGTAAGACCATACTTTTTCGCAAGTTCTCCGTAGGGTGATTTCTCAAAATCAACAGGTTTTGGCTGAGAAACAAGTACTGACTTTATCTTCATCGCTCTGTATTTTATCTTCAAAAATTCACTTCAAAAATCCTTCAATTTAACCAAAGCCTGAATGCCTATTGGCCATACTACCACTGGCCCGCAATGAATACATTCATCTAATTCATTCATTGTCAACCTATAACCCCACCTGCTGCAAAAATCTGATAGGTTTTTATTACAATAAGAAGGGGTATGATTTCAAGGGCGCAAAGATATAAAAATAAATAATGCAAACCGAAGGCCTTCTCAGTCAATCCCACACGCCAGCTGCGGATCATCCTGAACAACTGCACCAAACCTATGATAACAATGCCGGCGATCATACTGAGCTCACTTGCCTGAAAATACATTGCAAGCAAAACCGGAATGAGCACCAAAACAGAGATCAATCCAAAAGTGATCTGATTGGTAAGATATCGCTCCCCGCTATCTTTTGCATTGAAAATTACAGCCAGAAACATAATGGTGAAATATTTTCCGCTGATGATGAGCGAAACCCCAAGAAACAGCAATAAAAGATCGAGCCACCATAAACCAGTGATTGAAATGCCGGCTCCTCCACCCTGCGATGCGATTGCATTGATAAGGAGCGTATAACCGACAAAATACAGCGTAGTATAGAGGTAAGTCAGTCCATTGTTCAACGGATACCATTCTCTTAGCAATTGCCATTGTGCCTGATTGCTAAACGAGGCCGAGATGAGCTGAAAAAACCTTCTTGGGTAAAGTGCCTTTGATACAACGATAAAGGCGAAAATGAAAAACGGTAAAATACCCACAAAAGGAGTTGCATATACAGTATTTTCAGCCAGCGGTTTATCAGCAAGACGCACGGCATCTTTTCGGCTGGCGATAAAGTTTGCCTTATGCATTTTTCCCGGCATGTAACAATGCGTGAGCAATGTATCACTTCCTAAGGCAAACATCACGGCTTGCGATGGATCGGGACTGTTAATTTCCTTAAAATGAAGCAGCGAAGCTTTGTAAAACGGAGCTTCAGTTTCTGTTAATAATGGCATATCGCAGAAAAAATCGTGCAAAAGTAGTAATTTATATTCATTATAAATTTGAAAGAATTATAATATACTGATTATCAATTTACTGCATCTATTCTAAATAATGTGAAAGCATTCACAAACAAAAGCTATTTCGGAAAAAAGCGGTAATTTTGCAGCCTAAAAATTTACCTTTACTTAAAATCACTCATGAATCTTATTGAAACCATAAGAGAAAGGGCCCGGAGCAGCAAAAAACGTATCGTATTGCCCGAAGGCGCAGAAGAAAGGACCATGCGTGCAGCGGATATTATCCTTGAAGAAGGCCTGGCCGAAATTATTTTGCTCGGCAACCTCGCAGAGATCGAAGAAAACACCAAACGCTGGAACCTGAAACATATCAGAAAAGCTGTTTGTATTGACCCTGTGAATCACGACAGAAAAGAATATTTTGCACAAATGCTTCTCGATATTCGCAAAAGCAAAGGCATGACTCCGGAGCAGGCTTCAAAGCAGGTGGAAGATCCGCTTTACCTTGCCGTATTGCTGATAAAAAACGGCGATGCCGACGGCGAAGTAGCCGGTGCCAACAATTCAACAGGCGATGTGTTGCGCCCTGCCTTCCAGATCGTGAAAACACAAGCCGGTTTTAGTGCTGTTTCGGGGGCATTTATCATGATTGTTCCGGATAAGTCTTTTGGCGATAATGGCATCATGGTTTTTGCCGACTGCGCTGTAAATCCTGATCCAAGTGTTAAAGAATTGGCCGAAATTGCTGTTGCCTCGGCGCAAACAGCCAAAAGCATCGCAGGGATCGAGCCGCGCGTTGCCATGTTAAGCTTCTCGACAAAAGGCAGCGCCAAACATGAAAAAGCCGACAAAGTGATTGCCGCAACCGCGCTTGCCAAAGAAATGAACCCGGAGCTATTGATCGAAGGTGAACTGCAGGCTGATGCAGCCATCATCGAAGCGATAGGCAAGAAAAAAGCTCCCGGATCAAAAATTGCCGGAAAGGCCAATGTACTGGTTTTCCCGTCATTAGAAACAGGAAATATTGCTTACAAACTTGTTCAGCGCCTTGCACATGCCGAAGCTATCGGCCCTGT
>DISP01000173.1 GCA_002421995.1 Bacteroidales bacterium UBA6207 | reverse complement strand
ACCGGCAATGCTTTCAAATCGCGCTGATCGGCCATAGTAAACAATGATTTATCAAAGTTTTCGCTTACTTTTCTGCTTTTGCCCAAGCCAATAAAACCACCTTCTTTAGTCACAATATTCTGTTCTTCGAGGTTTTTCCTTGTCCCAATGATGTAGTAAACAGTATTTTTCTCAATCACTTGCTGAGAAATCACGGCTTCTTTTTCAAGATTCACTGTTTCCATTGCGGCAAGGTTTTTTTCAAGATGACGTATCACCAATTGTTTGTTGGCCAAATCAGTTTTTAATTGACTGATCTCAGCATCTTTTGATTCGATCTGACCATTCAAACTGGCAATCATCTGCTCAAGTTCAGCACGTTTCTTACCGGCACCCTTGAGTTGCCTGCGCAGATCGTCAACGATTTGTTTATTTTTGAGAAGCAGCTCATAAATGGCCGAGATATCGTTGTTTATTTCTTCTTCCTTCGATTTGCGCTGCTCCGGATCTAATTCAGAAACCTGGGTGATCAGCTTTTCTTTCATCTTAATTTCATCGAGATTTCGCTGAATTTCATTGAAAGCTTTGACATACGTCATTGTAACATTGTCTTTTTCCGAGCCTTTGTTTTCCAGGCTGTCATTGATTGCCTGAAGACGTTCTATTTCTTTTTTGTATTTCTCAGTACATGAAGTTGATTGTAAAGCAATTAGTGCTACAAACAGGAGTGGGATGATCTTTTTCATGGGTGATTTCTGTTAAATTGTGGTGCAAAATTACAATCAACATTTACCAAATTAACCAAATGCATAAAATTTTCCTGAAAATTGAATTTCAGCTGGTATTTATATCCTTTCCTGACTCTTTGGGATGGTTTGTTGAATGTGCGATGCTTCATTTTTCCTTACTTTTGCTGAAAATGTTTAAATGAATAGAAAAAAGAAAGCCGTCCTGATATTCCACGGATTGAATATCTTTCTTTTTTCCATGCTGCTGTCGTGCACCTTCACTCCACAGGCTGATACAGCTGAAGGGGTGGCAAAAAGTCCTTACCTGAATCACCATGATTCGGCTTATTATACGGGCAAAGAATCGTGCCGCGATTGTCATTACCAGAACTACACCTCTTATTTGCGCACCGGAATGGGGCGTTCGTTTGGGCTGGCAACACCCTCCAAAAGCGCTTCTGTGATCGGTGCCGACTCGGTGATCTATGATGCGTTTAAAGATTTTTATTATCGGCCTTTTTGGAGAGATACACTGTTGATGGTCAAAGAGTTTCGGCTTGAGGGCAAGGATACGGTGCACCAGCGAACAGAAAAGGTGGATTATATCGTTGGCTCCGGACACCATACCAATTCGCACATTTTTATGGTGAATGGCTATGCCTATCAAATTCCGTTTACATACTACACTCAGCAACAACGGTTCGACCTGCCGCCCGGTTTTGAAGGAGGTGCAAATTTTCGTTTTTCGCGCTATCTTGCACTTGAATGTATCTCGTGCCACAACGGTTTGCCTGCGCTTGTGATGGGCTCCCAAAACAAATACAGCCAAATTCCACTAGGTATTGATTGTGAACGTTGTCATGGCCCGGGATCCATTCATGTGAACCTTACAAAACGAGGTGTTTTGGTTGATACTTCGGTGATGCCTGACTATGCCATCGTTAATCCTGCCCGCCTCCCAAAGCAGTTGCAGAACGACATCTGCGCAAGGTGTCACCTGCAGGGAACGATGGTGCTGAAAAACGACAAAAGCTTTTATGATTTTAAACCCGGCATGGCGCTAACAGAGGTGCTTGATGTTTTTATGCCTGCCTACGAAGGCGGTACACCAACACTCATTATGGCATCGCATTTTGAGCGTATGAGCGAAAGCAAATGCTATCTTCAAAGCAAGGGTGATATTAGCTGCATTCAGTGCCACAACCCGCATATTTCTGTTGAAGAAACTGATCCTGCGGTTTTTAACAAGGTATGCACAAATTGTCATTCAACAGAAATAAAGCATCAGCCCGCCACGGTAGTATCTGCTGACAAAGATAATTGTGTGAAATGTCATATGATTAAACGCGACAGCCGCGACATTCCACATGTTAAAATAACTGACCACAAGATAAGTCTGCCAGACCCGGAAATCCCTCAACCACTTCGCTTTAAAGGATTGGTTGCTGTGAATAACAGAAAAACAGACCGCTTGACAATGGGGAGGGGTTATTTGAGGGAATATGAATCGTTTTATGCAAACCCGATCTATCTTGACTCGGCCTATTTCTATTTACTTCCTCATACAACGAAAACCGATAAGCCTCATTTTAAGGCGTTTGTCCAATATTTCTTTTTAACCAAAAATTTGAATGCCATTCGGTCACTTGTTGATAAAAACGGAGTAGAAAAGGTGCTTGACGAGTGGTTGGTGAAGCAGGATTATGAAAACGACGATGCCTGGGCTGCTTACAGGGTTGGAAAGGCATTTGAAGCCGCAAATGACCTGAAAGCTGCCTGGAGATTTTACAGCAAAGCAACAAAACTGGCACCCTATTTTGCAGATATGATGAATCAGCTTGGTGGGGTTTTGGTGGCAATGGACAGTATTCCGCAGGCACGCAAGGTTTTTGGCCGCATTCTGGCTGAGCACCCGCGCAACGACAAGGCCTGGGTCAATCATGCCTATTGCGAATCTTTGACAGGCAATGACAAACAAGCAGTTAAATCTCTTGAGCAGGCCTTGAAGCTTAATCCTGATAACATTCAGGCTTTGCTTAATCTTGCCGGTATCAGGCTCTCGGCCGGAGAACGGGAACAAGCTGCTATTCTTGTGAAAAGGGTTTTGAAACGCGAACCCGGCAACACGGCAGCCAACGAACTGAAAAGAAAATTGGGATTTTAAATGATTCAAAAAGCAGGCTTGCTTAGATCAATCGTATTAGCCTGTCTAACTCGAAATGAGGTGACAAATCTGCATTCCGCTCCGAAAACACAAGAAAAAACCCACCGCCACCCGAACCACAGAGCTTCATGGTGTAGTGCCCTGTTTCAAGCCCGCGGTCCCATTTTTTTGCTGCTGACTCAGGAATCATCAGGGGCAGGTTCTCACGTTCAAAAACTGAAAGAACACGCAATGTTGCGTCAAATGCAGCTTTGTTTCCGGTTAAAAACTGATCAATCGCGGCATTTACTGACGGAATCCAGGTGGTTTTAACTTTTTTGTAAAAAGAGTAATCCTCCATCCGATTCCTGAAAAAATCAACCAATGGTGCTGTCATACCAATGGATTTGCTGTCGAAGAGATAGATGTTGAAAGGTAGATCTGAATCAAATTGGCCCGGAAGTGCCACTTTGTTGTCCTGGCCGATGAGAACGGCTTCGCGATAATAACAGCAAAGCGGATCAATTCCAGAGCTGCTGCCATGAAAATAGCCTTCGAGCAAACCGAGTGCAGTTTTCAGCTGTTCCGGGCTATACTGTTTTTTGAAAGCATAGCCGG
>DISP01000048.1 GCA_002421995.1 Bacteroidales bacterium UBA6207 | reverse complement strand
GAAATGCCTTGGATAGCAAGTTTTGGCATACCATCGCACAATCACCGTATTAACGAAAATAACCGGAAATGGACTTTGTATTGCAGGAGCTTACAGCCGTACTGGCGCAAAAGAAAGCAGCAGTTTTATGTATCGTCACCGAAACATCAGGTTCTTCGCCACGAAAAGCCGGGGCTAAAATGCTTTTGACATCTGACCAAAAAATGCACGGAACTGTTGGCGGTGGCGCTCTGGAACTGAAAGCAATAGCTGTTGCAAACGAAGTTATGCAAACAGCAAGGCCTGTTACAGTGCATTTTACACTTGAAGAAGAGCTTGCCATGGGTTGCGGAGGCGCGGTATCAATTTATTTCGAAAAGTATGGGAGCGGCACTCCATTATATATTTTTGGTGCCGGACATGTTGGAAAGGCTTTGGCTAAACTTGCTCCCGGTTTCGGTTTTGATACCAATGTCATTGATCCGCGACAAGGAATATTTAACAGTTTTCCCAATGATAAGGTTGCTTTTTACCAAAAGGATTATCTGGAAAGCATCGCTGATTTACAAATCAATGAAGATGCCTATGTGGTTATCATGACTCCTGAACACAAACAGGATGAATTGCTGCTCAGAGAGCTGTTGCCTTTGAAACTAACGTATCTTGGGATGATGGGAAGCAAGCGTAAGGTGGCTCAAATCAGCGAAAAAATTGTGAATGAAGGTGTTTTCACTGCTGATCAACTTGGCGAAGTGCGAATGCCGATTGGTGTAGAAATGCGTTGCGAGCAACCGGCTGAAATTGCGCTAAGCATTCTGGCTCAGATGATTGATACACGAAATGCTTTGATAAAATAGAAAGTCATCATGGAAAATTCTAAGCTGCAATTTTTTCTGGGAGACAAACTGAAGGTGATTGACTTTGAGAAATCAGCTTATCTGCCTTCGACAACAGTGTTGAATTATATACGTGCCGAAGGCTTCAAAGGCACAAAAGAAGGCTGTGCCGAAGGCGATTGCGGAGCCTGCACCGTTGTGATTGGAACGCCCGAATCGGGGAAGATGATCTATCAGGCTGTGAATTCATGTCTCATCTTTCTGGCATCTCTTCATGGCAAACAGCTCATTGTGATCGAAAATCTGATGGATAGTTCTGCAGGAAAGAATCATTTACACCCTGTTCAGCAAGCCTTGATTGCGCATCATGCGAGCCAATGTGGCTTTTGTACGCCCGGCATTGCCATGAGCCTTTTTGCGCAATACAAAGCGGCGGCTAAGCCGGATACCAATACATTGAAACTTCAGTTGAGCGGAAATCTGTGTCGTTGCACCGGCTACGAATCTGTTCAAAAAGCCGCTCTTGCTTCATTACAGAACATTCAGCCGGATCATTTCAGTCATTCAGAAGCCGGCCTGGTTGGTGCACTCGAGATGGTGAGAGAATCAGGAGGTCTTCGAATCAATGCCGCAAAACAAAAGTACTTTTTGCCTTCAAGCCTTAAAGGAGCGCTGCAGTTGAGGGCCGAGCATCCGGCAGCAAAAATCATAAATGGAAATACGGATAACGCCGTCCGGCAGAACAAAACATTTATTTTCGACAGGGAAGTAATTGACCTTTCGGCTGTTGCAGCCATTAATGGAATCATAGAAAAGAATAATTCAGTAGAGCTTGGAGCTTCATGCAGCATCGAAAAGATGCGGTTATATCTTGTGGATCGAATTCCGTCACTCTCCCAACTTCTTGCATATTTTGCATCAGCACAGATACGAAACCTGGCTACTGCTGGTGGAAATATCTGCACAGCCAGCCCGATTGGTGATTTACTGCCTGCATTGGTTGCCCTGAATGCCCGGGTGGAGCTTCAAAGCAAGAATGATTCCAGGGTTCTTTCACTGGAAGACTTTATTTTGGACTATAGAAAAATTGACCTGGCCCCGGACGAGCTACTAACCAGGATATTTATTCCTGTTCCGGCTCCTAACCAATTGTTTTTATGTGTCAAAGCCAGTGTTAGAAAACAACTCGATATCTCAACGGTGAGTCTTGCAATGCTGCTTCAAAAAGACAAGGCCAACCGCGTTGAAAAGATTGTTTTGGCTTATGGAGGAATGGCAGCTACTGTGAAAAGAGCAGCAGAAGCTGAAAATTTTCTCNNCGTGCCGAGGCTGCTGCCAGGACAAGGCTTTCCGGAAACTTGTTTCTGCGCCTTTTTAATCAATCCCTGGAAGGAGGAAGTCATGAAAAATGAAAACCCGAACCTGATCCACGAAAGTGCTTTTAGTCATGTCACCGGACAAGCTGTTTATGTGGCAGATATGCCATTCAGCGCCAATACTTTGACCGGTCTGGTCTATACAAGTCCTCATGCACATGCCCGGATTCTTTCCATAGACATAAAGGAAGCACTTGCGGTGGAAGGTGTTGTAGATATTATTGATTACCGTGCGATTCCCGGACACAACCAACTCAATCCCCTCGCCGGCGATGAACCCTGCCTTGCGGTTGACACAGTTCATTGTATCGGGCAAGCCGTATTGCTTGTTGTGGCCGAAAACGAATTGGCTGCACGAACAGCTGTACGAAAAATAAAAATTGACTATGATGTTTTACCGGCCGTCATTACCATTGAAGATGCAATGAGTCAAGGCCTGAGGCTTGCGCCTGCCCGCAGCATCGAACGTGGGAATGTGGAGCAGGAATTGGCAAAATGCACCCATCAAATCAATGGAACACTGCGGATTGGAGGGCAGGAGCATTGGTATCTTGAAACCCAGTCGGCCTATTGCGTCCCGGGTGAGGATAACGAAATGAAAGTGTTTGCTTCTTCTCAAAACCCTTCCGAAGTGCAGTCTGTGGTAGCAGAACTACTTGGTATTGAAACGCATAAGGTTGAATGCGAGGTAAAACGTATGGGGGGCGGATTTGGAGGCAAGGAAACACAGGCTGCGCATATTGCTGCCTGGGCTGCACTCATGGCAAAGGTAACCGGCAGGCCGGTAAAATTGATTTTTAACCGCGATGAGGACCAGCTTTTCACAGGGAAGCGACACCCGTTTTTGGCTTCTTACAAGGCCGGCTTTGGAAATGACGGCCGCTTGCAAGCCTATGATGTTGAACTGCATGGAAATGCAGGATGTGCCACAGATCTTTCGATGGCAATCCTCGAAAGAGCTTTGTTTCATGCCGACAACGCCTATTTTGTGCCTCATTTTCGTGTCATCGGAACAATGTGGCGGACAAACCTGCCCTCGAACACTGCTTTCAGGGGGTTTGGCGGGCCACAAGGTGCCGTAGTTATTGAGCATACGATTGACCAAATAGCAAGATTCCTAAAAAAAGATGCTGCTGAAATCAGAAAAATCAACTTTTATGGTGCTGATGTCCTGAACGAAACACATTTCGGTCAGCTAATACACTCGAACAAACTGCAACGACTCTGGGATGAACTTTACAGCTCTTCATCCTATGAACAAAGAAGAGGTGAGATCAACGATTTTAACAGAACAAACACAGTTGTCAAACGCGGAATGGCCTTGACGCCGGTGAAATTCGGCATTTCTTTTACAACATCTTTTCTCAATCAGGCCGGTGCTTTGGTGCATATTTACAAGGATGGTTCGGTTCTGGTGAATCATGGCGGAACCGAGATGGGACAAGGGCTTCACACAAAAATCATTCAAATTGCCGCCAATGGTTTAGGCATCCCGGCTGATTGGGTAAAAGTGAGTGCAACCAACACTTCAAAGGTGCCAAATACCTCGCCGACAGCCGCCTCATCGGGCACCGACCTCAATGGAATGGCTGTCAGCAATGCAATTGAAATACTGAAGCAAAGATTGATTGATGTTGCAAAACAATTGCCCGGTTTTGCGTCGCCAATTGATGATGAGATAACTTTTAGCGACGGCCGGGTCAAAAACAGTTCCGGAGCTGCAATTGACTTCAGGACATTGGCTGAGCAGGCATGGATGAAACAGATTAGCCTTAGCACAACAGCCTATTATGCTACCAAAGGTCTACATTTTGACAAACAGGCCGGCAAAGGTCATCCCTTCCATTATTTTGCTTTCGGGATGGCAGTATCCGAGGTTGAATTGGATGTATTGACTGCCGAAGTCAGATTGTTACGTACTGATATACTGCATGATGCTGGAAAAAGCATCAATCCGGCCATTGACAAAGGGCAGGTAGCAGGTGCTTTCATGCAGGGTGTGGGTTGGTGCACAATGGAGACTTTACGCTATTCGTCCGAAGGGAAACTACTCAATAAATCGCCCGATACGTATAAGATACCAAGTATTGCTGATATCCCGGCCGACTACAGGATTAATTTGTTGAGCGACGCCCCAAATCCTGATGTGGTGAAGCAAAGCAAAGCTGTTGGAGAGCCTCCTTTTTTGCTCGCATTTTCTGTTTGGCTGGCTATCAAAGATGCTGTATCTGCTGTGGGAAACCACCTTGTTGAACCTGATTTTCACCTTCCTGCAAACCAGACGCAAATCTTGAAATCTATTGATTCTGTTATAAATCAATAGATTAAAATCATTTGTTTGATCCATCAACTCAATCGTGTGGCTGGTTAGAAGCTTTGTGACAGCCGGAAATGCTATTTTTGTCAAAAGATTTTGTAATGGAATCAGCGATTCTTTGTCCTTTGTGTAGCACACCATCAGATCTATATTACCAAAGCCGAAAGAAAACATTTCTGCGATGCTGCAATTGTTCGGGTGTATTCTTGCATCCTGCACAACGTCTTTCGGCAGATGCCGAAAAACAACGTTACCAGTTTCATCAAAATGATGTGGACGATAAAGGCTATCAGGCATATATGCAGCCACTTACGGATCATGTTTTGGCTAATCATCTCAATTCTGAAACGTGTCTCGACTTTGGTAGTGGTCCGTGTTCGGTGGTTGCAAAGCTGCTCCGCGACAAAGGGTTCAGCATGACTGTTTATGATCCTTACTTTTTTGATGACCGTAAACTGCTTTTGAACCAATACGATTTTATCACCTGCACCGAAGTGATGGAACATTTCTATTCACCCCTTGAATCGTTCACAATCTTATTTAAAATGCTGGTACAGAATGGAAAGCTTTATTGTACTACACGGCTTTACCTGCCTGAAATAGATTTTTCGTCATGGTTTTATAAGAATGACGCCACGCATGTGTTCTTTTACACCCCTGAAACCATCAGCTTTATCAGTAGTAAGGCCGGTTTTTCAAATTTTATCATCGAAGACAAACTGATCGTTTTCGAAAAATAGTAAGTGTTGTTCTAAAAGAAAATCAGGCTTACCTTTTCGGAAGGCGAGCCTGATTCTTTAAAACAGATGATCTTACAAAGACGACTTAAACGTCAATTTTGGCATATTTCGCATTGGCTTCTATAAACTCGCGGCGTGGTGGAACTTCATCACCCATCAGCATTGAGAACACATGATCGGCTTCGAGTCCGTTTTCGATGGTTACCTGGCGCAAGGTTCTGAAAGCCGGATTCATGGTTGTGTCCCACAATTGTTCGGCGTTCATCTCGCCAAGACCTTTATAGCGCTGGATATGAAT
>DISP01000201.1 GCA_002421995.1 Bacteroidales bacterium UBA6207 | reverse complement strand
CAGTATTCTGTTGAATTGTGTGGCGGGACTCATATTGACGCAACCGGCCATATTGGTAGTTTTAAAATCATCAGCGAAGGCGCTATTGCAGCCGGCGTAAGACGCATTGAAGCAATAACCGGTGAGGCAGCCGAAGACTACTTTAATAAATTTATTGATGAGCACAATCAGATCAGAGAGGTTGTTAAAACCACAGGCGACTTAGTCAAAGGTATTCAAACACTCTATGAAAACTTTACTGAGCTTACCAAAAAGAATGAAGTGCTCCTTCAGGAAAAGGCCCACACAGTGGCGCAACAACTTTTCTCTGGGTATAAGTCAGTAAATGGAGTAGGATTGATTAAGGCAAGTTTGAACGAGAATTTGGATTTGGCCAAATCTGTGGCGCTGCATCTTAAGTCAATGCAGAATAACAATCTTGTTGTTTTACTTTATGGTCAATCAGAAGGAAAGGCAATGCTTTGCATATTGATTACCGAGGATCTCGTGCAATCCAAAAAAGCAGATGCATCGGCATGGATAAAGCTTGCTGCATCGAAAATCCAGGGAGGTGGAGGCGGCCAAAAGCATTTAGCCACAGCCGGCGGAAAAAATCCGGAGGGAATCGAACAGGCAGTTGCTTTGATATGTGATGAAATTAATAAACTGTAAATCAGTTTTTTAACGATTTTGTATTTTAAGCAGGCCGGATTGTTAAAAAGGATGTTAATAAAAAATCGCATTTTTATTGAAAATCACAAAAGTTGATTAAACAATAAATACGTACATTTACAGCAAATTGTGCCTGTTTTGAGGAAGAACACACCCATGATTTAACGCATGAAGAAAAAAACAATATACTTATTCCTGCTTATTGTCAGCAGCCTGCTTGGATACGCGCAGAGTGAGGGCAATATTGATTTGGAGAACTTTTCTATTATGAGTCCTGTTCAATCCGGCATTTATGATGCGCGGGGATGGGCCATGCAGGACAACGGAACATGGGCTTATGCCACAAATAAAATCCCATTCACCGACAGCAGGTCAAACAACGCCAGACCAGGCGGCTTGAATGAACTTGGGCAGGATAACTTCATTTCTTTTGAACTTCATAAAATAATGATTGATGATGAGCAATACAATATACTAATTAAGAAATATATTGACGGCGAGTTTGAATTCATTTACCTGCAACGAAACTGGCATTTCTTCAACTCATTACAATTTTGGGTTTTTAAAAGCGAAAAGCTTAAAGAATTAATGCCCGAGGAAACAAAGTTCAATGTTCCATATATTGTGAACCTCGAGTGTTATCTGACCGGTAAGATCAGAAATTATGACAAAACTGTTTTTACCGAGAAAGGACTGAATCTCGCAAACTATAAAACCGGCGTTATTAACAATTTTCAAACTACAAATACTTCATACAACGACCTTATAATCAGACTTGTTCAAGACAAAAAGTTTGGAAAGATTATCAATGACGGTAATATGTTTATTGCTGTTTACCCAATAAAATCCGGCGATAAAGAAGTGGCAAGATTTAAATTGATAGCCAACTACAAGCATGAGAATCTCAACAAGATGCAGCTTTCGCCCGACAATTGGAAGAATCTGTTTGCAGAGAATTTCTACGAAGTGCAGTATAATATTTTCAACAATTTTATCAATCAGTCGCTTGCCTATTATATTGAATTAGACAAAGCCACAACTGCCTATGATTCTAATTACCAATGGGGAGTTTTACGTTATCAGATGGGAGATTATATTGGCGCTTTGGATGCATTTAACAAAGCTTTTGAGGAGAATCCGAAGACAGACGACTTTATGATTTACGCTTACAGGGGAAACACCCGCAGCAAGATGGGGCAGCATGTTGATGCAATTGCTGATTTTGATAAAGCATTAAGTCTTAGACCAAAACGCGTTGTTGATTATCCAAACTGGATTAGGAATTACTTTAACAGAGGTGTTGCCAAGTATTACCTAAACAACGGCAATGGCGCCTGCGAAGATTGGAAAAAAGCATATGACCTTGGATACGGCAGTGCTGGTGAGTACCTTATGGATTTTTGCGGTAAAAAACTTCCTTAAGCCGGAAAAAGCATGAACAGAAAATTGAAAGCATTACTTCTTTTAAGTCTAATCTGCTTCTTTGCACCTCACAAAGGAAACGCACAGAACAGTTCAGGATTTCACGCCTTTCAATTTGGTCTGTATGGAGGAGTTTCACAATATCATGGGGATATTAGCACAAAAACATGGTCATCGAAGTTTTCAGGAGAAACCAAATTTTCGTTTGGAGCCTTGGCCCGCTATCATTTCAACGGCAAGCATGGTATCGGAGTCCAGTTTCAACGCTCAGCACTGTACAGTGAAAAGCAATTTAAATCAGACGGAACAACACTTTTTGACAGAAAGTTCAAGGGAGATTTCAACCAGATTTCGTTGCATTCCTACTTAAGCTTCAGCAATTTCTTCTTTGGTGATGCCGAGCGGAAAGTTGAGTTTTATGGTACGCTTGGTATTGGTTATGCATTTTGGAATTCCGATTTATCAAAACTGAGTGACGGAACTTTGGTGCACAACAACAATTCTGCTGCAATTGCAGGTTTTAGTACGAATGGATTCAGTTTTCCGGCCTCAGTCGGTGTAAGTTATTTATTCACTCCTGAGATTAAGCTTAGTGTTGAAGCCAACATGATTACAGCGCTTACTGACGAGATTGACTTCTATCGGGACGGCTATCAATACGACATTATAACAGCAGCACATATTGGAATAAGCTACAGTATTGGAGCAAAAAAGGCAAATAAAACCAAAAAAATAAAAGCCCCATCAGTTGCAGGAAAGTGGGAACCCGAAACCCCAATCAGCATTATTGACTACGAAATTTATAACGACCCGCCTGCGGTGATGGTAAAAACTGAAACCACTATTCCGCCCTTGACTTTACCGGAAAAACAGGTGGTTCCAGAGCAAAACAAAAGCACCGGCTTTGAATTTCGTGTGCAGATTTATGCAAAAAGTTCTCCTGCACTGATCGGTTCAAAAGTATACCGCACTGTTCAGTTCGAGTATCCAATTATTGAAAACCAATACAACGGTTTATATAGATATTCAACCGGAAGTTTCAGGAGCTACTCCGAAGCCGAGAGCTATGCACGTACGCTGCAGAGCAGGGGCATTTACGATGCATTTGTTGTGGCATATAGTAACAATGAGCGCGTTACGATTTCTCCGGAGATGAAGAACAAGAAGTAATTTACTTCAGCATCATCCAATCTGGTTCTGTTGTTAAATACAGGTTTATTTCAGTAGTATTAGTCAGCCTCCACCAGAAAAACTCCAACAAGATTTCACA
>DISP01000128.1 GCA_002421995.1 Bacteroidales bacterium UBA6207 | reverse complement strand
AAAAAGAAAGGCTGTCGCGGTTTCGTGACAGCCTTTATTATATCATTCTTTCGTCTGAAGATCAATGGCCTTCGCCGCTCATTTTAAGCTTATCACCAGTTTCTTCGGCAACTTTACGCAAGAACTGTTCGCTGTAGCCGGGTTGTTTAACATTGGGATTTTGATGACCAGGATTGCGTGTTTTCACATTTCCATCCATATATTTCATAAACATTTCCTGATACAACTCCTTGTAGGCATTGAAAGTGCGCGAAACCTGATCGGTGCTGTAGTCGGTGAGGAAAGCCACGGCCGAAGCAGGATTTTGCCTGTAGAGTTTCATAGCAGCATCATCGGTGGCAGCTGTGCGCTCGATAAACATTTTTTCGAGGCCGTCGCGCACCTTTTCCACGTCGGACTGAATCATATTATAGCGTGTATAACTCAGGTTCGAAACCATATTGGTTATCCAGAAAAGCGAAGTTTCCGACCATCTCATCATGGCGCCATTTCCGCGTTCAATGTTTTTTGGGCTGCTTGTCATGCTGGTGTAGAGCGGCATATAAACCGAGGCGTTGGCATCGTCAACACCCCACCAGATGATGCCGCCAACTGCGTCGGGAAGCCATGAGCGTGATTGTGCCACAAAGGAGAAACCTGTCTGTTGGGTGGCAGTTGCTCTTTCGTTCACATAACTCACACCATCCACCTTCCAGGTGAGCGGACGCCAGCGATATGGCATTTGGTGCGGGCCGGCTCCAAAGTCCTTACTCATGTCGAGTTCGGTGTTCTGGAGGTAATCACGCATAAACATCATCATATCATGGACAGAGATTTTTTTCTCCGGCTTCACCCATAAAGGCATGCGGTTGGTAGCATATTTGTTGGGATTGGGTCTTCCGTCGGCAAACTTTTCTTCGTGTTTGATATTGCCTTTCACATAATCCCAATATTGATCCATTCCATTGCTTACTTTGTTAAACATGGTCCAGACACGGATGTCGCAAAAGCGTGCGCCACCAAAGTCAACCGGTGCATAGGTGTCGGAAAACGAAAATTCTTTGTCTTCGCCCACATACCAGCCTTTGCTGCGTGCGAAACTGATCGCGTCGTCGGTATAAACCACCTCAACAGCAGGGTCGAAAATTTTATTCATCTCCTTGGATGTGATTGATTTAATACCATCGGCAATGGGGAAAGTCTGGATACGTGCCTGGTTGGCATGTCCGCTCACATAACCATCAGGAATGCGCAGCGCAACCCATACCGCACCTTTGTTGGCATTGAAAGTTTTTTTGTTTTTTTTGTCTGTTTTCATTTGTGTTCCTTTCCCGATCATTTCGAGAATCCACACCTCGTTCTTATCAGCAATGCTAAACGACTCGCCGGAGCTGTAATAGCCGTTTTCCTGCACAAGCTGTGCCATGATGCGGATGGCATCACGGGCCGAAGTGGCGCGCTGAAGCGTCAGGTAGATCAGGCTGCCATAATCAACAATACCTGTTGTGTCAACGAGTTCGGGGCGGCCACCAAAAGTAGTTTCACCGATAGCAACCTGAAACTCGTTCATATTTCCTACAACATTGTAGATACGCGGTGCCTGATTGATTTTTCCAAGAAATTTGCCTGTGTCCCACTCATACACATCAACGAGTGTGCCGGGAGCGTATTCGCCTGCCGACCAGTGATACAGTTCGCCATACAGCACATGCGAATCAGCTGCATAGGTGATCATTGTTGAGCCATCGGTCGAAGCTCCTTTGGTAACAAGGTAATTGGTGCAAGCTTTGTTGCTCAGTGGCATCAGCATGCCTGCCAGCAACACCGCTACAAGCAGAAAGAAATTTTTCATAGATAAGCAGAATAAATGTTTAACCTTTGATAAGGTCACAAAGGTAACATTTTTTTAAAATCAGCTGTTCTGACTACTCAGGCCTGTTAAGAATTTCTATGGCAGCCACTTTGTCTTTAACGAGTTGTTGTTGAAGTGCCTCCATGTTTTCGAAACGGATTTCGCTCCTGATGCGGTCCACGAAGTTCACACAGATTTCTTCGCCATAGATCATCTGGTCGAAATCGAAAAGGTGTACTTCTGTGGTGAGCTGGCTGTTGCCCGAAACAGTCGGTCTGTAGCCAATATTTCCCATACCGTTGTAAATCACTCCTTTATGCTTTATATGACAGGCATATACACCACAAACAGCAATCACTTTAAAGGCATCGGGGATGTTGAGATTGGCGGTGGGAAAACCAATCGTTCTTCCCAGTTCGTTGCCATGGATCACTTCGCCGCAAAGGCTGTATTCATAGCCTAACAAGCGGTTTGCTTTTTTCACATCGCCTGCTTCGAGTGCCTTCCTGATTTTGGTGGAGCTCACTGCAATATTTTCAACATCCTGTGCAGCAACACGTTCCACCTTGAAATTGTAGCGGTTGCTAAGATCATACAGCAGTTTGAAGTCGCCCATTCTGTTTTTGCCAAAATGGTGGTCATAACCAATCACCAGCTTTGCCGGTTTGATTTTGTCAACAATGTAATTCTTTATAAACTGCTCACTGCTGGTACGCGAAAATTCTCTTGTGAATTCGATAATCACCACATTATCAATGCCGGTTTTTTCGAGAATTTCCATCTTTTTTTCCTGTGTGGTGATAAAACGCAGGCTGCTGCTGTCAATGTTAAGCACCAGTCGGGGATGAGGATGGAAGGTAACCACCACTGTTTCGCCACCAATGGCTTTGGCTTCGGCTGTCATTTTTTTGAAGATTGCCTGATGCCCCAGGTGCACGCCGTCAAAAGTGCCTATCGTGACGATGGCATTTTTGACCGGTTTATAGTCGTTGATGTTGCGGTAGATTTTCACTGTTTCAGCAAGTCATTTTTTAACAACCATTGGGCTATCTGCACTGCGTTGGTAGCTGCCCCTTTGCGCAGATTGTCGGCTACCACCCATATATTCAGTCCGTTGGCAATGCTTTCGTCGCGGCGAATTCGCCCAACAAACACCTCGTCCTTGTCTTGCGCATCTTTGGGCATGGGGTACAAAAATACCGCAGGATCGTCCTGCACAACGATGCCTGGTGTTTGCTGAAGCAGTTTACGGGCGTCGTCCACATCAAAAGCCTTTTCAAATTCGATGTTCACCGCCATACTGTGTCCGCCTGTTACAGGCACCCTTACCACTGTGGCAGTGATGGCAATCTGCGGTGCAGACATGATCTTACGCGTTTCGAAAACCAGTTTTTCTTCTTCGCTTGTATAAGCATTGCTGCCAAAGTCGCCGCCATGCGGAATCAGGTTCATATGAATCTGATGCGGATAAGCAGGTTTGGCACTTTTTTGCCCTTTTTGTTCAGCCTCGAGTTGGTTCACACCCTTGATACCGCTGCCTGTGACAGATTGATAGGTCGAAATCACAAGCCGTTTAATGCTGTAAGCTTTGTGGAGCGGAGCCAACGCAGCCACCATTTGTATGGTTGAGCAGTTGGGATTGGCAATGATTTTGTTATCTACGCCTATGGAAGCACCATTCACCTCCGGTACAACAAGGGGCACGGCGGTGTCTTTGCGCCAGGCCGAGCTGTTGTCAATGACCGTGATGCCGGCATTTGCAAACAATGGAGCCAAGGCAAGCGAAGCAGCTCCGCCGGCAGAAAACAGCGCCAGGGCCGGTTTCATACTGATGGCTGTTTCGGCATCAACAACGCTGTATTCCTTCGACCGAAAAACAATAGTTTTTCCAACAGATGCTGCCGATGCCACAGGAATGATGGCTTCAACAGGAAAGTCTTGCTCTTCCAACACCCTGAGCATCATCCTTCCTACGAGGCCGGTGGCTCCAACAATGGCAATTTTCATGACGAATGCTGCTAATGGATTTTTTTCTACATTTACATTTTCAACGCGGCTGCAAAAATATAAAATAATGAAGCGCATCATTTCTCTTTTAATTTTTCTTCCCCTGTTTGCCTCGGCGCAACTGACAGATGGTTTCACCGACGGGGATTTTACCAACAATCCGGAATGGACAGGAACAAGTTCATTGTATATAGTGAACACTTCCAGCCAATTACAACTTAATGCCACCGAAGCAGGGAAATCATGGCTCACAACGCCTTACACTTTTCAGGGAGGAAATCTCGAATGGCGTTTTTGGATAAAACTGGCTTTTTCGCCTTCGGGCAGCAACTTCAGCAATGTGTATCTGAGCAGCAACCAGGCCGATTTGAGCGGAGCTCTGAACGGATATTTTCTTCGCTTTGGCGAAGCCGGCAGCAGCGATGCCATTGAGCTTTTCAAGCAGGAGGGGGCAAGTATAACGAGCATTTGCCGCGGCACCGAAGCTGCACTCGCCTCATCTTTTGCTGTTTATGTTAAGGTGGTCAGAAAAATAAACGGCGACTGGAAAATATTCACTGATGCCGCCGGGACAGGAATCTATACACTCGAAGCCTCCGGCAGCGACAACAGCATGCAAGCGGGTGGATTTTTTGGTTTCTTCGGCCAATATACCGTGAGCAACAGCACCAAAATGTATTATGATGACGTATATATCGGAGCTGAAGTTGTTGATACTGAACCTCCGCAGCTCGTGAGTGCGTTGGCAAACGACCCTTATACCATTGCCGTAACATTCAGCGAGGCTATTGAAGCACAAAGTCTCACCAATGCAAACAACTATTCACTTGATCAGGGATTAGGCCATCCGGCACAGCTCACGCAGGGCCTCACAGCTGCACAGGTAGTTTTGCAGTGGGCCAACCCGCTCGAAAACGGTAAAACATACAACCTGAACGTCAGTAATATCAGCGATATTAGCGGAAATATCCTGTCAGAATCAAGCACCAATGTGAGCTATTATGTGACACAAAGAAACGACATTGTGATAAACGAAATGATGGCCGATCCTTCGCCGGTTGTGGGGCTTCCTGAATTTGAGTTCATCGAGTTGTACAACACTACCTCCACCTATATCAATCTCGATGGATCTGTCTTGCGGATTGGTTCTACTGATAAAACAATCAGCAACATCCAGATCGAACCCAATGGTTACCTTTTGCTGACCCATGAAGATGCTGTTTCTGCCTTGCAAGCTTTTGGTTCAACTTACGGATTCAGCAGTTTTCAGCTGGCCAATAGTGGGGCTGTTGTTACACTTTTAAACGCGCAAGGAAATGAACTATCAACGGTTTCATATACTGATGCCTGGTATGGCGACAGCAAAAAGGCCGAAGGAGGCTGGACGCTCGAACAAAAAGACCCCGCCAATCCCTGCGGTGGCGTTTCCAACTGGTCGGCTTCGACCGATGTTTCGGGAGGCACTCCCGGACGCAAAAACAGTATTGACTCGCCCGATGGCAGTTCGCCGGACATTGCCAGCATCAAACTCTTGTCGAACAACGTTCTGCAACTGTGGTTCGATCAACAGATGGAAACCAATGCATTAACTTCAACTACCAATTATGTGCTCATGCCCGGATCGCTCAACCCGGCTTCGGCATTTGGTAATCCGGCCGATCCGGCCTTCGTAGAGCTGAGCTTTGGCCAGCAGTTTCAGGAAGGCGTCCTCTACACCCTGCAATTGTCTGAGTCGCTTACAAATTGTGCCGGAAGAGCTGTGGCTGCCGGAACAGTTGTGGAGTTTGGAGTGCCTGAAGTTCCTGAATCACAGGATGTTGTCATCAACGAAGTGTTGTTTCATCCTTTCACGGGTGGTGTTGACTTTGTGGAGATATTTAACCGTTCGGAGAAGCTGATAAACCTCGAAGACCTGCGTCTTGGCAGTGTGCGCCAGACCATACCCAACCCTCCCGACACAACCCTAAAAATTATCACAACCGCAACCAGACTGTTGCAACCTGGTGCCTACGCCCTGCTTAGCACTTCAAAAACAGGAGTCACCGACTTTTATGCTGATGCCGCTGTCAATACCTTTGTTGTGATGGAATCGCTGCCTACCTATAGCAACGAGAACGGTACGGTCTTGCTGAAATCACGTTTGGGATCAATCATTGATGTGATGTCCTACACCGAAGACCAACACAACCCGCTGTTGAATTATGTGGCAGGTGTTTCGCTCGAACGCATCTCATTCGACCGCTCCTCGGACGATGTCAAAAACTGGCAATCAGCTTCGCAAACCACCGGTTTTGCCAGCCCGGGCTATAAGAATTCAGCACATGTTGACGACATTGCCATCGAGGAGGAAATACTGATTGATCCGGAGGTTTTTTCACCCGATGGCGACGGTTATAATGATGTGACAAGTTTGCGCTGGTCGTTCAGCGAAGCTGGTTATACAATGAATATTCATATTTATAGCAGCAGCGGACAGCCTGTGCGCCATTTAGTGAAAAGCGAATTGGTGAGTCCTTCAGGCGCCGTGAGCTGGAATGGAATGGATGAAGACGGCAACAAAGTTCCAACCGGGATTTATGTTGTTTATGCCGAAATTTTCAACCTCGAAGGCAAAGTCAGTCGGTTTAAAAAACCTGTTGTAGTGGCCACACGCTAACGTTTTGGCTATGACTGGCAAGTCTGTTTATGGTGAGGTATGGCTCAAAGCAGCTGTCGTGGGCAGCAGTTGGGCTTCGTTCGAAATCATTGTTGGTAGTTTTCTGCATAATTTGCGTCTGCCATTTGCGGGCATGTTGCTATCGGCTGCGAGTGTGTTGTTATTGGCGGCATTTATCCGGCTTTGGCCTCTGCGTGGCCTGATCATCAGGGCAGGGTTGGTGTGTGCGCTCATGAAGTCAATCTCGCCAAGTGCATTGGTTTTCGGTCCGATGATCGGTATCACCACCGAAGCAATGATCATGGAGCTTGTGCTTTTGATTTTTGGAAGAAACCTGATTGCCATATCGTTAGCCGGCGGATTGGCAGTGTTGTGGGCACTGGCACAGAAGCTTCTCAATCTTTTTGTCCTCTACGGGTTCAACCTGATCGAAATTGCAGAATCGTTTTATGCCTATCTGATCAAAATTTCCGGTATCAAGGCCCTTAGTCTTGTTGAGTTGTTCTACGTCATTGTAGTCATCTACCTGCTATTAGGCATGGTGGCTGCGCTCGCCGGTAGTTTTATTGGAAAAAGCTACCTTAAAAACGGAGGTGTTGAAACAAAAAGCATTGATCTCGCAAAAGATGCCGGTTTTGCCGGAGGGCAAAAAAACCTGCAGGCGCAGCTTATGCTTCTCCCCGTGCTTTTGCTGTCAGCAGCAGGCGTTTTGCTTGCGTTGAACTTCAGGCTGTATATTTTGGCCCTTCCGGCCGGATTTGTCTTCATTGTTTGGATTGCGTTGAGGTACAGACAGGCGGTCCGCAGATTGCTGAAGCCGGCGGTGTGGCTTCAATTTCTGCTTATAACCCTTGTTGCTTCGCTTCTGCTCGAAAGTGCAAACCAGGATTTTGAATTTTCGCTCAAAGGGTTGTGGCTGGGCGCCGAAATGGTTTTCAGGGCTGTTTTGTTGATTTTTTCCTTCACTGCTCTGGCAGCCGAGCTGCGCAATCCCGTGTTGAAAGCTGTTTTGCAGCGTCACGGACTGAGCAGGTTGTATGGTGCAACATCGCTGGCTTTTTCGGCACTTCCGGCGCTGATAGGGGAATTGCCCAAATGGAAAGACCTGTTGCGCAATCCACAGCAGCTTTTATGGCAGGTGCTCGGACGCTCGGAGCAGCTGCTGAAACAATTTTTGAAAGAGAACCAAGCCTTTAATGTTGTGATTATCACCGGTGAAGTACATCAGGGAAAAACAACATTTTTGTCACAACTGCTTGATTTAATGCAACAAAACAACATTGCTGCAAAGGGATTTCTTGCCAGAGCCCGATTTGAGAATGACATTCAAACCGGCTATGACCTGCATCTTTTTCCCTCAGGAACAAAACTTCCACTGGCGCGCACCGGCACTGTTGATGGCTGGGTGGGTTTCCGCAGGTTCAGCTTCAACCCCGAGGCCTTTGCTGCCGGTTCGGCACTGTTGACGAACAGCTCCCCTAATTCTGATTGCTGGCTTGTGGTGGATGAGCTGGGACCTATGGAGCTCGAAGGCATTGGTTGGTATGATGCAGTGAGCCTCTTGCTGACCAAAGAACATATGCGGATGATTTGGGTTGTTCGAAAGAATCTTGTGCCGGCTATGCTGACACATTTTGCAGCTGAACGTGTGTTGACAATTGATATAAGGCAACACACAGCTGATGAAGCACTTGAGATGCTTAAGTAAAAATTCTTTTTTTTTGTTAAAATGTTGACAAGCTGTTATATTGTGCTAATTTTGGCGCTTCACCAATAATCAACTAAAATGAAAACACTTTTAAAATTGAGTCTGATCCTGCTCTTGATAGGATTTACAAACACCGGCTGCGAAAAAATCAAGGATCTTGCTGATGTGACTTTCGATGCCGATTTTACTTCAACAATGGATGCAACAGTTGAACCAACCAGCCTTAAATCAGGGCAGGCAATGGGTTATTTTGCTGAAGAAACAACTATTGATCCCAACACCAATGAAGACTTCAAGACCTATGCCAACAAAATAAAAAGCATAAAAGTGGAGAAAATGATTGTGGAAGTGACATCTATCAGCAACGCTCCAAATAACAGTGTAAATGTAACCACAGCAGTGGCTTATTGTATTTCACAACCGCCGTTTACCGAAAATGCCTTTGGTGCTACAGTCGTTTTAAACAATGAGACCCTCACCGTGGGCAAGACTTATGAACTAGATGCAGCAGAAGTTCCTGATCTCGAAACCATCCTAAATACGAAAGAAGTATTCTATGTAGGTATAGCTGGTATGGCAGATCCCGTGAATGCCACCATCGGTTTCAAAGTGTATATCAACAGCAAAATCACTGCCAACGCACTCAATTAGTTTTAGCGAACATAAAAGAACAGAAGAGGCCATTAGGCCTCTTTTTTTTACTGCTTTTCAAGCAACTCACAATCAATCATTTGCATTTTGCCATTCATTTTCACCTGCAGCTTCTTTGGATGGTTGGCATAAAGGCTTAGTTTTACAACTTTTCCCTGTTCCCAGGAGCAATCCACCGTCACATCACCTCTGGCTTTCAGTCCGGAGAAGCTTCCTTTTGCAGCCCATTCTGCCGGCAAAGCGGGTAGTATTTCAATAAAACCATTATGGCTTTGGATGAGCATTTCGGCAATGGCAGCCGTAGCACCGAAATTGCCATCCATTTGAAAAGGCGGATGGTTGGCAAAAAGGTTGGGCAATGTATTGAAGGTAAACAGGCCACGTACCATCACATGGGCTTTTTCGGCCTCTCCAAGACGCGCCCACAGGGCGGCTCTCCAGGGCCAGGTCCACGAACGGCGGCTGTCGCCAACGGTTGAAGCAGCAGTGAATGGCTTGCTTCCTCTGCCGGCATAATAGCCGCTGCGTGCCATCAGGCTTGTTTTGGCTGCTTTGGCAAGCAATGGGGTTTTCTCGGGGCTTATTTGCTTGCCTGGAAACACCCCAAAAAGGTGGGAAGTGTGGCGGTGTTCATCACCGGGATCATCACGGTCTGATTGCCATTCCTGCAGCTGGCCCCAGCGCCCGATGCGGTTGGGGGCGAGTTTTTGCTGCATTTCGGCCACCTGCTTGCCAAAATCATCGCTGTTGCCGGCTGCCAATGTCAGTTCGAGGTAATTACCAAAAAGGTCATAAACGATTTGCTGGTCGTGCATCACACCGTCTTCACGCGGGCCGTGCTCCGGCGACCAGCCGTCAGGCACAACAAGCGTTCCGTCGGGCAGGGTTTTGAGATGATCTTGCCAGAATTCACAAATTTCCCTTAGCATTGGCAGGGCTCTTTCAACAAGGAAAACGCTGTCGTGCGTAAAGGCCCAGTGCTCGTAAAAATGTTGGGCATACCATGCACTTGCCGGGATATTCCATTCCCATCCATTGCCGCCAAAAATGTTTTGACTGGTACGTGCTGTCCATCCCCGCCGCTTTTCGCCGAAGGCTTTACGGGTGGCAATTCTGCACGGTTCAGCTGCAGCTTCAAGAAAATCAAAGAGTGGGAGATGGCATTCTGAGAGGTTGGCAACTTCGGCAGGCCAGTAATTCATCTGAAGGTTGATATTGCTGTGGTAGTCGCTGGCCCAGGGCGGTGTGTTGCTGTTGTTCCACAAGCCTTGCAGGTTGGCTGGCAAGCCGCCGGGCCGTGAACTGCTGATGAGCAGATAGCGTCCGTATTGAAACAGCAGGCTTTCAAGTGCAGGATCTGATTGTCCTGAAGCATAGGCTTCCAGTCTTTTTGGTAAATCAGCATCAGTAGTCTCACTTGCACCAAGGTCGAGGCTTGTGCGTTGCATAAGTTTTCTGAAATCGGCCAGATGGCGTGTTTTCAAAAGATGAAAACCAGCCTTTGCTGCTTTGTTTATTTCTTCAATCACACGAGGCAATGGGGTTGTTCCGCGCCAGTTTTGACTGTAATCGGGCAAATAATTGGTGCGTGCCGCTAGCAGAATTGTCAGCGTATCGCAATTTTCATAAAACAATCGGTCGTCAGTTGCGGTGCATTGACCTCCCTGATGAATTACATGACAAAGCGCTGCATACTGCAAACCGTTGGGCATGGTATCAGAAAAAACCAGCTGCCCTTGTGATACGGTTGTTGCTGCTGTCTGTGCCGACAGCAAACGCAGATACCCTGACAGGCTGCCGGGCCGACTGCCGTAATAGCGAAACACCATCACCTGATCGGGATAACTTGCAAAGGTTTCGGAGTGATAACCGATACCCGACGCTGAATAACTGCTTTGGTGGAGGCCATCGGAGAGCCGGAGCAGGCGTCTGTAGTTTTCGGCTTCGCCTGAATGATTGAAATGTAGCTGCAGTTCACCAAAGTTGCGGTACGAACCAAAGCCATGGTCGCCTGTTTCGTATTCACCGTCCCAGTTGTTATCGCCCGCCCACAGGCTTTGTTCATTGAACTGAATCACTTCATCCCGGATGCCACCCATCATCATGGCTCCTATACGGCCATTGCCGACAGGAAGCCCTTCGCGCTCCCAGGATGAGGCTGGATTGTGGAACAACAAAACTTGATCAACAGGGTATTGGGCAAGAAGATATGTGCTTTTGTTGCACAACAAAATGGCAATGATAAGGAAGCCTATCCTTTGATGAACCTTTGTCATTTTGATGAGATTAAAATTTTTATTGGTGTTAATCATAATGAATGATATTTCCATGGAACAAAATAAGTATGAAAATCAAAAACATTGCATTGACTGTCTATTATCACAAACAGCATATGACAACGTTGTTTTTTTGTTTCTCCAGCTGTAGTGTTGGGATTTGTTTTGGAGTTATCTGTGAAGGAGAAAAGCAGTAAAATTAGCAAGCATGTCTGAAGGAGTACTTGAAATGGATTCATTTTAACAATTTCACGCAAATTTACTTAAACAACCTGAGTTTTATCAAAGAAATGATCATATTGTACCGAATAAAAACTTAACATTTACGTGAGTTTTTTTCTGTATTATTGTAATAAATTTACCACTGTAACACGATGATAAAAAACAACTTAGTCATTGGTAAAACGATTTTGAATTATTCAGTAAGAGGCGATACAGACCCTGTGCTGATCATGCTTCATGGCAATTCGATGTCTTCTGAATCCTTCAGTGCACAGTTCGACGATCCTTTGCTCAACAGTTTCGGGCTGCTGGCTTTCGATTTTCCCGGCCATGGCCAAAGCAGTTGTGCTTCCGATCCGGCCAATGAATACAATCTGTTTGCTTTTCGCGATTTGGTGGTGGAGGTTGTGGAGAAGCTCGGGCTCGACCAGTTCATTTTGATGGGTCATTCGCTTGGCGGTCACGTGGCTATGGAGTGTCTGCCGCTGTTGCCTGCCTGCAAAGGAATATTTATATGGGGAGCGCCACCTGTGAAACTGCCATTAAATACGGATGAATTATTCAATCCCATTCCTGAATCAGCCTTGCTTTTTACGGAAAAACTCACAGCATCAGAAATTGAAAAGCTTTCTAAACTTCTAGGTTGTGAGGCACACAAACAAGCCATAGCTGTAATGATACAGGGCACCGATCCGGCTTTCAGGCAGCATCTGCCGATGTCGTTTGGAATGGGGAAAGTATCGGATGAGTATCAATTGCTGAAACAATCCGGAATCCCGGTTGCTATTGTACAAGGAGCTTCTGACCAATTGATCAGCATGGCTTATTTAGAAAGCCTGGATTTGCCCATGTTGTGGCAAAACAGGGTTTTGTTACTTGAAGATTCCTGCCACAGCCCACAGATGGATCATCCGGCGATCTTCAACAACCTCATTGTCCAATTTGCAAATGATTGTTTTTTTTGCTGATAACGCCTGTATATGTCTGCTTCGGAACAGTTCAAAACCTTCTTTCTCAATTATACCGACCAATTAAAGGCTTGTCAGTGTAGTTGTGGCAAGAATGATTTCAGCTTACTTGACAGTTTCATGCTTATGCCACGACAGGCTTTCTATATATTTGACTGGAGAACCAATACCATCCCATACCAGCGAGGCATATCTGAATTGCTCGGTTATCAGGCACATGAGTTTACGACATCAACACTTGGTGATTACGTGCATCCGGACGATGCCGACCGTTACATGCATCTGGTAAGGATTTCCAATGAATGGGCCCGGACAACAAGGCCTGAGCCTTTTGAAAGCGGCGCCATGCTGGATTACAGGGTAAGGCATAAAAACGGGCATTATCTCAAGGTGATCCGCGAAAGCACCATTTATGAATACTGCCGAAACCATGCACCACGCAGTTCGATGAATATGCTCACCAACCTCACCGGCATCAAGCACGAAAACAGTGTCAACCTCACCATTACCAATATCAAAACCGGGGAAGTTTATCTGGAAAACCGGGATGCTTTTCCCTCAGGTTTCATGCTTTCTGAACGCGAAAGGGAAATCTTGCACCGACTCAAACAAGGAATGAACAGCGCAACCATCGGCCATGAGCTCTTCATCAGCCGCCATACGGTGGACACACATCGGCGAAACATGCTTGCCAAAACAGGCTGTCGCAATGTGATGGAGATGGTGCAATTGGCCTCAAGGATGGGGATTGTATAGCATTTTGCACTACGGCTTCTATTCAAAAAAAAGTGCACTTCCAATTTCTCACCTATTGAAAATACTCAACATTGAGTATTGCCTCACACCCAAGGGGCAGGTAGATTTGCATCACCTTTTGTGTGTTTACATAGAAGGAATAAGAATCCGATAAACCAATTAATTTCTTTAAAACATAAGACTCGTATGTTAAAAGTCATTTAAGTTTTCAATGCCTGACTTCTTTTTGCACCAATCATCAAATTATTGAATATGAAACCATTTTTATTTTTCTTTTTGTTGTTATTTGGAGTCTGCATGTCAGCGCTGACGCAAGAAACAGAGGTTCTACGCGGCTCAATTGTGGACAGCATACCTGCGAGGGAAAAACGAAACGCTGTGGGAATTCATGCCGGCTTCCCGGGCCTCGGTCTTGATTATGGCAGAAAATTGGGAAACCAACTGATGTTGCGTGGTCAAATCAACCTGATGAAACTCAACATCAATGATTTAGGCTACCAGTTTGAGGACACGAAACTTCTGATAGATGCAGAAGTAAATTTTCTGAATATTGATGCCTTGCTCGATTATCACCCTTTCAAAAACAGCTCCTTCCGTCTAACTGTGGGTCTTGGCTATTTCATTGATCAGGTGATTTCATCCACTGTGGCCTTTGATGGAGACTTGCTTTTTAACGACATCACCTACACGCCCGAACAGGTGGGGGTGATCGGCCTTACCAACAGCTGGGGTGCAGTGGCGCCATACGGCGGAATTGGGTTTGGAAGGGCAGTACCCAAAAGCAAATTTGGCTTTGGCTTTGAACTTGGCACCTACTACGGTGGCAAACCCAAACCCACCATCATCGCAACGGGCATGCTCGAAGACAATGTGGAAAACGAAGCTCAACTGCGCGAAAACCTGAGCGAATATCGCTGGCTGCCAGTTTTGAAGATGCGAATGGCTTATAAATTTTAAATCAACACCTTAGTAAATCAAAAAGAAATCATGAAATATCCATAAGAACAA
>DISP01000253.1 GCA_002421995.1 Bacteroidales bacterium UBA6207 | reverse complement strand
GCTTTCAACTCAACACAGGTTGAGTAACCATCCAGCTCGGGCATGTGAATGTCGAGCAAGATAAGCTCCGGTTTTGACATGCCAACACTTCTGAGCACCTGCAACCCGTTCTTGGCTATCCTTACCGTATAATTTTCATTGCGTAGCATGGTACTCAACACCCTGAGGTTGTTCTCGTTGTCGTCGGCAATTAATATAACACCTGTTGATTCCATTTTTGCCAGAATTATCCGTTGAATAAGCTGTTGATTTCTTCCATTTTAAAATCATTGAGCAAATTTTCAAGATGTTGTGCCAAAGGCAGATAACCATCCTTCATTTTGTCAATCGCACTTTGCAGTTCATTCATATCGCCCAGAATCAATGCATTACCAATGCTTTGCTTCAGCTCTTTGTCGAGTTTACCAATCAGATGGTGAATGTCCTCAGTGGTTTTCGCATCATTTGGCGCTGGTTTGGCATGCTCTTCAGCATAGGTAAACTGCACATTACCATGCGTTTTTATTGATTCGAGCAGTTCAGACTCCCTGAACGGTTTTCTCACAAAATCATCAACTCCCAAAGCAAGAATTTCGGCTTTTTCCTCATCAAGAGCACTGGCGGTGACAGCAATGATTACAGCATTTTTTCCATTTTCAGATTTCCTGATGCGTCTTGTAGCTTCGCGGCCATCCATCACCGGCATCACAATGTCCATGATCACAATATCTGGCTTCCATTCCTCAAAGTATCTAAGCCCCTCTGCGCCGTCTTCAGCTTCAAGAAGCTCGAAACCAAGTGGTTGTAGCATATGCCGCACCACATCTCTGTTGAGTGGTTTGTCGTCAATAATCAGAACTTTCGTATGCGCTGATTCCGGCGCGAGTTTTTCAACCCTTTGGTGGGTAGCAGGTTTCTGAATGCCCCCGATGTCTGCATCGCGGAATTCGAAGCTGAAACAAAATACCGAACCCCGGCCCTGTTTGCTTTTCAGGGTGATATCGCCACCCATCAACCTGGCCAGCTTCCGGCTGATTGACAATCCCAAACCGGTACCGCCAACATTGTTACCATCACGATTGATCTGCTCGAAGGGTTCAAAAATCGTTTCCTGCATTTCTTCGGGGATGCCATCGCCCTGATCAATGACCTCGACCATCATTTTGTTTTCTCTGGCAAGGAAAAATCTGCAATGTATTGTTCCCTTCTTACTGAACTTGACAGCGTTGCCCACCAAATTGATAATTATCTGACGAACACGGCCCTGGTCGGCCAGTATGGCTTCTGGAATTTGTTCAGCGAATGAAACTTCGAGTTTCAGGTTCTTTTCATCTGCTCTGAGTGTAAAGATATCAGAAACATCCCGCGAAAGGTCGGCAGTTGCAAATACATTGGGAAGGAGTTGTATTCTGCCTGCCTCGATTTTTGACATATCAAGAATGTCATTGATAAGTGCGAGCAGGTGTTCGCCGCTTCTGTTTATGGCATCAACAAACTTCATCTGTTTTGCCCCGAGCTCAGCATCGCGCTGCAATATTTGGGAATATCCCAACACCGTATTCATTGGGGTGCGTATTTCATGCGACATATTTGCAAGAAATGCACTTTTTGCTTTGTTGGCAGCTTCAGCAGCCACTTTTGCAGCAAGCAACTCACATTTATCTTTTTTATGCTGTGTTATATCAACAACAGTAGCAATAATCGCTTCCTCATTTCCCCAGGGGATGATGCCCGGGATGCCCGAAACCCACACCACAGATCCGTCACGATGCAGGTATCTGTATTCAAGTCGCATGATTTCCTTCTGATTTAGTGCAGAAGCAGCCGAGCTTTTAACAATTTCAATATCCTCAGGGTGGATGATTCGAACCGTCGTTTCATCGGTTGATCTTCCTATGAAATCTGTTTCGGTATAACCAAGCAAACGACAAAAAGCCGCATTGACAAACATAATTTTCTCAACAGTATAAACAGCCACTCCCTCTTCCATTGTTTGAAGGATGATACGCATTTTTTCTTCCGATGCCTTCAGTTCCATGGCGATGCTGATGCGTTGGTTTATTTCATCTTTCAAAGCGTAGTTCATCTGTTCAAAAGCACCGGAGGTAGCCTGCAATTGCTCATAGGCAAGTTCCAGTTCGCGCGTGCGGTCTTTCACGAGTGTTTCGAGGTTGTCGCTGTAAAACTGTATTTCGTCGGCCAGGGCATTAAAACCATCATACAACTGCCCTATCTCATCATTGCTTCTTTTCTTCACCCTTAGTTTGAAGTCTTTCTCAGCTTTGAGCTGATCAAAAGTTGTTTTAAGACTGATGATTGGAGCTGAAATGGCACGTTGTGAATAGTTTGCCATGAGAATGCTTACAAAGAAACCGATCAGCAAAACAAGTGCTGTGATGACCACTGCCCGACCAACTTTGTTGTAATACTCTTGTTTATCAATACGAAAATAGAGCATCCCGAAGCTGACATCGTCCTGTCTGATCTCTTTTGCAAAAAAAATCTCAGCCCCCGAAAAGCTAAATGCTGACAGGCCTATGGTTTTGAATTGATAACCGGTCTGGTCGCTTCTTGAATAACTGGCAAACACATTTGAATCAGCATCAACAATCCATGCATTGAGCAGGTTCTCGTAGCCCGACATTGCCCCGAGGGCTTTTGTTGCTTCCCCGGCATCCTGAAAAGCGAGCGCTGGGACCACATTGTAAACGATCACATTGGCAGCGGCATTCAGCTCTTCCCTGAGTGTTGTGCGGTAATCCTGAATCTCGAGGGTGATATAGGTCACAGCAAAAAGCAAAAGCAATATGGATGAAGTGACAAGCTGTATGGCTATCAACTTCCTTTTGAGCGAGGTACGGAGGATTGACAACATAACCTTGGTTTTAAATCACTTTAACAGCCAATTTGAGTAACTGGGAGCTAATCCTGATATTTTTACTTTCAAGTGCCGACTTATTGATTTCGAACCTGATTTTATCTTCTTCATTTACGAAATTTATGCCGATGCCATTGCGAAGACAGTCTTTGCAATCGGTAATAATCACAGTGCTTTCAGTCTTGTTGCTACCCTTCAGTTTTTCGATTGATGAGACCGCATCTGCTCCAATGAACAACATTTCGCAATCCTCTATCTCGTCGAACGTTACTGCTTTTTTAACCACAATCGGTCGGCCTTGTATCGTGCGTTTGCTTCCAATATATTGTAATGGACTCATTATCTCATCATTACCAAGAACAATGATTTTGAAATCGTTGTTTTGGCTTTCTTCAGGCCAGTTGAGGTATGCCGTAAAATTGTAAATAAAGGAGGCCATAACGTTTTCAGGACTTGCCTTCACCTGGGCGATACTTTTCAAAGGCAAAGACAAAAGTCCGGCAATTGCCATGAGGACGTATAGTAAAGCTTTTCTTTTGTTCATAACAGCTGCGTTATTTCAATAAGTAGCTAAGTTGCAGTCTCACCGACCTTCTTGCTTGTGGGTACCTGTCAGGTTGGCGGTTTGAACTATGGTAGTACTTCTGATCCGTCAGGTTGTTGACAAACAGTGATGCCTGAAAGGCTTTGGTGATTGCATAGCTCAGGTCGAGATGTGCAATGATATAAGGATCAATCGTATAATACTTCACTACAATCTGTTGATTGATGATATGTCTGCCTGTGCTGGCATTTTTTCGTTCGCCGGAATAGTTCAGGCGCATACCGGTTGAGAGTTTTGCATTCCAGCGGTAATAAATACCTGCATTGGCTGTTGTTTCACTGATTTCGGGAAGAAGCGTTTTAAGTTCATCAACAGGCTTTGTGTAATTGAAATTGATATAAGCATCAAGTTTTTTGTGTCTGTAACTCCACTCAGCTTCGAGACCATGAATATAAATTTTGCCTTGGTTCACCCATCTGAAGCCCGGATAGTAGTCATAGTTCTGCACAAAGATGTTGTACATATAGCTTCGGTAAATAGCTGCCGAGAACAACATATGTGAGCCTATTTTTACATTACTTACCCACTCAGTTGTTTGGATAAGTTCAGGTTTTAAATCAGGATTGCCATAACCTGTGGTATAGTCCCAAGGTTTTGGCGCACGGTAAGCTTCGTTATAGAGCAAACTCGTGCTGAAAACACCTTTTCTGAACGAAAGTGAGAACCTTGGCGTGAGTTTTTCACCATAGTAATCGCTGTAATCATAACGAAAACCTGCAGTAGATGTTAAGTGTTTCAAAAAGGTATATTCCGCTTGTCCGTAAACGCTGAAGAGGTGGTTTGTTGTCATAGAGGGACGCGGTGGCACAGGTTTTTCCGGTTCAGAGATGTCATTGTGCGCAATGCCAAAACGTTCAGAAAGCTCTTCGTTTTCCAAAATCAGACCACCGGTCACAAGCAATTTATCTATGATCTGGAATTTATTCAGCAAATCAATACCGGCAAGACTGCCCGGCCGGTAATATGCATATTGTTCATTGTCATTTATTTCGGCAATGGATGAAGGCAGCACTGTACTGTTTCTGTAATAGATTTGAGGAATCAGGCTATACTTCTTTTTTTCGAATTTGTATTTTATTTGCGCGTTTGCAAAGAGTATGTTCCACGAAGTGCCATGATCAGAATAAGCGGATGTTTGTGAATTATAAAGTGTTGCGCGCGAGGATTGTTTGTTCTGTATGTTGAAACCGAACGAAAGATTCTTCCAGTTTGCGCTGAGGTCGGCGGCTATATCTTTTTCAAAGTTATCAATCTCACTTGTCCAGTTGTTGTCGCCATTTTCGTTGTCAAGGGGCGTCTTATCAGTGCTAAGGTACCTGGCCGACACCCGCATTCCTGCATCTTTTTCAGGGTTGTAGTAGCCATATCCCCCGCCAATCTTATATGTATTAAAACTTCCGGCCGAAGCGTGCACATCAAGACCCTGGTTGTCAACAGCTTTTTTTGTGATCAGATTGATGATACCTGTGAGGGCATTTGTTCCGTAAAGGGCTGAAGCCGGCCCATAGATTATTTCGACCTGCTCGATATTTTCCAGGTTAAAGTGCATGCCGCCATAAAAGCCACCCGAGTTGAGTTCGTTTACCTGAACACCATCAATCATCAGCAATGTAAGGTTGTTTTGATTTGGGATTCCGTGCTGAAAAACATAGCTGTTAAACCCTTGAATATCGCGAAATTGAAACCCGGGCAGATCAGACAAAATATCCTGAAGCGACTGATATCCACGTTGATGTATTTCGGTAGCAGTTATTACTTTGACTGAGGCAGCTATCGTTGAAAAATTTTGGGCGGTTTTTGAAGCCGAAACGATTTTCGTGTTCAGCAGTTCCTCGATACCCAGATCGAGCAGCAAATCCATTTCACTGTTCTGAGAATTCAAGTTGGTTGAAAGGCATAAAATAAACCATCCAACCAACAAAACGCTTCTGTTTTTCATTGCCGGCAATTTTATGTAAAGATAGTAATATATACGTAAAAGTCAATCCGCTGTTAACCTTTAAACAAACCGCCAGCTAAAGAAAACGGCGACGAAAAAATCAATAAAAAAAACAGAATGCAAATCCAGTGACTGAAAGCTGATATGCTTATGGATTTGGCTGCTCTTTGGTGGCTTTTTTCAT
>DISP01000100.1 GCA_002421995.1 Bacteroidales bacterium UBA6207 | reverse complement strand
CTTTCACCCGAAGTGTAGCTAAGCCAGTTACCACTGTTTGTGCGGTATTCAGTGATATCAAAGCCATTGCCTCCACTGCCACTCGAAACCAATGCCGAAACATTGCTGCCTTCACAGACTTTTTCAACATTCGGCAGCTTGGTGATGTTGCCTGCAACAGCCAATGGCTCCGCTGACCATCGCATTGTGTACCAAGGTGAACTTTCAAAGCATGTGGCTAAACGACGTGTGCGCACCTCAATCATGGTTGGTACAGTGATGTTGAACTGTGTTCCGGGGATATAGGTTTCCCACTCTGTCCAGCCATCAATGTTAACCCTGAATTGCGATTGATCCACACCATTACCACCAATACCCGGTGTAAGGTTTGCATACAATGAGCTAGCGTCGCAGACAATGTCACTATCAGGAACTCTGATCAAATTGCCTGCAACCGGAGTTGTTTCACGATCAGTTACAGTGATTGTAAATGAAGATGTTTGAATATTTCCACTTTGATCCTCTGCTGTGTATGTAACTGTTGTTAACCCCAACGGGAAGGCTTCTCAAGAAGAGTAGTTGCTGATCAATGAAATCACCGTGCAATTATCATTAGATAATGGTTCAATCCAGGTAACAATAGCCGTGCATGTCAGCGGATCGGTATTGATCTGAATGTTAGCAGGCATATTGGTGATCATTGGTTTGATAGTGTCCATGACAGTGACAACTGCAGTTGCCTCACCAATATTCCCTGCACAATCTTTTGCAAAGAGTTTAACATTAACATCTCCCAGATCATCGCAATCAAAACTATCGGTATTGATCCATTTATCGAAACCGGAATTGCAATTTTCGGATGTACCATCGTCAATGTCGTCTGCCGTGATGCTTGCATATCCTTGATTATCAAGATATACAACAACATTCTTAACAATAACAACCGGTGCAATCGTGTCCTGAACATTGTATGTAAATGTCCAATCGTGATTATTACCAACACAATCAGCATAATTCCATGTGTAAGTAATAGTTCCCTGACAACCTGCCGCAGGCTTGCCTGATGCGTATGTACCACCTGTTTGCGGACCTGTTGGGGTGATGGTGTTTCCACAATTATCCGATACAACTGGTGGAACAGGCTGAGTTGCGGACTCAACACACATTACAAGCGAATCAGCGTTTGCAGGCATATTGACTAAGAAGTCTTCAACTTCGATGGTGTAGGAATATACCCAGTCGTGGTTGTTGCCTTCGCAGTCGGCATAGTTCCATGTGTAGGTGATGGTGCCTTCGCATGTATTTAGGGTCTTAGTCTGGCCGTATGTGCCTCCTGTTGTCGGACCAGTTGGGGTAATGGTGTTACCGCAATAGTCTTCAACGGTCGGTGGTGTGGGCTGAACAGCGTCTGCTGCACAGGCTACTGTTGAATCTCCGTTGACCGGCATATTGGCAAGGAAGTCTTCAACTTCGATGGTGTTGGTATATACCCAGTCGTGGTTGTTTCCTTCGCAGTCGGCATAGTTCCATGTGTAGGTGATTTTGCCTTCGCATGTATTTAGTCCCTATGTTTGTAACGTATTAGGGAAAAATACGCATAAGTCAAAGAGTTTTATTTTTGAGAGACGATAACAAATAAAAACCCAATGACTTATGCAAACACAAAATTCGGAATTAACTTTTAAAGGACAAAGAATTTTTGTCGGAATCGATGTACATTTAAAGAGCTGGACAGTGACCGTTTTATCAGAATCATTACCCCATAAGACCTTTACCCAACCGGCCAGTCATTTGGCGTTGAACAAGTATCTTACGGGAAACTTTCCTCAAGCAGAGTATTACTCTGTTTATGAAGCTGGTTTTTGCGGGTTCATGCCTCATTACAGGTTGCAGGAATTGGGGGTAAAGAACATTGTGATAAATCCAGCTGATGTGCCAACAACACAAAAAGAACACTTACAAAAAGATGATCCGACCGATAGTCGCAAGTTAGCCCGATCATTGCGATCAGGAGAATTGACAGGTATTTATATTCCTTTGCCAGCTAATCTGGGAGACAGGACACTGGTTCGCATACGTGCATCCTTAGTTAGTGACATGGTCAGGTTTAAACAGCGCATCAAATCCTTTCTGTATTTTTATGGAATCACTTACCCGGAAGAATTTAAAAAAACACATACGCACTGGTCGAACCGATTTATGAAATGGCTGCGAGAATCAGTAGTGTTAGAACATGAAAAAGATAGGCAATCCTTAGAATTACTTTTGCAGCAAGCCGATCAGCAGCGAGCGCTTTTGCTTGAGTTAACAAATAAAATCAAGGAGTTATCATCAAGCCAGAAGTATGAGAAAAATATGAAATTGTTACGGTCAGTGCCAGGGATAGGAATGATCACAGCCATCACGCTATTAACAGAAATTGAAGATATAAGCAGGTTTCCCAATACGGATCATTTCGCCGGCTTCATTGGATTGGTTCCAAATCGACATTCAAGTGGGGAGAGTACGCAAGTTGGGGAAATGACCTTCCGTGGACAAACAAAACTCAAAAAACTCTTGATTGAAAGTTCATGGGTTGCGGCAAGACTTGATCCGGCTCTTTTAAAATGTTTTAATCAATATATCATGCGAATGGATAAAAACAAGGCAATCGTAAAAATCGCAAGAAAAGTTTTGAACAGAATCTACTTTGTACTTAAAAATAAAATGGAGTATGTACCAAGTGTTGTTAAATGAATCCTTTAGAAACGATGAATATTTCCTGTGACCGCTGGGAAACCCTTGCAGCTCATGTCTGCCTTTTTTTAGATTGCGGCACTATTCTTATGAGAACTGAAAAGGAAAATGTAGCATTTGATGTCTACTGATAGAAGGTTGTTTTTGTAGGATCATTCAATCAAAAAAATGTCTAAAGGACCTTTCTACGATGGGTTTTTTTAGACCATATAGGAAGCCTGTAAAAGAAAAAAGGAAGACCAAAAGCCTTCCCTTTTACAGTGTATCCGTAAAGAGTATTGCTGACAGGTTGCTCCCCAGCAGAGCCTGTTTCCTCTTCCTCTTTACAAAAACAAAGTTAATAAACATAATATGAATTAGTTGTAGAATTTATGAAAAAAATAATTCAATGTAGACTTGACTTACAACATAGAAGGGTTTGGTTTGTTCCGCCTAAGGTAACTGTTGTACCTGTCGCCAGAAACGTACCACCATTACTGAAATTACCATTAACTGTTAACTCCTGCCCCACTTTTGTTGGATTGCTCAACGTCAAATTTGATGTTGCCCCGATTGTAACACTTCCAACAATGGCATTGGTGGTTACTGTAAGCTTTGCTGCCCATAAAAAGGCTGGCAGCAGAAGAATCAGGGTGAGTGATGAGGTAAATTTTTTCATAGTCGTTTAATTGAGGTTTGTATTATTTTTTGATTTTATTTTATTCATCTTTTTGTTTATTCCTGCTATTATTTTGTGCATTGATCCTTTTCACATCGTTTTTCGTTCTATCCCGTGATGATCAAGGCTGCTTTTTAGTAAGGCTATTATTTCTTCTTCACCAATTGGCAGCGCTGCAAAATCATCGAAACCGGCCGAAAGTGAAAATTTCATGGCTATAAGACTGAAATTTGCAACAAGAATGATATTCAAATCTTCTCTTGCTGATTTTCTAAGTTCCTTCAAAAGTTCCTCAGTGTATTCATTTGCGAAATCCATCGAAAAAAGCATCAGATCAACCACAAAAAGCTGTACGACACGCTTCAACTCAATGGTTGAAGTTGTTCTAACAACCTGTATATCTCTATTTATCAACATCTTAGAGATATAATCGCAAAATTCTTCTGAATTGCCGGCTATTACAACACATGGTATTCGATCGGTGACCATTTTTTGCGCGCTTTTTTTGTGTAAATTTACCAGCGACAAGGGGCCTTTACCAAAGTTTTAGGGCAGCAAAAATCTTATATATTTCTTAGTATCTTTTCTTATATAATTGATTTACTGCGTGTTAAATTGATTTTTCAATGATATTTAATAGAAGATTCAGGCATAAAAAAACTAGATATTTATTTGATTATCAACTATTTAAACTTGTTGCCTAAGATTTATTAATACCCCCAACTAATTGAATTTCAGTAAGATAGTTTTTATCGTAAAACTATTGAAAAGTCGCTTTTATGCGCCGAACACTGCTTAAAATGAATGAATGAAATAGCAGACAATGATTATAAAATGCTTCCACTACGCAAATGGCATGTATAAATGAATTGCCAAATGATTAATGTGGTTGACAACAGAAGCAGATACTGTGGAGAGGAGCAAATATTTCAGAAGAAATAACTTAATCAGCGAGCTAATAGTTAATCAAATCAATATCTGCAACCTATATTTATTATATGCAAGGCATTTCGCGCAACAATTCCATACGTTTCATTTCAAGACGATTGCACTGGCATCATTATCCGTCTTCGAAACAGAATGAAGCAATTGCTTCGAATGTGCTGTCGTTTTGATCTTGTATCACCCAAGGCCC
>DISP01000017.1 GCA_002421995.1 Bacteroidales bacterium UBA6207 | reverse complement strand
GAAAGCCTTAGAGCAACAAAATTCAACAATCAGTGGTTTAATAACCAAATAGACAGTCTTGCAACCTTGCTCAACGAGAGCCAACAACGTAACTTTATAAAATGGCCAATCCTTGGGGTGTATGTGTGGCCCAATCCACAACCCATTCCAACCACCTATGCGGGAGAAATACAGGCACTGAAAAACTTTTTGCAAACACGCCTTAGCTGGCTCGACCAGCAAATGCCGGGCTATTGCAACCCTATGTCAGCCGGTGACATGGCCGGAAATAAGCCTGCCATAAAACTTAGTCCCAACCCCGTATCAGAAAAGCTTCTCGTTGAAACCGGATCATTATCCGGCGGGGATGTAAAATTCAGTATTCTTGATCTTACCGGAAAAGTTGTGGTTGTTTATAATACTGCCTCTCTCGACAAAAACGTGAGCAGCTATATGTTAGATGTGCAAAATCTGCCTGCCGGTATGTGGATATTAAACCTAAACCACAATGGCCAAAGCATATCAAAACGCTTTGTGATAGCAAGATAGTTGCGCAAACCTTGCCAAGACCAACAATCGTGGTTCTCGCTGACGGTCTCCGCGGCAAATGTGTTTCTATACCAAATGTTCGAATTGTTTCAAAAAGCGCAGGTCGTTCTCGAAAAACAAGCGTAGGTCGTTGATCTGGTATTTCATCATGGTGATGCGTTCAATGCCCATTCCAAAGGCATAGCCGCTGTAAACATTGCTGTCTATCCCACAGGCTTCCAACACGTTGGGATCAACCATGCCGCAACCCAAAATTTCGACCCAACCGCTGTATTTGCAAATGTTACAACCTTTTCCACCGCAGATATTGCACGAAACATCCATTTCGGCTGATGTTTCTGTGAATGGAAAATACGATGGGCGAAAGCGAATTTTTGTTTCAGGACCGAAAAACTCTCTGGCAAAGAAATAAAGGGTCTGTTTCAGGTCGGCAAAGGAAACGTCCTTGTCAATATACAATCCTTCGATTTGATGAAATATGCAATGTGCCCTTGCCGAGATGGCTTCGTTGCGAAAAACACGTCCCGGCGCGATGATACGGATGGGCAGTTTGCCTTGCTCCATCACACGCACCTGTACGCTGGAGGTGTGTGTCCGTAAAGCCACATCAGGATTTTTGCTGATGAAGAAGGTGTCCTGCATATCGCGCGCCGGATGTTCTTCGGGAAAATTGAGCGCCGTGAAATTGTGAAAATCGTCCTCTATCTCAGGACCTTCGGCAATTTTGAAACCCAATCGTTCAAAAATGCTGTTGATGTCGCGGCGCACCAGCGAAATAGGATGCCTCCCGCCTGTGGTTTGCTGCGGTGGAAGACTACTGTCTATCAACACTTTATTGGTATCCTCTGCTCCAAAACGACTCAGCTGTTCATCGAACAGCTCCTGCGCCTTGTTTTTGAGTTCGTTGAGCAATATGCCCATTTCTTTCCGGTCTTCGGGCAACACCTGTTTAAAATCGTTGAAAAGCGAGGGTATCACACCTTTTTTACTAAGGTATTTCAATCTGAATTCTTCGATCTGGTCTTTGCTTTCGGCTTTGAACTGCTGCACTTCGGCCAATAGTTCTGATATCTTGCTTTTCATGGGCTTGATTTATTCGCTGATGGAAATGTGTTTTTATTCCAGTATTTCTATTTTCATGGTTACAGCATTCACCGGTTTATCGCCGGGACCTGTTTGAACGGCCGCAATCTTATCAATCACATCAAAGCCATCAATCACTTCGCCGAAAACTGTATAGGCGCCGTCGAGGTGCGGTGTGCCGCCTATGGTGGCATAAACCTTTTTCTGTTCTTCGGTGTAATTTACTCCTGAGCGCTGAGCTGCTGCAACAAAACTCTGTGCATCAAACTTTTGACCCTGCACTATATAAAACTGCGATCCTGATGAACGTCGTTCGGGGTTCACATTGTCGCCCATGCGCGCTGCTGCCAAAACGCCTTTTTTATGAAAGTGCTGGGCACGAAACTCTGCTTCAATGGTATAACCCGGATCGGTACGGCCATCTTTATTGCCTCCACCCTGAATCATAAAGTTCTTTATCACCCTGTGAAACGGTGAGTCGTTGTACCAGCCCTGCTTAACAAGTTTGATAAAATTGTCGCGATGCTTTGGTGTGTCGTTGTATAGCTTGGCTGTGATATTGCCATAGCTGGTTTTGATCAATACGATGGTTTCGGCTTTTTGCTGTGCACCCAGGCTCAATGCAAATCCCATAATGAGCGTGATAAGAATAATTCTCATATTTAAAAGAGGTTTTATTGAAGCTGCAAAAGTAGTAAAAGCCTTTGAGATGGAGGCTTGTGTTTTGATTAGTTACAAAATCGTGTGCGGTAATTTCAACCTTCCGCCTTGTTTTTCGAATTGATTGCCGCGCGTGCAGCATTGAAACAAACCCTGCAGAGCGGCTCATAACTATCTGTTTCGCCCAGCAAAACCAATTTTTCACCATCCACGATACGGTGCGAAACATGTGCGAGGTTTCCGCAACGCATACAGATGGCGTGCACCTTTGTCACATACTCAGCCACCGAAAGCAGCTGTGGCATAGGCCCGAAAGGGTTGCCCAGAAAATCCATGTCGAGTCCGGCCACTATCACGCGCACGCCCTGATTGGCCAATTGTGTGCAAA
>DISP01000231.1 GCA_002421995.1 Bacteroidales bacterium UBA6207 | reverse complement strand
CTCCGGCTCCCCTCACCACCATTTCGCGGATGGCTTCGCAGCTTTCGAGATGGTTTTCGCAAGTGTGAATCGCGAATTCCCATGGCAGCTTGTTCTGATGGATCATCTTAAGTTGATGTCCTTCCATCCAAACTGTCTCGAAGTTGATGCCGTTGACTTTCATTTTATTGCTCTACTGATTCAAGTAGTTTCAATGCCACCGAAACCATGGTGCCTATCCCGGTTTCCAGACTATTTTCGTCAATATCGAAGGTTGGTGTGTGCAGGTTCGATGTGATTCCAAGTGCTGTGTTGCCGGTTCCAAGCCTGAAGAAACAGGCGGGCACGCGGTGGGTGTACCATGCAAAGTCTTCGGCTGTCATGCGTTGGTCAATTTTTTCCACATTTTCGCTGCCAAGGAACTCAACTGCAGCTTGATATGCTGTTTCGGTGGTTTTGAGGTCGTTTATCAATACAGGATAGCCTTTTGTTATTTCAACAACTGCCTGCGCTCCAAATGAAGTGGCAGTGCCGGTGGCTATTTCATGGATGTGTTTTTCGGCTTTGTTGCGCCATGCTTCATCAAAGGTTCTGAAAGTGCCGTTAAGAACTACTTCTGATGGAATTACATTGTGCGCACCTTCCGCAATAATCCGGCCAAAAGAAAGCACGGTTGGTACTAGCGGCGGCGCCAAACGGCTTACAACTTGTTGAAGGTTAACAAGTGTTTGTGCAGCAATAAGCACAGTATCGTTGATCAGGTCGGGCATTGCAGCATGTCCACCTTTTCCTTTTATAGTTATTGTAACTTCATCGCTGCTTGCCATAAAAGCACCGTCGCGAAAACCTACTTTGCCTGCTTCCATTGTTGGCAAAACATGCAAACCGGCAATGGCACTAACGTCAGGGTTTTCGAGCGCTCCTGCTTCAATCATGCCGAGTGCACCACCCGGCAGTTTTTCTTCAGCCGGCTGAAACAACAGCTTGATAGTTCCCTCAAAATCATCGCTCATTTCAGCCAAAATCCTTGCTGTTATAAGCAAAATACTCGTATGTGCATCATGACCACATGCGTGCATGACGCCTTGGTTAGCAGAACAATAGCTTTTCTCTGTGATTTCTGTAATCGGCAGCGCATCCATGTCAGCACGCAGGGCGATACATTTTTTTTCGGGAAACCTGCCACGAATAATGCCAATTATTCCATATCCGGCCACCTTTGTCTGATGCTCGATGCCGTATTTTGTAAGCTGCGCTGAAATATATGCCGATGTTTCCTTTTCTTCAAAACTGAGCTCCGGATGCCGGTGAAAGTGGCGGCGCAACGCGACGGCTTCGGAATGGTAGGCCTTTGCTTTTTCCTTGATTTTTTCCTGAAATGATCTCATTATAAAATGTTGTTCCAAAGGCAAAGATAGATAATTTTGATGCCTTACAGTGTCTGAAACAGCATTCAATACAGCTTGTGGTTGTTTACCATGTGCAAATTAATGCGGTATGGTATGAAATCCTGATCGTGTTTAAAGGATTTTTTTTTGGAATCGGTCTGATGCAGCTCTTGTTGTGGGTGCAGCTAAAACGAGCAATGTCAAAATACCTTATTTCCTGATATCAAAGGTGTTATCTATCAGCAGTTTTTTGTCAAAGCTGTTGGCAATGGATTCCCAGGGCACAATTTTGAAATTTTGTGTTGTGTCTTTGTCACCGTCTTTGTTGTAACCATCCTGGGCGATAAAACATCCGTTGGGGAACTTATTTCCCAAACCATAATTGATCACATCAATGCCATCGGTTTCTTTTACACCATCAATTTCGCTGCCGTCGCCAATGCTGAAGCAACCAAGAAATTTGTTTTTCCAGTTGCGCTCATACACTGCATAGGTATTCAATCCCTGCACTGATGCAATCAGATAGCCTTTCCCGTCGGCTGCATAATAGATTGTAAGTCCTTCTATGTCAGAAGAAAGATAAGGCTCTGTGGTGTCAGCCACCAGTTTGTGGTCGAGCGGTTGATTGGGATCGGCAAAATATTTCCAAATACCAAAAGTTTCTTCTCCGATATAAAAATAACCCAGTTCGTCATCTGCAACGCAACCTTCCGTTTGAAGACCTACCTGAAAACTTCTAACCTTTTCAGCGTCAATCAATAGATTGCTTGTGGCTTTGAGTTCCCACTGTTCAACAGCACCATTTTTGCTGTTAACAAAGGCGTAATATTTCCCTGACGAAGGGCTTTTATAAAGGCAAAAGCCATACACCTCGTCGAGCGCCGACATGATTGTACGGGCAGAGACATCCCTGAGAATGCCTGAATCCGGATCAATGGCAAAGATTGAAATGCTGTTGAAGGAGCGATTGCTGGCTGCAACAATATCCACTTTCTTATCGCCCAGGGCAAATCCGTAACGGATATCAACATTATTGACCCTGCCTGCAGGTATAAATTGCTTTTCTTTGCCTTCAAGGTCATACACAACCAATCCTGCCTTTTTATTGGTGCCGATGATCAAACTTTTTGAGGGATCATCCGGATGAATCCAAACAGCCGGATCATCAGCCGAATCGCCCGAGGTATCCATATTATCTGTTTCAATACTCGCGGTAACTACATGACAAGGATAGTCGGATTTGGTTTTTCCCCATCTCGAAATCTGGCTGCAGCCACTCATCAGGGCAATCAGAACAAAAAGCTTTACAATGCGTATCATCTTCATTTCAGTGATTTGGTGCTTCGTAGTCTGTTGAACTTTATTTAAGCGTTTTCGACGAAAAATGATTGTTTCCCTGACAAAAATCAGGAAAGAACCTCAATGCGCGATCCATAAATAGGCTCATGACAGCGTGCAAAATTAATGCTTCAAATGGCTTTTTGCTAATTTCAAGGGTTAAGTTTTTATTAACAACCTTGAAAATCAATCAGCTGGATTGAAAATTGATCACTCTCCGGCTTTTACTGGCTGGTTTTGTTTATTTTTGCAGTATGGAAACGAAACGTCAGCAAAAAATAGCTTCGCTGTTATACAGGGAGTTAAGCCTGGGAGTGCAGGCCGAATTAAAAGCACTCACTGCCGGAACACTCGTAACAGTAACGAAGGTTACGGTTTCGCCTGATTTAGCAACGGCAAAGGTTTATTTGAGTGTGTTCAGTAAATCAGCAAAACAACAGGTGATCGAAACATTCAAGAAGCATAGCCGCGAAATTCGTGGTGTCGTCGGGTCTAAAGTCCGACACCAACTGCGTGCCATCCCCGATTTTTATTTTTACCTCGATGACTCGCTCGACTATATCGAGAAAATTGATAACCTCCTCAAAGGCGAATAACACCGAAAAAATGCAATACGATCCAATTAAACGAAGCTTAGGCAATGTTTTTAACCGCTCGGTATTTTTGCGTCGGTTATTTTATAACTTACTGGATTTGCTTCTGTTGCGTACGTGGCATATCAAAAAGGAATTAAACAGGATTTCTAAAACTCCTGCCGGTTTTGATTCAATCCTTGATGCGGGCTCCGGTTTCGGACAATACGACTACTATCTTTCCAAAAGATTTCCACAGGCAAAAATCCTTGGATTAGATGTGAAATCAGAGCAGGTGGAAGATTGCAACAACTTCTTCACAAAATTGGATAAACCAAATGTCAGCTTTCAAACTGCAGACCTCGCTGCAATAGACTTTCGCGATCAATTTGATCTGGTGCTTTGTGTTGATGTGATGGAGCATATTGAAGAAGACAGAAAAGTGCTGGCGAATTACTGCAACGCACTTCGCAAAGGGGGTGTTCTGCTCATTTCCACCCCTTCTGATCAAGGTGGCTCCGACGTTCACCACCACGACGATCACCATGATGGTGCAGTCGGATTTATTGATGAGCACGTGAGAGATGGTTATGCCATCGCCGATTTGAAAGAAAAACTCGAAACAGCAGGTTTTTCGCGCACCGAATTGCGTTACCAATACGGAAGACCGGGTAAGATATCGTGGCGACTTTCGATGAAATTTCCCATCCAACTGCTGAATTTCTCAAAGCTGTTTTTTATTTTACTTCCGGTTTACTATCTGATTGTCTTCCCTTTTTGTTTGATACTCAACTGGATGGATACGAATAGCAGGCATCATACCGGAACAGGGCTGATTGCCGTGGCCTGGAAATAAAGTCGTCACCAAAAAATCACTGGCTTGAACTTTCCTTTCTATATCGCGCGAAGGTATTTGCTGGCAAAGAAGAGCCATAACCTCATCAATGTGATTTCGGCCATTTCTATGACCGGTGTTGGTGTTGGCGCCCTGGCTCTCATTGTCATTCTTTCCGTTTTTAATGGTTTTGAGCTGGTGATCGGAAAACTTGTTAACAGCACCACCCCCGATCTGCTGATCGAAACCAAAGCCGGAAGATGGATCGGGATGAAAACCTTCCCGCTCGAATCATTGAAAAAGATTGAAAGCGTGCAGCAGATTGTCGAAGTGATAGAAGACGACGCTTTGTTTCGTTATGCTGATAAACAGCACATTGGTAAAATCAAGGCGGTTTCCCCAAATTATATGGATTTGAAAATCCTTGACAGCCTGATGACAGAGGGTAATGCTTTGCTCGAAGCGAACGGAACTTACCAGGCTGTTGCTGGTGCGGGTGTGGCCTGGTTTTTAAATCTGCGCCTTTCCGGTCCTGATCTTTTACAAGTTTATGTTCCGGGCCGAGGCCAAATGTCAGTGACAAATCCCGAAAAAGGCTTTAATATGGACATTATCCGGCTTGGTGGCGTTTTCTCTTCACAGCAGGATATTGATAATCAAGTGATTATTGTGCCAATTGAATTTGCCCGAAAACTGCTCGATCTGCCTGAAAAATCAAGTTCAGTTGAGGTTTACCTGAACAGAACCGGTAAGTCCGAGCCTGTACGAAAGCAAATTCAAAACGCGATCGGGCCCGGCTTTACAGTGAAAGACCGTTTCGAGCAGCAGGAAACCTTATACAACATCATGCGCTCGGAAAAATGGGCTATTTTTATCATCCTGACTTTTGTTTTGTTTATGGCAACATTCAATGTGATTGGCTCACTGACAATGTTGGTTGTTGATAAACAAAGAGATACGACGATACTTCAACAATTGGGGGCCACTCAGAAGATGATACATCGCTTGTTTTTGTTTGAAGGCCTGCTCATCACCCTTGCCGGTGGCGTTGGCGGACTACTCCTTGGTGTGATCATCGTTTGGATACAACAAACTTTCGGTGTGATCAGGCTTGGCGATGGAAGCGGAAGTTTTATAATTGATGCTTATCCGGTTGATTTACAATTCAATGATGTTTTGCTGGTACTAACAACCGTTATGATAATCGGCAGCTTCTCTTCTTTTGTAACCGTTCAGCGACTTTTGAGAAAAATTCAGAAAAGGCAAGCGACTGATTAATCCTGTGCTTGTTGATCAATGAGGTTGGTAAGGCTAACAAAATCAGCAACATTTAACTGTTCAGCCCTTTTGTTTAAAATTTCTTCTGTCATTATCTCTGGCCGCAAGATGTCGCGAAGCGCGTTGCGCAGCGTTTTTCGCCGCTGGTTGAAGCCCTTTTTAACAATCTGCTGAAACAAAACTTCATTACAGGCAAGTTTTTCTGTTTTATTTCTTCGCAAACGAATCACTGCAGATTTAACTTTTGGTGGCGGGTTGAAAACCTTTTCGCCAACAGTGAAATGGTATTCAATATCATACCAGGCCTGAAGCAAAACGCTGAGAATACCATACGTTTTGTTTCCGCATGATGAGGCAATGCGCTCTGCAACTTCTTTCTGAATCATGCAAACAACCTCATTCACAGTGTTTTTATGTTCCAGTATTTTGAAAAAAATCTGACTGCTGATGTTATACGGAAAATTGCCAATGATGGTTAACGGAGCTGGAAAAGCAGAAATGTTGCTTTTTAAAAAATCTGCCAGACTCACTTTTCCTTCAAGTTCCGGAAAGTTTTCCAAAAGATATGTCACCGATTCCTCATCTATTTCGATGATGTGAAGCTGCTCTGCATGGCTTTTCAATAAAAATTGCGTAAGAACACCTGTTCCTGCACCAATTTCAATTACTGAAGCGGCTTCGGCATTTGTCAGGTCAACAATGTTACGGGCAATGTTTTTGTCCGTCAAAAAATGTTGTCCGAGATGCTTTTTTGGTCTTACCATGGTGCTATAACTTGTCACCGCGCAAAAGTCGGTATTTTTGTCTTGCACTCACCGCAAAAACGCTTGCAGGATATTTTTCAAATACCCATTCATACAATTGTTGAGCACTTAATTTTGCAACATTCTGAAATTCATTCAGTTGTGCACTTCTAAACAAGGCATCATCTGCAAGGTAATGATCGGGAAATTGGGTGTATATTTCCTGAAGCAACGAATCAGCCATTGCATTTTGGTTATTGTGCATGGCAATTTCGGCTTTTTTAAGCATAATATGTGGTTTGAGCGCAAGGGTGTTGTCAAACGATAATAGCGAATCCAAAACGCTTAATGCTTCTCTGTCTTTTTTCTGAAAAAGCAATAAATCAGCGCTTGCAAAGGCTTTGAGGCTGAGGCCTGTTGTGTCGTCGGTAAGGTTGTCCTGAATGAGCAACGACAATTGCAAAGCATCGTTGGCAATAAGCTTTGAAGTTGCTGTTTTGAGAATGTCGAGCTGGTTTTGTGCCCAGGCAAATTCGCCGATATAATACCTTAGTATGGCATTTCTGTAACGCGCTTCATGTCCGAGTGGCTCGTTTTTCATGCTTTTATCAACCTGGCTGTATAAAAGTGTTGCTTCCCAAACCTCATCATTGAAAAGCATGATGTCAGCTTGTTGCATCTTTATTGCAGCGATTTCTGACTGCGGAAGTGGCAACATTTTGGCTTTTTCCAATATTGCACTTGCCTCGGTGGATCGTCCGGTATGATAAGCATAAATAGCTGACTGTATGAAAACTAATTGGTATGTGAGCGTATTGAAACCTGACTCTTCAAACACTTTGTCTATCGAAACAGAGATGTCCTGAAAGGTTTCGGGAGCTGCCGCCGGTTTCGAATTTTCGATCTCGTATTTTGCTTTGAGGCTGCCTTTCACCGATTCGAGATAATAAGCCCCTGATTTTCCTTTTTTTAACAGGTAATCATAGCCGTCTAAAGCTGTTTCGAAAGCATTGTTTGACAAACTGATTTCGGAAAGTTCCATCACACGTTGATCTTGTTCGCCAAAACGGCGATCGAGCGCTTTGGCCTGCGAAAGTGCAAGGCTGTATTCTTTTTGTTGTATCAGAAACCAGATAAAAAGCTCGCTATATAATAGGTTTTTTGGTTTTTGCTGGGTCTGTGCAAGCAGTTTTTCCATAACAAGTTCCGACATACTGTTGTCAACATCCATCATTAGAATGGATTGTATCCTGGCTTTTATTATTTCAAATTGTTCTGGATTTGTTTCAAGCAATGAAAGATAAGCGTCAATTGTTGCTGAATAATTGCCCGACAACTGATAAAGATAGGAGCGCTCAAGATAAAAACCGTAGTTGACACCTGCCATTTCACTTCCAAAAGTGTAAGCTTCGAGTGCGTAATCATCTAATCCTCTTGTTCTGAAAGCGTTGGCTGTCAGCTGTATAATATTACGGTCGGGCAACATTGCCTGAATGATTGCACGAAATTCCTTTTGGGCTTTCAGGCTTTCACCCTGCAATTGCGTGATATATGCCTGATCAACTTCATACTGCACATTTTTTTGTTCTTTTTCGGCCCGCTTTGCAAGTCGGTAGGCTTTGTCATACTGTTGCAATTGTACGAGGCATTCAAAATAGTTGTTGTAATAATGCAATGCCCTGTAATTGTTGTAAAGTCGTTCATACAGTGGGGCTGCCTGTTCCCATTCCCGGTTTCTGAAAAACTCGAAAGCTAATTGTTCGTCTGTCCGTCGGGCATCCTGCGGGACTGTAACCGGCATGGTTTGTTGTGAAAAAAGCTGCTGACCGACAAATATTTGCAGCAAACCAAACCAGATAAATAGCAGCAAAATCAACAACCGGCTGTTTGTTTTCATTGCTCCAAAGCTTTGTCAAGGGTTTGTGCTAACAATAGCTGGGCATGAAAACGCGAACTGAAATAGTCAAATTGATCATACATCGTTTTATACGCAGACAGCTGTGTTGACAAAGATGTTTTTGCTTCTGCCGGCTTCAGCTTTTGTTGCTCAATAAATTCTTTGATCTGCTTTAAATCTGCCTCCTGACCCAAAAATTGTGCATCAAGCGCTTCAATAAATGGCGGCAATTCATTCAGAAACTTTGATGCCGAAGCTATTGAGCTGAGTGCAGCCGGGTTGTTGTCCCACTGGCCTGATTTCCTGTGTTTCTCTAATCGGGATAAAAGCAGCGCGATTGAATCAGAATGAAGAGGCCCGAGACGCTTATGCGTGTCCGAAACCACAGAAAGCAACGAATCAGCCGAATGCACAATCTGTGCTTTCTCCTGATTAGGGTGCTCACATCCCGCACCGAAAACCAGCATTAAAACCAGTATCGAAATTGAAAATTTAAATTTTTTCAAAACCGGTGTATGGGTGCAAAGCCTTTGGAATAAGAATGCCATCTTCGGTTTGGTTATTCTCTAATAAAGCTGCCACTATACGCGGCAATGCAAGTGCACTTCCATTAAGTGTATGAGCCAGAAGTGTTTGTCCTGCTTTTTCCTTGATACGCAGCTTCATCCTGTTCGCCTGAAAGCTTTCAAAGTTGGAAACCGAACTCACCTCGAGCCACATCTGTTGTGCAGCTGAGAACACTTCAAAATCGTAGGTTAATGCTGATGCAAAACTCATGTCGCCTCCGCAAAGCTTCACTACCCTGTAAGGAAGTTCAAGTTTATCGAGTAGTCCGGCAACATGTGCACGCATTTGCTCTAGGGTATCGTAAGAATTGTCGGGATGCGAAATCTGAACAATCTCCACCTTATCAAACTGGTGCAGGCGGTTTAAGCCACGCACATGTTTTCCCCAGGAGCCTGCTTCACGTCTGAAACAATTGGAATAGGCCACGTTTTTAACAGGTAGTTCGTTTTCCTGAATGATAACATCGCGGTAAATATTGGTGACAGGTACTTCTGCTGTTGGAATCAGATAGAGATTGTCAAGCCCTATTGTGTACATTTGAGCCTCTTTATCAGGTAGTTGTCCTGTTCCATAAGCCGATGCTTCGTTCACGAGCAAGGGTGGTTGCACTTCCTGGTATCCGGCGGCAATGGCTTCGTCAAGAAAGAAATTGATCAAAGCACGTTGTAGTCTGGCTCCTTTGCCTTTGTAAAAAGGAAAACCGGCACCGGTCACTTTATTTCCCAATTCAAAATCAA
>DISP01000214.1:15688-18836 GCA_002421995.1 Bacteroidales bacterium UBA6207 | reverse complement strand
GCTGAAGAATGACCAAAAACTGTTCTTCCGGATAAGACCAGGTCTGGCCGTGCAGCGAATAAAGCTGAATCAACAAGGAAATACTCTTGCTCCCAACCAAGTGTCGGATACACTTTGGTGATGTCTTTATCGAACAACTGACACACTTTAACAGCTGCTTTATCTATTGCTTCAATAGATTTAAGCAAAGGTGTTTTGTAGTCGAGTGATTCGCCGGTATAGGAAACAAAAATGGTTGGAATACATAAGGTGTGTTCCATAATAAAAGCCGGACTTGTCGGGTCCCATGCTGTATAACCTCTGGCTTCGAAGGTATTACGTATTCCTCCGCTCGGAAACGAAGAAGCGTCAGGTTCTTGCTGAATCAGCGATCCGCCTGAGAACTCTTCGATTCCTTTGCCACCGGGCATAGGGCTGATAAAAGAATCATGTTTTTCGGCTGTTGACCCTGTCAATGGGTGAAACCAGTGCGTATAATGTGTAGCACCATGTTTCATGGCCCAGGCTTTCATCGAGGAGGCAACCTGATCCGCAATACGGCGGTCAATCTTGGTTCCACTTTCAATGGCTCCCATAAGGGTTTTGTAAGCTTCTTTGGTGAGGTACTCACGCATGATGTCGTGGTTGAAAACCATCGAACCATAGAAATCCGAAATTTTTTCCGACGGGTAGGCTACATCCACCACCTGTCTGTTGAGTGTTTCGGAAAGTGCGGTAAATCTGAAGTTTTGCATAGGTTAAAGGGTGTTAGGTTATTTTTTTCGAACGATATACAATCCTATAAATGTCAGTAATCCATTCACTATCAACAACTCAAATCCAAACTTATATCCATTGAACAGCAGTTCGGAATTGGCACTTATCATATATGTCAACAATGGGGCTACGACCGCTACAACAGGCACATATTTGTCATAAACAACCTTCTTTGTGAAGATTCCAAAAGCAAAAAGACCTAACAATGGACCGTAAGTATAACCAGCTATTGTAAAGAGTCTGGATATAACCGCCTGATCATTGATTTCTCTGAAAAGAACGATGGTTGAAATGATGAGCGAAGAAATAAAAAAATGTATTCGATAGCGAATTTTTTTTTCAACAAAATTTCCTTCAACACTGTTTGTTTTTTTACCCAAAATGTCAATTATAAATGAAGTGGTGAGGGCTGTTATAGCTCCGTCAGCACTGCTATATGCCGCAGCAATAAGGCCTATCAGAAAAACAACGGCTAAAACGGGCCCAAGGTGATTCATGGCAAGCATCGGAAAAAGCTCGTCGGATAATTTCGGTAGCACGATTCCGAAATCGGTTGCATAAACGTAAAGCGAAGCTCCCAGAAGTAAAAAAAGCATGTTAACAGGGATCAAAACAAACCCAAGCGAAATCATATTTTTCTGCGCATCTTTCAGGCTGCGACATGTCAGGTTCTTTTGCATCATATCCTGATCAAGACCTGTCATCACGATTGTGATAAACATACCACTGAAAAATTGCTTGAGATAAAACCTGTCGCTGCGCCAGTCGAAATCAAAAATTCGTGTATAACCTGCGTCACCGGCCCGATGAATTAACTGGGAAACACTGATTTTTAAATCATCAGAAATAACAAATATTGTAACAATCAGCGAAGCCAGCATAAAAGTCGTCTGAAGCATATCCGTCCAAACAATCGTTTTTATTCCTGCCTTAAAAGTATAAAGTGTTATCAGTATGACAAACAATAAGGTAGTTGCCCAAAACGGAATGTTCCACCCGTCAAAAATAAATAATTGAAGAACATTGATAACCAGAAACATACGAAATGAAGCTCCAATTGTGCGCGACAACAAAAAAAAGGAAGCCCCGGTTTTATATGAATAATATCCAAACCTTTTTTCCAGATAGCTATAGATCGAAATCAACTTTAGCTTGTAATAGATTGGCAATAAAAAATATGTAATCACAACGTAACCAACAAGGTAGCCAAACACCACCATCAGGTAGGTAAACTGTGTGCCCCCTACCCAACCGGGAATGCTGATAAAAGTGACACCCGACAAGCTTGCGCCTACCATGCCATAAGCAACAACCGGCCATGGCGACCTATTGTTTCCTGTGAAATAGCTTTCACTGTTTGCCTTTCGCGAGGTGAGCCATGCAATAGCGAAAAGCATCATTGTATAAGCTAAGAAAACGGTAAAAAACAAATTTTGAAACACAGATTATTATAGATTTATGCAATATTTTGCAAATTGATACAAAGAAGAGAATTTCAGATCAGGCACCAAAGAGATTGATTCACCGCCAATTAAAACAGTTTGCATTCCTGCGTTTTTTCCAAATTGAATGTCTGTTTCTGTGTCGCCGGCCATCACGGATTGCGCAAAACGGATTGATGGGATTTTTTCGGATGCCTCATCTGCCATTGCCTTTGAAGGCTTGCGGCAATTGTTCAATTGTTCCCTTGTTTCGGTACAAGCAAGCACAAGGTCAATGCGTCCGCCGCCATCACTTATACTTTGCAGCATCATCTGATGAATCTTTTGAAGTGTCTCACCATTCATCATCCCAAGGCCAACGCCTTGTTGGTTGGTCACAACAACAATTTTACCAAAAACTGTAGTAAGCAACCTGAGTGCCTCAATAACACCCGGCAGAAAAACGAAGTCTTCAGTTTTTTTTACATAGTCGTTCAGTGGTCGTTGGTTGATCACGCCGTCACGGTCGAGAAAAAGTGTCCAGTTTTTATCAAATCGGATGTGACTCATATTTAGTTGTTTGTTGGAAACATGGTTTGTTCGATGATATCGCACAAAATATGCCCAATCATAATGTGTGCTTCCTGTATGCGTGCAGTTATGCTCGATGGCACAAGCAGAACATGGTCGCACAGCGACTTTAAAGCACCTCCGGTGGCTCCGCTGAAACCTATAACGACCATGCCGGCTTCCTTTGCTTTTTTGGCAGCATTCAATATACTTGTTGAGTTGCCCGAGGTACTCAAGGCTATAAGAACATCGCCTTTACGGCCCATCGCTTCTACCATTCGCGCAAAAACAAGGTCATAATGATAATCGTTGGCAACAGCAGTAACAAATGAAGAATTCACATGCAGTGCTTCGGCAAATAAGGGCGGCCGGTCATATTGAAAACGACCACTCAGTTCGGC
>DISP01000214.1:9386-15545 GCA_002421995.1 Bacteroidales bacterium UBA6207 | reverse complement strand
GACGAAAAAAAATCTCATCTTTGCAAAAAAAAATACGCGTGAAATCGGTTACAACGATCGGACTGCTCATTCTTTCGAATGCTTTTATGACATTTGCCTGGTATGGCCATCTTAAGTTTAAGGAAATCAAGGGCTTTGATTCGCTTTCACTTTTTTGGATCGTGCTTATTAGCTGGTCTATTGCATTGTTCGAATATATGTTTCAAGTGCCTGCAAACAGGATTGGTTATCAGGGAAACGGTGGTCCTTTTTCTTTGATGGAACTGAAAGTGCTTCAAGAGGTTATAACGCTTTCAGTATTCCTGATTTTCTCGTTGCTTTTGTTTAGGAACGAGACTTTCAGACTCAATCATCTCATTGGGATATTTTTTTTAATTCTCGCTGTGTACTTTATCTTTAAGAAATAACGTTAGGCGAACAAAGAAAAACTTGCATTTTTGAAAGTCTGCATTTATTTTTGGCAAACAAATTGATTAGATAAAACAAAAAATTAATTATTGAATCTATGAAGTTTTATGACATTGACTCCGAATTTACTTTCGGGAAATATGAAGGAAAAACAATCAAGGAAGTATTTGAGAAAGACCCCAAATACATTGACTTCTGCTTTAACAACATTGATGAATTCTATGTTTCGCCCGATGTGATGAAGGAGTTGCGTTCGCTTGACCCACGTTTCACGGCAGCCACACCTGAAACCGAAGAAGAGTTTGACGATGATATGTTTGATTCTTATCTCGACGACACAGGTGTGCTTGATGATTTCGACGAGTCATTGCTCGAAGATGAGGAAGACCTCTCATGGGACGATGATGATTTGGGGCTCGACGAAGATGATGACTTTGATGATTATGACAGCTACGGCGACGATGATGATTATTAAAAATCTAATGACATAAAAAAAGCTGCCTCAAAGCAGCTTTTTTTATCCAATTATTCTCCTACAGGTATCTTAAGATGGAAGTGGCATAATTTTCCCAACTCATATTTTCCGATGTACGCGCCACATTTTCACGATTTATAGGCTGATTCAAAGCATTTTTCATTGATTCTACCATCGAAGCTATATCGCGGTCATTAGCAAGGTATCCGTTGTAGCCGTCTTTGATTGTTTCGGGAAAATGCCCAACCTTTGTTGCAAGCATCGGTATTTGAAAGTTATATCCTATGGATTCAACGCCGGAAGGAGTAGCCGTCAGGTAAAACAGGAGCAGATTGTCACTCACCTGAAAATAGCGGTGAACGTCTTCATTTGGCACAAATTCGTTAACAACATAGCTTGCGTTTTGCAGTCCATAGGCTTTAATCAAATCCAAAGGGTGGTAATCTTTTTCGTCGTCCTGTTTTTTAAGAAAAAGGTTTTTTGCAGCTTTAAAAAGCACCGATTTAACTTTGGTACTCAACTTATTGCTGTCGAGCGTATTCCAAAACGACTCACCCACTATAAGCAAACTCACATCTTCGCGTTCATTTCTAAGTCGGGCAAAAGCTTCGATGGCCTGATGAAGTCCTTTGTAGCGCCGGATAAACCCAAAGAAAAGGAAAACATTCTTTTGCAGGTTCATCTCTTTTTTCCAGTAATCACGGTCAAAATCCGGATCGGGTTTAAACATGTCATACACAGGGTGATACAGGCGAACAACCTTAAAGGCTTTTGCTGCCTGACTTTCACCGTCATTAACAACAGCAAAGTTCCGGCTCGGAAAAAGCTGCCTGAGCTGATCGGCCGTTTGACCGGCATGTACCACATATCCGTTTGCCTGGCCAATTCCGTAACGGGTAAAATGGTTGTCAACCGCGCTCCCTTCTTTTTGAATTACGAAATGCAGGTCGAAGACTACCTTGATATTTTTGTCTTTTTTTAATAGTCTTGCAATTGTTCCCAAGGGCAATCCCTGCACTGCAATAGCCCATTGAATGATCACCATCTCTGGTTTGATCTCCCTGATCAGCTTTGCCGTTTTGTGCCAGCTGAGCGGATTGTTGTAGTTTGTTACATAGTGAACCTTGATCCCAGTGCCTTCGAGCTGGTCTTTTCTACTCTTACGGTCAATGAAATCCCTTGGAATAATAGCAGGATATTGTTGTGTCCAGGATACGATATGAACCTCAGTGTCTTCCATTTTGTCAAATGCCTTTGCCAGTGAGGTTGTGTAATTGGCGATACCCCCTTTGAACTGAGGCCCCGGCCCAAAACAAACTATCTTCTTCATCCTTATTTTTTTTGCAAAAATAGACATTTAGCCCTTATTTATCGTGTCGCGGTGACAATGATCCACAAAAAGCTTGCATCAAAAACCTTTCCGCAATGGTTTGCGATAAACTGGCTTTTCTTTTCAGTATGTGAATGAATCATGAAATAGGAGGCAATAATCAGCTGCAAAAAAGCCGGCCCTTCACAGAAACAGCGGATATGTAATATCAATTAATCGTCGTTTAATATATTATCTTACAGATTATTAGTTTGTTATGCCTGCATATGATTTTGTGCCCTTTCTGTTTTTTTTCAATGTGTTTGTTTTAGCTCAGATCCCGGTAATCATAAGCTTGTAATGAAATTTCATTGTGAAAAAATAACAAAGATGCGATACATCTTCACTTACTTTTACCCCCGTTTAGCTTAAACGCGATCGGATTAGAAAGCAGAAAGCTACGAAATACAACACATACAACATATATGAAAAGAAATTTTGTTGCACCCAATGTGTACATTCGCGGAACAGGCTCATACCTCCCTGAGACTGTTGTACCGAATGCGCATTTTGAAAAAATTGGATCATCGGATGAATGGATCTTCAGTAAGTTGGGGATCAAAGAAAGGAGGATAGTCGCAAATGGCCAGACAACCAGCGATTTAGCAGCCGAAGCCGGGCGGAGAGCCATTGAGAATGCCGGTTTGACTACAGATGACATTGATTTGATACTTGTGGCCACTGCCACACCTGACAGGCCAGCACCATCCTGTGCCTGTTTTGTCCAGGAGAAGCTGCAGGCGCGTAAAACAGTTGCTTTTGATGTGGCAGCGGTTTGTTCGGGAGCGCTTTTCACCATTTCCGTTGGTGTTCAGTATATCCGCAGTGGAATGTATCAAAACGTGCTTGTCATAGGAGCAGACACGTTCTCCAATATTACGGATTGGGAACGTCGCGATGCGGTCTTTTTTGGCGATGGAGCCGGAGCATTGGTGCTTTCGGCCACCGATGAAGACAAAGGCTTTGTTGACTTCGTGCTTCATTCCGACGGCAAAGGTAAGGAAGGGTTCAGTATTCCTGCAGGAGGCTCAGAGATGCCTGCCAGCGCTGAAACTGTTGCCAATAAACTACATACGTTCCGAATGGATGGAAAGGCCGTGTATGATACGGCAATTCAGGTGGTGCCGGAGTGTATTGAAGAAATCCTCAGCAAGAATTCATTAACTGTTGATCAGGTTGATTATCTGATTCCGCATCAGCCAAGTATCAGGATTTTGCAGGATATTGCAAGGCGTGTTGGGATGCCTTTTGAAAAGGTTAAAACCAATATGGATAAATATGCCAACACTTCGGGAGGAACGATCCCAATACTGTTGGATGAGGTGCACCGCGCAGGAACTTTTTCTGGAGGCGATCTTCTGCTTTTTGCAGCTGTAGGTGCCGGCTGGACCTGGGGAACAGCGCTTTATAAATGGTAAAAAAACAATTGTTATGAATACACAAATTTTCAATGGTGAGATATTTCTCATCACCGGCATCGCTGATGCCAATTCATTGGCCATGTATGTGGCTAAAGAAATTATCGCAAATGGAGGAAAAGTGATTTGTACCGGCCTTGGCCTGAGTAGCTTTCACAAGGGACTTTCAGAAAAAGCCCAGGTTTTTTTGCAGCGCAGCTACAGTGATTTTCAGTTGGCAGTGCAGCAAGAGCTGGGTCATACGCCAACTGCCATACTCGATGTTTCGCTTGATGAGAGCATGGAGGCTTTTGCACTGGGTCTTTCGGAACAAGGGATTAAGCTCAACGGTTTTCTTCATGCCATTGCGATGGATAAGACCATTCGCCAAAAAGAGGTGAAACCTTTGCTTGAAGTAACCAAGGACGAGTTTGCTGATACAATGGAGATTAGCGCATTTTCACTCGTGCGTCTTTCCCATTTTCTGGTGAAACACAATGTATTGGCCGAGGGAGCGTCTATCTGCTCAATTAGCTATATTGCAGCCGCCAAAGTGACTTTTCATCCTTACAGAAATATCAGTATTGCAAAGGCGGCACTCGAACGTATTACTGTGGAACTGGCTGATGAACTTGGCCGAAAACAAGGCGTTAGAGTAAATGCCGTCAGGTTTTCGCCTTATATGGGCAGCAAGGCAGGAAACGCCACGCTGCATGAAAACGACCTGCAGATTTCCGATGAAGTGAGTCCGTTAGGGAATGCTGCTCCTTTGGATTTAGCAAGAGAAGTTGTTCATTTATTCAGACCCGGAACGCGCATCACAGGCGAAATTCGTCATGTGGATGGCGGCTACAATATCATGGGTTAAAATAAATGTAAACTAAGCAATAACATACAAGAATTGGTAAAACAAAAAAGCCGGGAAACCGGCTTTTTTGATAACCAAATTGAAAATATTAAACCAACCAATAATCTGAGTTAACACATTCAAGAGAACAATATTTTATTGAAAATTAGTGTTTTATATCAATATTAACACCTGCATAAACCATCGTTCCATACACCGGAGCATACATAAACGCTGCATCATCCAAATGGCGCTCGTCTTGCACGTAGTTGAAAATATTGTTCACACCGGCATACAGTTTGAAGATACCAATCCGTTTTGAGGCGCGTGCATTAAACAGCATAAAAGGGTCAGTGTGTTTGATTTTGCTTTGATCGCCCTGAATCTGATCAATTTCGCTGTTATAGTAATCAATATACATTGATCCCTGAAGATTGCCGGTTGCAGCGAAAGACCAGGTGCCCGGGCTGTATTCAAACTTAATATTACCTGTTGTTATCGGGAAACGGGAAATAAACTTGCTCTCTTCTTCCCAGCTTGTGCCTGCCCAATCCTCACGTATATGTTTGTATTTGCCTTGATTAGCCGTGAAGTCAATTACCATATCCAGCTTTTCGGCGAGATTTGCTGTCACTGAAAGTTCAATACCCTGCACAAAGGCGTCATCAATATTTTTCCATTGGTAATCGTATCCAAGTGCAGAGACATTGGCATCGGCATCGGTGAATCCGATTTTGTTTTTGAGATCGGTTCTGAAAAGATTGGTGCTTATTCTTATTTTTTTGCCATAGTAATCGGCAGAGAAATTGTAGCTAAGCGATGTTTCTGCTTCCAGGTCGGATGATTTCCAAACCCTGGGCGATCCACTGCACAGATGCAGGTCTTCGGAGAAGCCGTAAGGAGCTCTGAAGCCTGTTCCGGCATTGGCGCGAAGGGTGATTTTTTCAGTCAGTTCGTATTTTACTGCCACGCGCGGGTTGACAGCAGTTTCAGAGAAATCGGTCTTTGGGAAGCTGTTTGAAACGAAAACTTGTTGATCAGCCGTATATTCTTCGCCTGACTTATGAAAATCGAGCCTCACGCCGGGCACCAACATTAGTTTATTGCTTATGGCCCACTCATCCTGAATGAAAAGCCCAAACTCTCGCGCTGATTTGATGCCTACCGAACGATAGGATTGGCCTAAAAAGGAGCTGTTTTCATCAACCACGACATACATCCCCGATTCTTCAAGTTTGTCATAAAAACTTTGTGCACCGGCAATCAAACTGTGTTGCCCGACTTTTGTATTGTAAGACAGGGTGGCCGTAAACGAGTTTTCATCAGCGAGATAAGGACGCATATTGCGCAAATCAGGCACGCTGTCGCCATGTGTTGCCATATAATCTCCAAGGTATGAATCGTTTGTGGCATTACGGTCGTGTTTCACATACGCAAAATTGAAATTGATTCCCGACCTGTCTTTGATGCGTTTGTCATAACTCACCGAAGCTTCATAGCGGTCAGTGGTAATGTTTTCGGTTCCATCGGTCAGTGGATTCCGATAGTAATCGTCTGTCATGGTGCCGCCCTCGCGTTTTTCAAAAACAGATTTCCCGCGGATGATGAGTTTATCGTTTTTCAAAAAGGCATTGTCAACGTAAAAACCGAAACCGGCATTGGT
>DISP01000214.1:0-9264 GCA_002421995.1 Bacteroidales bacterium UBA6207 | reverse complement strand
ACCATCGTAAAATTGCAGTATTGGCATTGGTTTTCGACCCTGATACCCGGCACACCCTCCAGCGCCTGATAGATATTGCTTGCATTTTTGTTTTCGATTGATTTGGCAGTGATCACTTCGGTTCTTACAGGAACATCCTTAATAAAATGCTCAGTACGTGTTCCTGTTACCACAACCTGCTCCAGATTCAACACATCCTCTTCGAGGTCGAAAAAAACTGTTACAGCCTTTCCCTTTTCCATAACAACTTCTTTTTCAAGTGCTTTATATCCCATGGATGAAACAACAATTGTAAGTTTACCGATTGGCAGATTGGCAAGCTTGAAGTGGCCCGAGGCATCAGCAATTGTGCCGATCGAAGTGCCTTTGACACCCACACTTGCAAAAGGAAGATGCTCTCTTGTTTTTGCTGATTTCACATCGCCAAATAACATGGCATCGGTTTTTTCCTGCGCATTTGCCTGAAACAAAAGTATTACGACAAACAAGAGTAATAGTAATTTTTTCATAGAAACGAGATAATGTATTTTCTTTCTGCAAAATTCCCAAAGTCTGCAATGCCCCTCAATCCCTATAAGTGGGGATTTGCAATCCGTCATAAAATTTGGCTCTGAGTAATTAATTCCCTGTGTTATTGCATTGTGCAACTTTTCAGTAATAAATCACATCTTTGTTCCGTTATTTTTCATCTACATTGAAACACATCATAGCAATGAAAACGATCCATTTAATTCTTGCTTTTGCAATCATCCTTCCCGTATTGACTGCGTGCAAAAAGGACAACAATCAAACTGAAAAAGAGCCTGTTATTCTCGAAGTAAATGAGAAAACTGCCGCGTTGATCGTGCAAAACAATGCGTTTGGCATTCAGTTTTTCAAGGAAGTTGCCACGCAGGAAACCGGAAATCTGATGCTCTCACCATTGAGTGCCAGCGTAGCTTTAACGATGTTGCTCAATGGCTGTCAGGAGAATACTTATGAGCAAATTCATCAGATGTTGGGCTATCCGGCGGATATGCCCGTTGACGAAGTGAATCAATCCTACCAAAAGCTTGTAAGCCAATTGCTTGCTGCAGATGAGACAATAAATCTGGCGTTGTCGAATGCTGTTTTTTACCGTCAGGGATTTGAGGCAAAGCCACCATTTCTCACTGCCATGCAAACAAGTTTTGATGCCAACATTCAGGCTCTCAATTTCGCTGACCCGCAAAGCATTGAAACAATAAACAAATGGGCTTCTGACAATACAAATGCAAAAATCACGAAGGTGCTCGAAGAAATTGATACCGATGCAGTGATGTTTTTGATGAATGCCTTGTATTTTAAGGGTGAGTGGACAAAAAAATTTGATAAAGCAAACACTACCAATCAATCGTTTACGCTTGCCAATGGAACTGTGGTTCAGGCTCCAACGATGAATGAAACAGATATGAAGGCAATCTATCACAGCGCTGCCAACTGGGAAGCCGTTGAGATTCCTTACGGACGAAAGAACTTTTCGATGGTCGTGATTTTGCCTTCGGGTCAGCTGGCAGATTTTTATCAAAGCTTTGGTTCACAGGAGTGGCAGGAGCTTACGACAACCCTGGATGCTTCAAACTGGAACGAAGTGATGGTTTCTCTTCCAAAGTTTAAGTTCGACTATGAAAAATTCCTTAACGACGAACTCAAGCAGCTTGGGATGACCGATGCATTTATGCCGGGCACAGCCAACCTGAGAAACATCTCGGACGGCGATCTTTACGTTGACTTTGTGAAACAAAACACCTTTGTCGAAGTGAATGAAGAAGGCACCGAGGCTGCTGCTGTCACAACTGTTGGCATCAATGAGTTGAGCATGGGGCCAATGTTTGTTGCCAACCGTCCCTTTGTATTCGCCATTCGCGAAAGAACCAGCAATACCTTGCTGTTTATTGGAGCTGTGAGCAATCCATTAGAATAAAGAAAATCAATTGGTTATTGCTGAACAACAAGCTTTTCGCTCCAAAACGATTGCCCATCCCCCACTTTAAGGTAATAAAGGCCGTTTTTGATTTGATCGAAACGTAAAATGTGTTTTGAACTTTCATCAAAATGCTCACTTAGAACGCATGTACCGAAGGTATCAAATATTTCAGCAACAACATGATTGACAGGATTTTGCCATTCAATTGTTATATGGTTCGTTGTTGGGTTAGGGAAAAAACGCCACTTGTCTTGGTTTTCCGGCTTTTGTATTGAAGTAAAAGATTGATCCCACCCTGCCAGCCTTGCCCAGAGCCACCAGGCTGCATACGCTTTTTGGTTGGCATTCAGCGGCCAGCTGTGAGCAGCCCCGCAATTAAACCAATCAACGCCTTCCTGGTGTGTGTTTTGCCATTCCAATGCCCAATTTCCTAGATAATTTCCAGATGCACCGTAATAGCTGCAATCGTCATTTGAATAAGGAAAGTGGGTCATGTCGGGGTTGTAGCTTTCGATGTCGGCAAAGTCGTACAGAATTTTGTTGTTAGCACTGCAAAAATCTCTGACAGCTTGATTAGCAGCTTTGTTCATCGCATCATCCCAATGGTCGAGGTGGCCGGTCATATACACAAATTTTATCCCAAAATAATCGGTTTCGAGCTGTTGCATCGGGTTAAAATACTCTGTTATCAAAGCACCGGAAGCATATTTCTCTTCCACCTGACCACACCACGACCAGATAATCACATTGACATCTGCGTTTGCACCTGTACCTCTGCCCGTAAACTGATTGGGCAATCCGAGATAAGCTCGGGTGTTATTCATCCATTCGGGATAATAACCCACATCGCCGGCCATGGCATAATCATGTAGATCAAGGCTTCCGTTTGCTCCTCCATTCGACCAGGCATAAAGATTATGTGGGTAGCCGTTGGCATTCATAAAGCCAACCAGCCCATCCATACCCTCGGTAAGCTGACTGCCATGCGAAGTATGCCCGTATGCAATGTGCAAATCGGATTTGGCGGCTTCGATTGCCGATTGTGGAATAAGATTGATTTTTGTGTGATTGTGATTGATTATCAGCGCCTGCGAAATAAGTTGCGAGGCAAAGAATAGAATCCCAAGCGATAGTAAAAGCTTTTTCATTTTTCGATGTTTTGAAGATGAAGTGTTTTTTGCCCTTAAGTCAAGTGAAAAGGCAGGAATTTCGTCAATTTTTTTGTAAAATTAATTCATAAACAAGGGAAAACCAAATTCTTATATTTCTGGTTCTCACAAGGAGCATTGAACGCTATAATGTGTCTTTTTTTAAACTCAAACAACACATCTTCTACTGATTACGGTTTGGGTCAGTAAGGGAAATCAGAAATTAATGCTTTATCAGTTTTGACATCCCGATTAATTGTCCATTGTCAAACAGACCTACAAAATAAACTCCCGGTTTCAATTGCCCGATAAAAATCGGCTCTGTTCTTTGCGCTGTTTCAATTTGTGCAACCAACAGATTTGAAGCATCATAGATTTTAACCTGATTATAAATGGCTTTGTCCGAAAAAACCACAAAATAATCATTCGCCGGGTTTGGAATCAGTTTTATTGCAGCTGATTGTGATGTTTCAGGCAATGCAACATACACACAAGCTTCGTTAAACTTTTGGTCAAGATAAGCAAGTCTGTTAGTTATCCATTCAGACATATACTCCAAACCTGCAGTGGCATAGTTGAATTCGGGCCATGCGATTGTTTCCCTTTCATAAACTCCATTTTCGATAAGTTGCTGATTGTTGGCAAGGAACATATTCATGAGTGAATCGTGGGTGATTGGCCCGGCACGAAGGGTTTGCCATTTTGACTTTAAAGTGCAATAAAAGCCATTGTTTTGGCAATCATGTATAAGACGCGAATAGAGTCCGTTTGTCAGCAGGTCGTTCGTAATATTAATGACCGATCCGTCCCACCTTATACCAAAGGTTCCGTCGAGGTCCCAAGGAACAAAAAAGTAAGGATCATTGGCTTTGTACTTTGCTACAAAGATATTTTTGCCGGTGTTGTCTTCGGCCCGCATCAGATTCAGGAAAATAAAATAATCAACAGCACTTTGTTTGTTTACATAATTCTGATAGTTCAGATAGAAAATGTCAACAGGTGCATTGACCACAAAGTCAACAAAATTGTACAGGTTTGTCCAGTCGGTTAGTTCTTCAGGATGCTTATACTCAAAACCATCCCAAAACAAGGTGTCATTATTGAAAGGTGTAACGGCCGTATAAGTGACAGCACCTCCCCACTCGGTTGCCTTGTAAAGTTCGCCCCTGATGCTTCCATTGAACTTCTTCAATTTCAGTTGTTTGCGGTTTACTTTCTCACCCAGGCTATAAACTCCCCTGTATTGCCCGTTCAGAAAGAGCTCAACATACTTCATCCTCACTCCGTTGATGGCATCAGGCTCCTGACTTTGGTAGTGCAGCGTATTGATTTTTCTCCAAAGTTCATTGTTTGTCATGGTTCTGACACGGAGAGGCTCGTTATACATGGCATTGAGGTTCCAGTCATCATCAGACGTCAGGCCAAGCAAAGAGTAATCTACAGTTTCTGTTCCGGTGGTATCTGTCCAAAACTCAATCTCCATTGATTTTTTCGGATAAGACTGTGACCAGCCTCCGCGGTACTGAATTCCAACATACGATTCGAGATAGTTGTGATCTGTTTCAACAATAGAAAAATGGGCAAGCACATTGGGCTCGTCGGGAATCACATAATTTGTCCGGATGTTGACAACCGGTAATGCGGTAAAGTAAACAGAGCAAGTCTGGCGCTTGTTTTCAGCCATCACTTCGTATCCTACTCCTTTTTCGATAAGATTAACCGGATTTGTGAAAACAAAGAGGCTGTCGCTACCCGGCATACGCAGATGTGTTTTGAAGCCCGGCCAGGTGGTATTGATAAAATCACAATCGGTGTTGGACAGAATTATTTGCTTTTCGATATCCCTGAAGAACTGATTGGCCGGAAGCTGAATCGTATCACCTGCCATTAATGATGTTGAGAAAACAATTATACCCAAGATTATGATTGCAAATTGCTTGAGAAGCGTAATTTCAGGTGATTTATACAATAAAGGAGCGAATAAAAATAACTTTTTATTCAAACGAAAGTTCTCAATGGTTAGCTTGTGCGTTTTGTCTAATTGCTTCATTACTAAATAAATTCTCCTCAATGGCTGTCTGAGCCTGGCGGGAACTATAATGCGTAAAGTTAAATTAATTAACATTACTTTAACATTTCCGAGATGTTAAATACGATTTAATCGTTGCATTTATTTGCCGAAATCAACAAAAAAACCATGTCCGATTAGTGCGAGAATCAGAACATAATGCATTGTGCGTTCGAATTTATTATGCAGCTTGAACAAGATAATGTATTGATATTTTGTATCTTATACATTATTAAGGATCATCTGTGAGGACATCGCGCAAACAACGGAGAGGGTTAAAAAAAGAAGCAACCGATGCCGTAGGTTTGCATCAGTTGCTTCGGGAAAGTTTTGAAAAAACGGCTAATCCACCTTTTTATTAAAGAATTTGGTGGCATAGGTTTTAACTGCAATGCCCACCGACCATTCAAAGTAATTGTTTCCAAGCGCCGGATGCACTATTTTATAATCAACAAATCCATAAGCAACTGTTGCAAACACCGAAATGTAGTTATAGTTGTTCATGGGGAAATATTTGTTTAGCGTAGTACCAACAATCAGCCCCCCGGTTTTGCGGATGTTGAACTTTTGATCCAGTTCAGTCTCATTGATGACATTAAAGGATGACCTGTTATAGCCGATATATGGTTCAACAGAAAAACGTTTTTCAAAATCAAACGAATAGCCTGCTACATAGTCCATTTTAATAACATTCATCCTGGCTGTTACCGGAACTGTTTCACCCGATGGCGACAGCTCTTTCAGCGGACTGATTGTCCAGGGCTTGAAGCGCATACCGGCATTTATTTTGTCATAAACCATAATAAATCCAAAAGCAGGAGACCCGTGTTGTCCAATCCATTCGGCTGTTTCGTCTTTGTAGCGGTAGCCTGAGACAGCAAAATCGAGGCGAAAACCCACCTCAGAGCGGGTTCGGCATTGCACAATTCTGTAGGGATATTTGACTTCAGATGAAACTTTGTCCGGAGCCTCTTTCATTGACCGAAGCGGTTCAACCACCAACGTATCTGTTGCGCAAATGATTTCAGGTACCCACTTTTGACCAAATGCAAGCTGGCTACCAAGCACAAAAGCTGTAATTGCTAAAATACGCAGGGTTTTCATGCACAGTAAATTATTCTTTCACAATGGTTGCGCTCAGCTCTTTTCCGGCGGTTACAACGCGAACAGTATATACACCTGAAGGAAGTTTTTCGACATTCAATTTGCTGTTTTGCTGCACTTTACTCCACTGCTTCACAAGTCGTCCTTCGGTATTGAACAGCTGAATCTCATCAAAAATACCTGTGCCGGCATGTGTGACTATCATGCTCGTTTTCACTGGATTTGGTGCGATCTGAAGCGCTTCTGCTTTTGTCAGCTCCTCCAGCTTAACCGTTGCACTCACTTCTATATCAGTTAGATAAAGCGGGTTTCCATAACCACTATATGACTCAAAAGCAATCCTGACATTGTCTTTTCCGGCCCAGTTGCTCAGATCGAGTTCAATGCATGGGGCTCCATATCCTGCACCACACCAGTCTTCGCGTGTTTGCGGCACAAAACCCTCGGACTGAGGATGCGTTGCAAAGTTTCCGCTTCCGTTTTCGGCATCAGCAAAAAGTCTGGTCCAGCTTTGTCCACAGTTGTCTGAAATCAGGACGATGAGTGAGTCGCTGATTTGTGGGATCCGTTTTGCGTGTGCATGTTTGAATCCAAGACTCATCTGATTGAAATTCCGCAGGTCGAGCGGCGGACTTATAAGCCTGTCTCTTTCACCGATGGCATAATAAGTAAGAAAGTCTAAGCGGGCGGCTTTGGTTGTCTCGTTGAGCCCTTCAACTTCCACAATATCCCATGTCTTTTTAAGGTCAGGATTTTGGATTTTCCATTGCTGATCGTCGAAGCCATTCACATCAAAACGCTCAACAAGCGGCACATCCCTACCCCCTGCTCTCACCATGTCGAACACAGTACTCTGGGCACTGCCGTTCAAATTTGCTGCTGTCAGGGTAACAGAATAGCTGTTGCTTTCTTCAAAAACGACTTGTGGATTTTGCGAGAACTGGTCTGTCCCATTGACAAAGCTTACTGTTGAAGGGGTGAATTGCCATTCCCAATTGTTTGGCATATATTGTGTTGCGTCAGAAAAACTGACTATTTCACCGGTACAAACAATATTCTTATCAGCTGAGAAAGAAACTGCCGGGAGAAGACTTGCACTCACTGTGATATAGTCTTCCATAAGGATGGTATTTGAGCCGAAATCATTTGAAACGGTAAGGCTTACATCAAAAGTTCCCTCGGCGGGATAAGTTACTCCAGCAGGGTTCTGCGATGTGCTAGATGTTGGTTGCGCGCCCTCAAATGTCCATTGCCAGCTGCCCGGAACACCCACGCTAAGGTCAGTGAAATTGATTTGTTCGCCGAGCGGTATCAGTGTTTCATTGGCCTTAAACGAAGCTACGGGTGCAAAAGGAATGCGAACGTATGCCCACCAGGTGCCCCATCTGTCGCCACCCGAAGGCAGCTCGGCATATTCCTGCAATACCCAAAAGTCAACACTGTTCACAGGGTCGAGCATTGTTGCAGTATAATCACCCCATCGGTTACGGCCGCCTCCAAAGGTTTTGTAATAGGGTGCGCGGCCATCTTTGTATTGATAAGGTGCACGGGTCTGATTAAGGGGATCGCCGGTGGCGCGGAACGAATAGCCTGCGCCGGCATATTGGTTTTGGGAGAAGATACCATGCCCGATTAGCATATCGTTGAAACTGTTAACAGCGATGGTTGCAAAAGCGTATGACATCACGCCGCTGGGATCGTCAACCCTGCCGCGCTGTATGATGCTACCTGTGGGGGTAATGTTCCACCACTGAACTGCAGTGCGTGTTGGGTTGTTTGCCGGCAAAAACACGTGATGTACAGCCCAAAGGCTTCCGTTGCGCATGATCACGTTTTCCATGCGGTGATCCACTGCATTGAGCAACTCGTTCGATCCAAGCTGAGGGAGGAAGTCGCCGCTGCCGCTTACATTGCCGGCCCATGTCTGGTTGGTTCCAATTTGTCCGACAAGGCTAAACTGTGGGCTTGAGAGCTCACCGGTGACCTTGAAAAGTGTGATGTAACCGTTTCCACCCTGGTTTCCGTTGCCGGCAGCAATCAGGTAGATGTTTTCTTCATTGTCGTCATAAGTGATTGAAGGCACCAGCGTAAATCCCTGTGTGGTCGTAAAGCGCGTGTATTGTGGCTCAGCTTCGGCATTGTACATGGCATGTTTATCAAAAACATAAACTGTCCTGTAACTGCCATTGCCAAACATATTTCCGGAAACCACTATCCATTTGTCATTGAATCCCATACTCGGATAGTCGAACCATACCTGGTTTTGGGGGTCTGTGATGTAGGAATACAAATACCAGTCGCCCATGGGATCAGAATTTGCTGAAACTCCCATATACAGACGCGAATTGCCCGCTTCGCTACCGGCACAGGTAACGAATATCCAGCGATCTTCGGTAAAATCATACAATATCTTCGGGTCAAAAGTGCCTGAGCCCGGCAGGCTGTTCCAGAATAGCCCAAGCGAAAGCGTTTTAAGCGGATTTCCCAGTCTGTCCTGAATGCGTACCTCTGTGTTAAGCGTAACCATCAGGTGATCAGGCCCCGGCGCACCATTCACATCGGGAGGAATGCTGTTACCTGAATCATACAAACCTTCGAAGGTTGTATCAGGCAGTGGCGAGACAGCCTGCATACGGTATTGAGGTTCGCCCGAAAGAATCTCACGATCGGTTACAATTGTTGTATCAACAGGAATATTTGTGTCAATGAGATTTGGATTTGGGCGCTTAATTCCTTCATTGTATAGACTCCGCCAGGTATCTTCCTCGGCCATCATACTGTTTATACTTTTACGTGAAAAGGCTTCAGCACGGCCTTTATAAACGCTTTGATTCTGGGCTAAAGTGCTGCCATACAGGAGCACTGCAAAAAAGAATATGGAAATTTTTTTCATCTGTGTGTGTAAAGATTGCAACAAAAATACAAATTACTGTTTAGATTGTTCACTTAAAGGTTTGGCTTTGAGAATTTTCAGAAAAAAAATGCTTCACAAAAAAAAA